>JAGQVV010000014.1 GCA_020437805.1 Flavobacteriales bacterium
CGGTGGCCGAAGCGACGGCGAACGGGTCGTTCTCCTTGGTCGGCGGAGGGGATAGCGTGGCGGCCGTGGACCAGTTCGGGCTCTCGGAACAGCTAAGCTACATACACACCTGTGGAGGAGCAATGCTCGAATACCTGGAGGGGAAGGCCCTGCCTGGGATCGACGCGACACAAGGGTGAGAGGCTGTGGCCGTTTGGGTCATCAGAGCAGTTCGCTGCCGACGTTGGAAGGAACGGACCGGAGACCACCCAACGGTGGATCCCATCTTGTGGTGGAGTGCAATCACATGCGGCATGTTCCGTTGTAGGATCTCTGCACGGAAGCCCTAAGCCTATCGATCGGCCAGAACATTGGTCCGCATTACCCGGTGCCTCTGGCATTGGCACGCTTGGAGGTCGATCCATGGTCAGGGGGCGGCCTTTATCGAGGCGACCTACTGATGTCCGTGGTCCAGTTCCAGGCAAGCTACTGGGCGGAACATCGTGAAGCCGTGCATCGGTTCCAAGCTGTACTACACTCGTTGAACGGCACTGGGCAGTGTAAGGCAAGGAGGTATCGCCGAGGTGGTCCGTGGTTTTCGGCGGTGCCGCCTCTGGGTTGGTACCTGCCGGGTCGATCGGCCCGAAATATGCAAGCTGTTCGAGGCCACCTGATGCGATACCTCTTGATCTTCCTGCTCGGGTTCCCGGCCTTTGTCTCCTCGGCACAGGACGAACCCTTTGCCCTCCCTTTCGTGGCGCGAGAACCCGAGTACGACATCGCACCACGATTCCCCGGAGGGTCTGATGCCATGATGGCCTATTTCACGGATAGCGTGCGGTACCCGGAGCCGGAGCTCGGACAACGGAAAGGTGGTCACGTACTGGTGACCTTCACCGTGAACAGAAAAGGTCATGTCGCCGATGCCCGCGTTGTGAACGGTGTTGCCGGAGCGCCGAATCTGGCGACCGAAGCCATGCGACTACTGTATGCCATGCCCACGTGGCATCCGGCCACGAAGAAGGGGAAACGCGTGGACTCCACGGTCCATCTATCCATTCCCTTCATTCCTCGCAAGGGATCCAGGTATAGGTGAGCAAAGAACAGGTCACCACGAACCTGCCTGAACGGGCACGATCACCGGGCCACGCACTCGATCAACAGCCGTTCTTTTCCCGTTCCCCGCATGGTACTTATCTTTATGGCGTTCCACAAGGTGAATGGCTTCGGGAAGCGCCGGGTCAGACCTGAAGGGGAATATCATTAGAACCGACCCACTTGGCAAGATCATCAGCATCATTCAGCAAGCGCGAAAAGGAAAAGAAGCGCCAGCAAAAGCAAAAGGAAAAAGCAGCTCGCAAGGAAGAGCGCAAGGCGAACGCCTCCGGTGGTGGCCTTGAAAATATGCTCGCTTATGTGGACGAGAACGGCGTGATCGTGGACACACCACCCGATCCGGCCAACTTCGAAGAGGTGGATGCTGATGAGATCGAATTGGGCATTCCAAAACGCGAAGAGAGCCCAGATGCACCGGCAAGAACCGGGAAGATCGATTTCTTCGACACCTCCAAGGGCTTCGGGTTCATTCGCGAGGACGGCACCCAGGAGCGCTACTTCGTGCACGTTAGTGGTATGCTCGAAGAGCTTGGCGAGAACGACAAAGTGACCTATGAATTGGAACGCGGGCCCAAAGGCATGAACGCGGTGCGTGTGAGCAAGTACGTTCCACCTGCTCCTGAACCGAAACCCAGCGAAGGACCTCCTACCCCACCGACACCTCCCGGTTCCGAGGTATCGTAGCACACCTTGGATCGTACGAAAGCCGCCCACCCATCGAACAGTGGCGGCTCTCTTTTTCAGGACCGTTCATTCGGAGCAGGGCCAAGAAAACTCACGCTTTCACACGACCCGAGGCAATGGGTGACCAGATGCCGGACCCTTTGCGGTGGGAACGTTTGAGTGGGGCACCATGGATCAACCACCTGCGCACCATTCATAGCTCTATCGTACGGATCTCTTCCTGTAGTTTCCCCATGGCATGTGCGAGCCATTTCGTTTCGCCCAAAACGGGCACCACAAAAGGGGCGAAGCTCTGTATGGGAGCATAGAGACTGGAGCCCTCGCGCACTCTATCGGAAGGCAATGACCCGTCCCTGGATCCCGCCATCAGGTTCAGTGCGATGCTGATGGTGAATGCGGACCGCAGGAGCCCGAAAGCGACGCCCGCCCATTTGTTCGGCAAGCTCAGTTGAGCCATATCGATCAGCGTTGTAAGGCCTTTGGCAAGGAGGTGAACACCCACCAGCACCAACAGGAAAGTGACCAGGAACGCCACTGCGGCACTCTTCGTGTCCAGCCCGATCGCATCCACCACCCGCTCGCTCAGGTGGATGCCCGCCCAAACTCCACCCACGAGCGCCACCAACGAACCGACCTCCACGATGAAACCCCTCGAGAAGCCCTTGAAGGCAGCGAACACAAGGAGCGCGACAAGCACCCAGTCCAGCCAATTCATGCGGTTGAAACTACGGTTATCTTGGCAACGATCGAAGGGATGAAGCACCGAAGGAAAGGTCGGAAAGAACAGGTTGGTCCGCATGCAGCACCGGCGGGTGGTGCCCCGCTGTCCTTGCGCAATATCGTCACCACCATCGGTCTGGTGGTGATCACATTCCTTGTGTACGGTGGCGCCACGGGCAACGGCCTGTTGAACTGGGACGACAACGAGTACATCACGGACAATCCGTATCTGAAAGACCTCAGCTGGCCAGGGATCAAAGGGATCCTTTCCGCTTATCTGGTGGGCAACTACCACCCGCTCACCCTGCTGAGCTATGCGCTGGAATACGCGTGGGCTGGACGCGTGGATGTGGTCTTGATGCACACCACCAACGTGGTGTTCCATATTGCGAACACCGCGCTTGTGTTCCTGCTCGGAAAGCGCTTGTTGAATGATCACTGGGGAGGCGTGATCGTCGCACTGCTCTTCGCGCTGCACCCGATGCATGTGGAGTCGGTAGCCTGGATCGCCGAACGGAAAGATGTCCTCTACACCTTCTTCTTTCTCCTGTCGCTCTTGGTCTATTTGCGGTACGTCAAGACCGAAGGTGCAGGTGCCTACGTGCTTTGCTTGCTGCTTTTCGGGCTTTCCCTTCTATCCAAATCCGCGGCCGCCGCCATGGCTCCCTTGCTATTCGTGGTGGACCATTGGATCGGTCGAGCTTGGTCCTGGAAGCTCGTGCTGGAAAAGCTCCCCTTCTTCGCGCTTGCCATCGGGGTTGGTATAGTCGCATTATCCTCACAGTCAGGAGCCATGGACGAGTCCTTCGCTCCTCACTTCCCGTGGTGGCAACGGCCTTTTATCATGGGTCACGCCCTCGCCTTCTACCTCGTCCATTTCGTATTCCCATATGGTCTCAGCGCAATTCACCCGTACCCGATTGAACCAGGCGCATCGATCGCGCCATTGATCGGTCCGACGATCGGTGTCGTACTGGTGCTCGGCACCACGCTTTGGTTCGCATATCGAAGCCGCACGTACTGGAAGGTCACCGTGACGGGGACCCTGTTCTTCGTTATCACATTGGCCATGGTATTGCAGTTGATCCCCGTAGGCCGTGCGATCGTTGCGGAGCGCTACACCTATGTGCCATACATCGGTCTTTCCATGATCGTGGCGCGCTTGGTGGTTGATGCATGGCGGTCCGGTGCGGGAAGAAGCCGCAACATGCGCTACGTGCCGGCCGGGGTCCTGATCGTCGCACTACTCGCATTCTCCATGATCACCAAGGACCGCATTTCCGTGTGGAAAACAAGTTTCACCTTGTTCGCAGACATGCTCGAGAACTATCCGGAAGACGGTTTGACCCATTACAACCGAGGGCTCACCAACTACTACGCGAGGAATTACGCAGCCTCGATCGCCGACTATGATGCCTGCGTGAAGTACAAGCCGGATTGCGCTCCCTGCTATTTCAACCGCGGCCTATCGTACAAGGAATTGGGGGACATGGAGGCCGTGATCCGGGACATGGACATGGCGATCCAATACAAGGACGCATATACCGATGCGTATCGGAACAGAGGAAACGCCAAGGCCATATTGCACGACTATCCCGGGTCCATTGCGGACTTTTCCATCGCACTATCGCTTTCGCCCAATGACACGAGCGTTTGGATGAATCGGGGATTGAGCTACCACTTCAGTCAACGCCCGGATTCGGCTTGCGCGGATTGGAGCAAGGCATCCTCATTGGGAGGTAGGAAAGCAGCGGATCTTGTTCGTGACAATTGCGGGTCGACCCCATAGCCCGGTGCCAACCACCTACTTTCGCGGCCGGCCGGAACGGCCGCAGCACCCAAGCTCGTGGACCTCGCATTCGAAAAACGCTGGCGCGACCTGGTTTCCGACCTGAGCAAACGCTTTGGCGCGGGAACCCTGGACCTGAACGGGGTGCTGTTCCTTATTGGTGTGCAGGAACTCGGACAGCACGCGAGGGAATTCAAGAAGGATGAGAAGGTCGCGCTCATGCACATCGCCATCTGCGTATGCCTGAAGGCCTTCGGCTACTACAGTGAGCTCGGTCGCGATGCGGATGGCTGGCCGCACTTCGAGCGTACCAAGGACTTGCCGGCATTGGGGCCGGAGGAACAAGAGCGGTTGATGAAGGAGGCTGTTCTCGCCTATTTCGAGAGCGACTGACCCGTCACTCGTCCATGGGCTTGAGGATCAAGGTCTCCTCATTGGTCTCTTCCTCGAGCACCTTGATGATCCCCTCAGCGTAGGTACTATCCCGGAACGTCAGGATATCGAGTACGGCAAACCCGGCCTGCCCCTGCTCATAGAATCCGGAATAATCGAACTCCGCATTACCAGCCGCATCGGTCATGGCCTCCATCAATAGCCTCGATGCATCGGCCCTGGGAACGGCAGGGTTGGCGAACAAACGAACGTAGGCCATTTCCGCGGGTCGCCCGTCCGCATCCTTGACGGTGATCACGACCGTGGTGGGGTCCTCTTTGTTGCATGCCGTGAACACGGTAGCGAGCACGAGTACCATCAAGGCGCTGGTAAGAACGCTACGGAAGGTGGTAGTGGTCATTGGGTTACTTTTGATGGCCTTTACGCACAGGGCCTCTGGAAGGATGTCAAATATAAGCATGCGGCGAAGGTGGCGCCATGGGAAATGGACCATGCTCATGACCATTCTTTGTGGTTCGTGGTTGCCTGGTAGCGTGGATGCCCAGGGAGGGGCCAATGATAAAAGGACCTTGGTGGAGGTTCGGACCGAGCTCGGGACCCTGATCCTCGCCCTCTACAATGAGACACCCGTGCATAGGGACAACTTCATCCAACACGTGGAGGAAGGTGTGTATGACAGCTTGTTGTTCCATCGCGCTGTTCCCGATTTCATGGTGGAGGGCGGCGAGCCCACCAGCAAATACGCTCCAGCCGGAAGGCGCGTGGCCAGCACCCCTCCTTCACCGGCTCTCCAGCAAGAGATCGTACCGGGGCTCATCCACAAGCACGGCGCCCTCTCCGCCTCACCGGCCAGTGAGGATGTGGACTCCTTGACACACGACAGTCGTTTCTTCATAGTGCTGGGCGTTGTATATACCCAGGAAGAACTGGACCAGGTGGCCGAACGGAACGAGCGCTCAGGAGGATCCTTCGATCTTGGCCCCTTCGAAAGGGAGACCTATGGGACGATCGGCGGTTTGCCGAGGCTCGATGGTGGATATACCGTTTTCGGAGAGGTTGTCGATGGTCTGGATGTGCTTGACGCACTTTCCAAGCTTCCATGTGATGGATGGGACCGGCCCTTGTCCGATATCAGAATGTTCATGCGTGTAATGAAATGAGTTTGATCGACCGTATAGCCGCACTTGAAACGGAGGTGGAAAAAGCCTCGGCGCGCACTGCCGATGAGGTGGAGCAGTTCCGTGTGTCCATGTTGGGACGGAACGGTGCCGTGACCGAGTTGTTCGATGCTTTCAAACAGGTCGCGGCAGAGGAAAAGCGTATTCTGGGACAACGATTGAACCAGTTGAAACAGGCGGCACACGCAAGGGTGGACGCACTGAGGTCGACCATGGAACAGGACGGTGTCACCGAAGGCGCGGCGCTCGACCTGAGCGCACCGGCACTGACGGAACCCACCGGAAGCCTGCATCCGATCACCCTGGTCCGGCAGCGGATCGTGGAAGTGTTCTCGCGCATAGGTTTCACGGTGAGCCAAGGCCCCGAGGTGGAAGATGATCTTCACAATTTCGGCGCCCTGAACTTTCCTCCGGATCATCCTGCCCGGGATATGCAGGATACCTTCTTCGTATCTGGAGGTATTGGCCCGGACGGCATGGCTTTGCGCACCCACACGAGCAGTGTGCAGGTACGGGTGATGGAGGGTTCAACTCCACCGATCCGCACGATCTCTCCGGGACGTGTTTACCGCAACGAGGCCATCAGCGCACGTGCCCACTGCATGTTCCACCAGGTCGAGGGGTTGTATGTGGACAAGGACGTGAGCTTCGCCGACCTGAAGGGCACGTTGGACCATTTCGCAAAAAGCATGTTCGGGCCTGATGTGCGGATCCGCCTACGTCCCAGCTACTTCCCCTTCACCGAACCCAGTGCCGAGGTGGATATGAGCTGCAGCATATGTGGGGGCTCGGGTTGCAATATCTGCAAGGGCAGTGGATGGGTGGAGATCATGGGTTGTGGGATGGTGGACCCGGCAGTGCTCACGAATTGCGACATCGACCCCACCGTATACAGCGGTTTTGCCTTCGGAATGGGCGTGGAGCGGATCGCACAGCTCATTTACCGTGTGCCGGACCTGCGCATGTATTGGGAGAACGACATGCGTTTCCTGGAACAGTTCACCGCTGCACCGTTCCGGAAATGACCCGTAGCCGGTCCGCTAACTGATGTATACTGCGGTTTGTATCCTTGGCGCCGGCCCTGGTGGTTGCATGGCCGCCTTGGAATTGGCCAAGCATGGCGTTCCTGTTGTCCTTCTTGAAAAGGCCACCTTCCCACGGGACAAGATTTGTGGGGATGCGCTCAGTGGCAAGGTAATGCGCACCTTGGAGCGGGTCGACCCCGACCTGGCCCATTCCGTGAAGCACCATGCCCGCGCCATGCCGAGTTGGGGCGTGACCTTCGTGGCACCGAGCGGCCGGTCATTGCGGGTCCCCTTCTCTAGAAAGACAGGCATTGGCGAATCACCGGGTGTGATCCTGCCGCGCTTGGACCTGGACCTGACCCTTTTCGAACGGACCAAGAACACCTCTGGTATTAGCGTGTTGGAAGGGACCAGCGCCGAAACTTTCGACCGCACGGAGAAGGGATGGGCGATCGGGAACAAGAAGCAAGGTGTGCTGGTCCTGGCCTCGCTCATTCTCGATGCGTCCGGCGCGAATTCCCTGTTCGCCAGACAAGTGGCCGGCCTACCCATGGAGCCTCGGCATCATGCCGCTGGTGTTCGCGCTTACTTCAGTGGTGTCCGCGACCTCGATCCGCAAGGGTTCATCGAACTGCTTTTCCTTAAGGAACTATTACCCGGCTACCTCTGGGTCTTCCCACTACCTGAAGGACGAGCGAACGTTGGTTTGGGCTTGCGCAGTGATGTGGTCAAGAGCCGGCGCGTAGACCTCAAGGCCATGCTCATCCGGCTGCTTGCCGAACACCCACAGTTGAAAGAGCGTTTCCGCAACGCGACGATGGAGGGAACGATACAGGGAATGGGCCTTCCCTTGGCGAGCAAACGCCGAGCGCTGAGTGGTGATGGATACTTGTTGATCGGCGATGCGGGTCACCTCATCGATCCGTTCACCGGTGAAGGGATAAGTCACGCGATGATCAGTGGGGTACATGCTGCCGATGTGGCCCAGGAAGCACTGAACGCGGAAAAGCCGCACGGAGTGGTCCCTGCACGGCTCTTGACCGACTACGACGCACGTGTCTGGAAGCGCCTCGGCAAGGAAGTAGCGATCAGCACACGCCTCCAGCAAATGGCCGATAAACCTTGGCTTTTCGACTTCGTGGTGGACCGCGCCAACAAGAACCCCGCGCTGGCCGATACGATCAGCAGCATGTTCACCGATCTGGACCTGCGTGAACGTTTGAAGAAGCCCGGCTTCTATTTGGACCTGGTGCTCGGGAGAAGCCCGGTGGACACACATTGATGGCCCCCTACTGCTGGGGTGCTGCCTGATCGCGGGCGTTCTGTTGCAGCATTCAAGGAACTTTCCTCCCAACGCCGCCCATACACTGAACCAGTACGACCTGTACGGCCCCATTCCGGCATTGGCCTTGTACCATATTCCCGAGGTCCGCATGGGCCCCGAGGTCCTATACCCGGCGGGGTCGCTTGGCTCTGCTTCGGGGTGGCCTGGTCGTTCTTCGGATGTATGCGCCGCATGTTCGGCTGGTCGCGCAAGCCCACCGGCTGCTTGATCCTCACTGCGGGACTCGGCAACACCTCCTTCGTGGGTTTCCCGGTGATCGAAGCGGCCTATGGCAAGGATGCATTGGCCACGGCCCTTTTGTGGATCAGCCCGGGTCTTTCGTGGTACTATCCATCATGGGCATCATCGTGGCCACGTTGTACTCCCGGTACGCCATGGACGCTGCGATCATGGCGCGCAAGTTCCTGTTCTTTCCTCCCTTCATCGGTATCAGGATCGCTGTGGCCATGAACCTTCTTGACCTCCACTTTCCTGACAGCGTGCGCGGTGGCCTTTTGCGCATCGGGAATTCCGTGACCCCCGTGGCTCTTCTTGCCGTGGGCCTGCAGCTGAGGTTCGAAAAGCGGAGCAAACATCTGGGTTCCTTGCCTTGGGGCTTAGCTACAAGCTGGTGCTTTTCCCGGCCCTGCTCTTCCTGATCCATGTCGAACTACTGAGCGGCTCGGGTCAGGTGATCCGCGCGTCCATACTGGAGGCCGCCATGGCACAGATGATCACAGCATCCATCTTGGCCACTTCGCATGGGCTGAAACCACGCTTGGCGAACATGATAGTGGGTGTGGGGATACCGCTTTCCTTGTTCACGTTGGCCGTCCGGCATTGGACATTGGAGAGGACCTAACTCCTCCGTCGCGCCACCATCATCCAGTTCCAAGGCTGATTGCCGCACATTTCCTCCGGTGGATCTTCAAGCACGTAGCTCCATGGGTATTCGATCTTCTCGGCCCGTATCACGTCCATGCCCTCGGCACGGAGCAGGTCCTGCAGTTCTTCATTGAGATGGTGTTTGGTGGGCACACCGTCCACCTGCACGATACCCATGTCCAGCGGTGACATCTCCCGACGGGCTTTCTGTTGGGCCGTTCTGGGCGACATTCCGATCTGCCGGTTCAAGCGGACCAAGCGATGGGACACGTACAAGGCGCTCTCCAAGGATGGTACCACAAGCAGAAGGTGTCCGCCCGGCTTCACGGCCTCGCAGAGGTGTTCCAGCATGGCCTCACGCTTGTCCAGAGGGTCCAGCAGCAAGGTGTTGATGCACACCACCAGGTCCACTTGGTCCGGAAGCCCATGACCTTGGGAAAGGTCGGCGTGGATGAAACTGATGTGGTGGTATTGCGCGAGATCCTTCTCTGCGATCGCGAGACAATCCCTGGAAATATCGGTGGCGTAGACCGTTGCGAAATGTGGAGCGATCAGGTCCAATGCGCGACCGACACCACAGCCGATATCCGCTGCGGACCCTGACTCAACAGCGAGTTGTTCCACCGTGCGCTTGATCAGCCCCAGTCGATCATGGGCCGGCACGTTCAGAACCGCCTCATCGAAGTGTTCCGCCACAGCGTCCCATGCCCTCTCATCCATCGTTGGACAAGGTAAGGACCGGCCCGAGTGCCTTATACCGCGCTCAACTTGATCATGTTCGCCATGCCTTGCTCCGCGATCGGCATGCTGGCCACATTGACCACCAGGTCACCCTTCTTCACGTGCTTCTTGCTGCGCAGGATGTGCTTGATGTCCGCGATCGTATGGTCGGTGCTCACGGTCTTGTCATAGAACTCCGCACGTACGCCCCAAACCAGGTTCAACATGTTCAGTATGCGTTTGTTGCTCGTGAATGCGTATACATGTGCCTTCGGGCGCATGCTGCTGATCTTGAAGGCCGTGTAGCCGCTGTGGGTCATGGTCACGATCGCCTTGATATCGATGGCGGCCGCCATGCGAACACTGGCCATACAGATCGCATCGGTGACCATTCGTTCATTCTCCTGTAATCCGGGTTGCGCAACGTTGTACATCAGGTCGCTGGTCTCCATCTCCACAAGGATCCGGTTCATGGCCTTCACCACCTCCACCGGGAACTTCCCGACGCTGGTTTCCGCGCTCAGCATAACGGCATCCGCATGGTCCAACACGGCATTGGCCACATCGTTCACCTCAGCACGTGTCGGGGTGATGTTGGTGATCATGCTTTCCATCATCTGGGTCGCCACGATCACCGGCCGGTGCATGGCGAGGCAGCGACGAATGATATCCTTCTGGACCAAGGGTACCTTTTCCATGGGGATCTCGACGCCGAGGTCGCCGCGGGCCACCATCAACGCATCCGACTCCTGGATGATCTCGTCGATATCCTCCAATGCTTCCGGTTTCTCGATCTTGGCCACCACCCGTGCGTGCTTCTCATGGCGGTGGATGATCCCTTTCAATTCGATGATATCCCGAGCACTGCGTACGAAGCTCAATCCGATCCAATCCACATCATGCTCCAAGGCGAACATCAGGTCCTCGCGGTCCTTGTCCGTCAAACACGGGAGGCTGATCTTGGTATTGGGCAGGTTCAAGCCCTTGTTGGCGCTCAACGGCCCGCCGTGGATGACGCGCGTTGTCACGGTCGTCTTTCCGTCCGTGGCCACCACCTCCAAACGCAACTTCCCATCATCCAACAGCACCAGCTCGCCCTTCTTCACATCCTTCGGGAACTCCGCGTAGCTCGTGCTCACCAGTCCCGGTCGACCTTTGATCGGTTCGGTGGTGATCACCAGTTCAGCCCCTTCCTCCAACCCCACAGGGCCGTTCTCCATTTCGCCCACACGCATCTTGGGGCCTTGCAGGTCGGCCAGGATGGCGGTGGTCAGTCCGAGTTCTGTGTTGAGTTCCCGGATCGTGGTGATCAACTCGGTGTAGAAGGCGTAGCTGCCATGGCTGAAGTTCAAGCGACACACGTCCATGCCGTTCAGCATCATTTCGCGGAGCACGGGCCTTGGCGCCGAGGCGGGACCGATGGTGGCGACGATCTTCGTTTTAGGGTCGTTCATTCGATGGGTTCAAAGCAGTAGTCTATAACCGGCCCGCAGGTCATTGAACGGTAGAAGGAAGGCTGTCAGAACGAAGTCCGCCTTTTTCACCTCCTCCAAAAGGTCCGGGCTACGGTCCGCAAGTTCATTGTCCACCACGAGAAAGTAGTCCGCGTGCCTGAATTCGCGCATGAGGCTGCCATTAGCGCTATGGTTGTTCACCAAGATGTACCGTGCGTTGGTCATTTCATCCACGTGGTCGTATGCCGAGTACCGCGCCAGCGTCCCGTTGTTCTCTTCCGTGATGTCCTTCCGCCGCCTGGTCAACTCAAGGCCCAAGTGCTTATTGATGGACCAGCATAGTCGATAATCGTTCACATGGCTGCTGATACCGATCACGGTGACCTCCGGATCAGGCTCCAGATCGAGCTTCAACTTGGCCATGGTGGTCGTGGTGGTAGAGCGTTCCGGTCCAAAGGTAGGCACCACCCGATGCCACTGTCCCCATCGGGACGACGACCATTGATGTGCTCCTATTTCCTACGGCGACGGTGGTCAAGAGCGTCGTTCTTTCCCTTGGTCCTGGTATCGGTCTTGGATCCGGGTGCCAGCGGGTCCCTGGAACGCATGCTTCGGAAGGCGCTTTGAGCAGCGTCCTGTTCGGCCACCTTCTTACTGGTGCCACGGCCCGTGCCACGTATCGTACCGTTGATGAGCACCTCGGCCACGTAGTGTTTTCCTCGGCCACTGCCACCCTCCTCCCGGATCATGAATTGTACGGTCTTCCGTCGTTTCTGGCCCCATTCGAGCAAGCGGCTCTTACCGTCACGATCCTCCTTTTCGATGTCGGACAGTTCGAAATGGGCCAAAAGGAGCCGAACCACGACCTTTCGAGTGCGGTCGAAACCACGGTCAAGGAACAAAGCGCCGATCAGTGCCTCAAGCGCATTCCCGGGAACGGATGACTCGTGCGTGCGTGCCAAATTGCTTTCCAACACACGCTCGATCTGGATCCGTCTGGCAAGCAGGTTCAGTTGGCTGCGGCTCACCAACTTGCTTCGCATGCGGGTCAGGAACCCTTCGCCTTTTTCCGGGTACGTACTGAAGAGGAGGTCACCGATGATGGCGTCGAGAATGGCGTCGCCCAGGAATTCGAGCCGCTCATTGTCCGGTAGGTCCGGCCGGTCCACGACCACTGCGCTTACGTGCCGTAGCGCCTGACGATACAAGGGAAGATCCCGTGGCGTGATGTCGAGCACGGAACGGCACCACGCTCGGACCCGACGTTCCTCGGGATTGCGCGCACGGTTCAGCAAACGATGTATCAAGGGTGCTTACCGGTACTTGCGGAAGATGACGGCCGTATTGTGCCCGCCGAACCCGAAGGTGTTGCTCATTGCGGCGTTCACGGTACGTTTCTGAGCGGTGTTGAACGTGAAGTTCAGCTTCGCATCCAGCTCGGGGTCATCCGTGAAGTGGTTGATCGTCGGTGGAACGATATCCGTATGGACCGCCATGATGGCCGCGATACCCTCCACCGCACCGGCACCACCGAGCAGGTGTCCGGTCATGCTTTTGGTGGCGCTGATGTTCAGTTTGTAGGCATGTTCTCCGAACAACCGTTGGATCGCCTTCACCTCCTGGGGGTCACCGATTGGCGTGCTCGTTCCATGGGTATTGATGTAATCGATGTCCGATGGTTGCAACCCACCGTCGATCAAAGCATGCTTCATGCACAGCTCCGCACCAAGACCATCAGGATGCGGAGCAGTAATGTGGTATGCGTCACTGCTCATTCCGCCGCCCACCACTTCGGCGTAGATCTTCGCACCACGCGCCAAAGCATGTTCCAGATCCTCAAGAATGATGGCCGCGCCACCCTCACCAAGCACGAAACCATCGCGATCCTTGTCATACGGACGTGATGCTGTGGCTGGATCATCGTTCCGTGTGCTCATGGCATGCAGGGCATTGAACCCGCCCACGCCGGCCTCATAAACCGCCGCCTCACTACCTCCGGTCACCACGGCCACGCAAGTGCCGAGCCGGATGTAGTTGTATGCGTCGATCATGGCGTTGTTGCCGCTGGCGCAAGCACTAGCGGTCACATAACTGGGGCCGTGCAACTTGTGGCGCATGGTGATCAAGCCTGCCGCACTGTCCGCGATCATCTTGGGGATGAAGAACGGGTTGAAGCGCGGTGTTCCATCGCCCTGTCCGAATGCGATGCACTCGTCCTGGAAGGTCTTGAGCCCACCGATGCCACTACCCCAGATCGCACCGATGCGTTCGCGATCCACCTTTTCCAATTCGAGGCCGGAATCCTTGATGGCCTCGTCCGCACAGACCACGGCGAACTGCGTGTAGGGGTCCATCTTCCGCGCTTCCTTGCGGTCGATGAAATCCTCCACGTTGAAGCCCTTCACTTCGCAAGCAAAGCGGGTCTTGAACTTCGTCGCGTCGAAGCGGGTTATGGGCGCAGCTCCGCTACGGCCGCTCACTAGGCCCTCCCAGTACTCCTTGAGGGTGTTCCCGAGGGGAGTGAGCGCGCCCAGACCAGTGACAACCACACGCCTGAGCTCCATGCTTCCGGAAAATTACTTCGCGTTCTTCTCGACGTAGTCGACGGCTTGACCCACGGTCTGGATCTTCTCGGCCTGGTCGTCGGGAATGGCGATGTTGAATTCCTTCTCGAACTCCATGATGAGTTCGACAGTATCGAGGCTGTCAGCGCCAAGGTCGTTCGTAAAGCTCGCCTCGGGCGTTACCTCGCCCTGATCCACCCCGAGTTTATCGACGATGATCGCGATGACCCTTGACTTGATATCCGACATATCGGTTCGTTTTTATTGTTGAGGTGGCAAAGGAAAGACATTTTCCTATGTGCGTGACGCTGATCCTCGGAACGATACCATCACTTTGTCCAAAGCCTTGCGTTCCAAGGCCGGTACGCGGCACTCAGCAGCGGGCTTACCCACTGGGATCAAGAGGAATGGGCGTTCGTTCTCCGGTCGTCCCAGGATCGTTGTCAAAAAGTTCATCGGGCTCGGTGTGTGGGTCAATGCGACCAATCCTGCTTGGTGGATGGCTGCCAACAGGAAGCCGCACGCCAATCCGACACTTTCCTCCACGTAGTAGTTTTTCCGTCTTTTCCCCTCCGGACCCAATTCATAGGCCCGTTTGAAGACCACGATCAGGTAGGGCGCGACCTCCAAAAAGGGCTTGTTCCAATCCGTACCAATGGGCGCGAGGTCCTCCAACCACTCGTCAGGCATTCGTCCGTGGTAGCTCTCATACTCCTCCTTCTCCGCCGCATCGCGGATACGCTTCTTCATGTCCGGGTCGCTCACTACACAAAAGGTCCACGGTTGCTTGTGCGCGCCACTCGGGGCCGTACTCGCGGTCCGCACAAGGTCTTCAATGACCCCGAAGGGAATGGCCTCATCGCTGAAGTCCCGAACCGACCGGCGACGTTCCATGAGGTTGAAGACATCCCGCGCATTGCTGATCATTTCCTCCTCCGTCCGCCCGAGCGGTTCGAGCGCTACTGTTGGGTATTGGATGGGCATGGTGTGAAGGTCGGCATCGTATTGCGTTGTGGCAAGGGCTGAAGCCCGACCTTCGCGCCATGGTCCGCATCGCTATTCTCGCCTCCGGCTCAGGAACCAACGCACAGCGGCTGATCGAACACTTCCAGCACAACGACAAGGTGCGGGTGGTGCTGGTGGGTTGCGACAGGCCGGAGGCCGGCGTATTGCAGCGTGCCTGGGACCTCGGTGTACCGATCTATTCGTTCAATACCGCACAGTTGCGGGGTGGGGCGGTGCAAAAGGAATTGGAAGCACAACGGATCGGCCTGGTCGTCCTGGCGGGCTTCATGCGCTTGGTCCCGAGAGAGCTCGTGCGAGCGTTCCCGGACCGCATCGTGAACATCCATCCATCCTTGTTACCGAAGTATGGCGGCAAAGGCATGTATGGCGAACATGTGCACCGGGCCGTTATCGCTGCCGGCGAAGCGAAGAGCGGGATCACCATACACTTGGTGAATGAACGTTACGACGAGGGAAGGCACTTGCTTCAAGTGGAGTGTCCAGTGCTACCGAACGATTCACCGGAAAGCCTCGCGACCCGTATCCATGGATTGGAACACACCCACTATCCCGCTGTGATCGATTCGTTCGTGCGCAAGGCCATCTGACCAGAAGAACAATTCTGAACACCACCTACGACCCATGTTCGACATCAAACAGATCGGAAAGGCCTTCTTGATCCTTTTCGCCGTGATCGATATCGTCGGCGGCATTCCTTTGATCCTACAGGTCCGGGAAAAGGCCGGGAAGATCTACCCTGCCCGAGCCGTGCTTGTGAGCCTCGGCATCATGATCACGTTCCTGTACCTTGGCGAAACGATCCTGAACATCCTTGGTATCGACGTGCGCTCTTTCGCCGTGGCCGGTGCATTCGTTCTGTTCTTCATCGCTTTGGAAATGATCCTCGGCGTGCGCCTCTTCAAGGAGGACCTCAGCGCGCCGGGCCTCACGGACGCCTCTTCGGACAATAAGGTGTACAGCGTTGTTCCGCTTGCCTTTCCCGTCATCGCAGGGGCGGGAACGATCACCTCGATCCTTTCACTGCGCGCCGAATTCGAGTCGCAGAACATCCTCGTAGCCATAATCCTGAACATGATCCCTGTGCTGCTGGTGCTTCTGCTGACAGGCCGTATCGAACGCATGCTGGGCCGCGTTGGCCTCATTGTGCTGCGAAAAGCCTTCGGTATCATCCTGCTGGCCATCAGCATCAAGCTCTTCGCGAGCAACATCACCTATCTGTTCCAAACGATCTGAGCCGATGAAGATCACGATACACACGGATGGTGCAGCCAGTGGGAACCCTGGACCAGGTGGCTATGGGGCGGTGCTGGAGAGCGGCAAACATCGCAAGGAGATCTGGGGGGGGTATCGTCATACCACCAACAACCGCATGGAGCTGATCGCGGTGATCGCAGCACTGGAAGCCCTAAAGGCCCCCGGGATGGATGTCACCGTGGTGAGCGATAGCAAATACGTGGTGGATGCCGTGGAAAAAGGTTGGCTCTTCGGCTGGGAGAAGAAAGGCTTCGCCAAGCAGAAGAACCCTGACCTCTGGAAGCGTTTCTTGAACGTGTTCCGAAAACACACGGTGAAGTTCCGATGGATCCGCGGGCACGATGGACACCCATTGAACGAGCTTTGTGACCAGTTGGCCGTTGCCGCGCGCAACCAAAGCGTGCTCGAGGTGGATGAAGGCTATGAGGCGTTGAACGGAAGCCCGGGCTGAGGCGCCCCTCCTATCTTCGCCCCGCGACCAACATCCCATGGCCGAACTATACGCCACCGTCAACAGTATCGAAGGACCCGTGGTCCTGGAGCGTAAAAACCCCACAGACCCATGGGCTCCAAGTGGTGAGGGAGCGACCGACCTTGTCCGCACAGGCCCGGCCACATTCAGCTTGGTCCGTAACGGAAGGAGCCATCGCGTGTTGATCTTGAAGGAGGATAGGGAGAAGAAGACCGTTCGACTACGCATCGGTGCTCATACCTATACGGTCCAAGTGCAGGACGAGCGCTCACGCCTTGTGCGTTCGTTGGGGCTTGACAAGGGAGCGCTGAAGGTCACCGAGATAAAGGCACCGATGCCAGGGTTGGTATTGAACGTGCTTGTTGCACCAGGGGACACCGTGACGAAGAATGATCCTGTACTCGTGTTGGAGGCCATGAAGATGGAGAACGTGATCAAGGCCCCGGGCGATGCTGTGGTTTCCATGGTGCACGCTGTGAAGGGCAAGGCTGTGGAAAAGGGCCAACTCCTTGTGACCTTTGGTTGAACCGGGAGGTTCGATCGAGGGTGCTACCTTAGTGGCATGGACCGCAAACAATTCCTTTCCCGGAGTCTCAAGGTCACCGTAGGCACCTTTTTAGCCGGGCCGATACTGGCCACGACCACCGGTTGTGGCGATCCAGATACACCCGGTAACAGTGGCCCGGATGGCAGCACACCGCCCGAACCGGGTTTCCCCCCATTGGTCTTGACGCAAGTGGAGATGCCTTATGCGTACACGGCCCTTGAGCCTTCCATCGACGGGATGACGATGGAGATCCACTACACCAAGCACCACGCCGGGTATGTCAAAAAGGCGAACGCGGCGATCGGGGATGAAGGTGTGAGCGTGGCGAATGAGCTCGATCTCATGGGCGATATCGGCAAGTACAGCGCTACGGTGCGGAACAATGTTGGCGGCACGTGGAACCATAATCTCTTTTGGGAGGTGATGGCCCCCGGAGGTACCGGCATGCCTGATGGCAAGGTGCTCGATGCCCTGAACGCTGGCTTCGGTAGCTTCGATAAGTTCAAGGAGGTCTTCGCCGAGGCTAGTATGAAACGTTTTGGCAGCGGCTGGGCATGGCTTGTGGAACAGGATGGCAAATTGGCGATCGGCTCAACGCCGAACCAGGACAACCCCTTGATGGATGTCAGCGAATTCAAGGGGAAACCCCTATTGGCGCTCGATGTTTGGGAGCATGCCTACTACCTCAAGTACCAGAACAAGCGGGATGAATACGTCGCGAACTGGTGGAAGGTGGTGAACTGGGACGCGGTCGCGAAGCGGCTGGGCTAGAGCGGTTATTGCCGCCTTTAGTTCTCCACCAGCTCGATATCGAAATCCACAAGTTCCACGAACTGTTGGATCCGCTCGTCGATGTCCTCACGGCTGATCTCCACCAAACGCTCGATCCCGAACTTTTCACAGGTGAAGCTGGCCATCGCGCTGCCCACGATGATGGCGCGTTTCAGGTTGTCGAAACTATGGTCCTGCGTGCGGGCCAGGTAGCCGACGAAGCCACCAGCGAAGGTGTCCCCGGCCCCGGTGGGGTCAACGACGTCCTCCAACGGAAGTGCGGGTGCGAAGAACACGCGGTCCTGCCCGAAGAGCAAGGCGCCGTGCTCCCCTTTTTTGACAACGAGGTACTTGGGACCCAGGTCCAAGATCTTCGCGGCCGCCTTCACCAAGCTGTGCTCTCCGCTCAGCTGGCGCGCCTCCGCATCATTGATCGTCAGTATGTCCACACGAGCGATCACCTCCTTCAACTTCTCCATGGCGCTGTCCATCCAGAAGTTCATGGTGTCCATCACCACCAAGGCCGGCGTCCCGGCCATTTGGTCCAACACCTTCCCTTGCACGACCGGGTCCAGGTTGCCGAGCATCACGTACGGCGCGCTGGTGTATTCCGTCGGCAGTTCCGGATCCAGGTCCAGCAGCACGTTCAATCGCGTTTCCAAGGTGTCGCGGGTGTTCATGTCATAGTGATACCGCCCGGCCCAGAAGAAGCTCTCCTTCCCCCTCAACACCTCCAAGCCTTTGAGGTCCACCCCACGTTCTTCGAGCTGGGCCATCACATCCGCGGGAAAATCATCACCGACCACGCTCACCAATCCCATCTTCTCCAAGAAGCATGATGCGGCCAAGGAAATATACGTGGCGGCACCTCCCACGGTCTTTTCCGCAACGCCGAATGGGGTTTCAATTCGATCGAAAGCGACGGTACCTACGGTAATGAGTTGCATGGTTCTCGAGTGATCTGGTCCGCTGTTCAGCGGGTTGGTGGTGGCACAAAGGTGATGGTTCGAGAGCACAACGGTCGGATGACCCTTGTCGCTCACAGGCCGTCACAAAAGAAAAGGAGGCCCGGTACATGGCCTCCTTTCGCTCCCCGGGCTGGACTTGAACCAGCGACCCCATGATTAACAGTCATGTGCTCTAACCAGCTGAGCTACCAGGGAAGGTCCCTTTTTGAGGGACGGCAAAAGTAGGTGGATCGTCGATATCCGCCAAACCGGTCAGGATCTTCCTGTGATCGGGACACCTCGGTCGCTGCCAGAAGGGCCGCGCGCTGATCCATCCTTCCGCTCGACGCGCTTGGATGGGGCTCTGGGAGCGACCGAGGCGGCTTTTTTGCTCTACAATACGTCCATACAACGGACCAACCTCTCGACCATGCGTCAGCCTTCACTCGCGACCCTCACTCTTTTCGCCACCACCGTCTTCGGGCAGGGCAGTATTTGCGACCAATTCCAAGCGGCCATGACCTGGAACGGTTCCGGCGGCACCTCGGCCACTTTCATCGGGACCACGAACCCACCGGCCGATGGGATCATCTGGTATTTCGGTGATGGCGCTGAATCGTATGGGCCAATGGCCACGCACACATACGCGCACGGTGGGTCCTATGAGGTCTGTATGTCCGCGTGGATGTGGGATGATGTCAACCAGGACACCTGCTGGACGGAAGCGTGCCAGATGGTCCTCATCAACGACCCTTGCGATGTTCTCCAGTCCTGCTTCTTACCCAACGACATGGGAAATGGAGCGTTCTTCTTCTCCAACTGCTCCAGTATCCAGAACAACGTTCAGTTCGCGTGGGACCTGGGCGATGGTACCACCGCAAGCACCATGCACGTTCAACACCAATACATGCAGCCCGGCACCAATACCGTATGCCTCACCACCTACTGGCAGGCTTGCGTCGATTCCACCTGTGCGCAGATCACGGTTCCCGGCGAAGTGGAATGCGGTGCCTACAACGCCGATTTCACATGGCTTTTGAACGTGGGCACCACGGTCCAGTTCATAGGTACAACGGATATGCCAACGGATGGTATCGTGTGGGACCTTGGGGATGGAAATGAAGGCTTCGGCCTCCAGCCCAGCCACACCTACTCATCGACCGGAACCTACGAGGTGTGCATGGCCGCGTGGTACTGGAACGATCAGCTCCAGGACACCTGCTGGACCGAGACCTGCCAATTGGTGAACGTCTTCAACGTTGGCCCTTGCCAATTCCTGGACGCTTGCTTTGTTCCTTCGCAGAGCGGAGCGTCAACGTACTTCTTCAACAATTGCACCGCAAATGAACCAGGCACGACCTACTACTGGGACTTCGGCGATGGAACCGGTAGCTCCGCCGTGGCACCCACACATACCTTCACGGACCCAGGTGCGTACAACGTATGTCTTTACGCCTTCTGGCAGAATTGCGTCGACAGCACCTGCACGGTGATCAACATCGGGGTGGCGGACCCCTGCCTCGGCTTGATCGCCGGCTTCACACACACCACGACCCCGAACGGCACCTTTTTCTCCAACAGCACCACGGGAACGGGCTTTCAAACACAATTCCTGTGGCACTTCGGCGACGGCACCTCCAGCACATCGGCACAGCCCTTTCACACCTACGCTCAGGACGGCACCTACACGGCTTGTTTGGAAGTGATAAGTGTATACCAGGTCGTGGGTGGCAACACGATCACCTGCGTCGATAGCACGTGTTCGACCATGACGATCGGCGAAGGCAACCCTTGCGATGCCCTCAACGCAGGTTTCAGTGGTTCACCTGCGGGCCTGGGTGTGAATTTCGCGAATGATGTGATCGACCTGAGTTGGTCCTACCTCTGGAGCTTTGGGGATGGCACGGAGGGCACCGGACCGAACCCATACCACACGTATACGGCCCCGGGGACCTTCCAAGTGTGCCTCGTGGTATCCACTTGGGACCCCCTTGCGCAGGAAACCTGCTTCGAGGACCACTGCGAGACGATCACCGTGGTCGAAATTGAACCTTGCGATGCATTGAACGCCTGCTTCGTCCCTTCGCCGGCCGGCCCATCCGCCTTCTTCTTCAACAACTGCACGACCAACGAACCGGGAACACAATTCCTTTGGGACTTTGGTGATGGCACGACCAGTACCGGAGTAGCGCCCACACACACATACACACAACCGGGGAACTTCGTCGTGTGCCTTACAGCATTCTGGCAGAACTGCTCCGACAGCACGTGCACCACCATCACGGTCGGGAATGCTGACCCTTGTTCGGGCCTGAACGCCGCATTCACGCACACCACCACACCGAACGGCTCCCTCTTCTTCAACGGTACCACCGGCACTGGTTTCCAGACCCAATTCCTTTGGCATTTCGGCGATGGTACTACGAGCACCAACGCCCAACCCAACCACGTGTATACTTCGGACGGCGTCTATGAGGTCTGCTTGGAAGTACTGAGCATGTACCAGGTGGATGGCGGTGTGATCACCTGCGTGGACTCCACCTGCACAACGGTCACCATCGGTGCAGGGGACCCTTGCGTCGACTTCGAAGTGTGCATCGTGGTGAATGACCCGATCAACGGCGTGTACCTGTTCGAGAATTGTTCCTCACAGATCCAAGGCACCCAATTCCACTGGGAGTTCGGGGATGGCTTCAGCAGCTCGGATGTTATCGCTGAACACAGTTACAGCCAGCCGGGCACGTATACGGTCTGCCTGTTCGCCTATTATCAGAACTGTGCGGATAGCACCTGCACCACTGTTACGATTCCGGGAGATGCCCCCTGTGATGAACTGAGCGCGGGCTTCACCCATTTCACGACCCAGAACGGGACACAATTCTCCAATGGCACCACGGGCACCGGTTTCCAAACACAGTTCTATTGGGACTTCGGCGATGGCAACACCAGCACCGAGGCGCAGCCTTTTCACACCTATACGCAGGACGGGTCCTACGAGGTCTGCATGCAAGCGATCAGCTTATACCAGGTCAATGGAGGGGTGGTCACCTGCGTGGATACCACATGCACACTGGTCACCATCGGAACTGGCGACCCCTGCGACATGCTGGTGGCCTGTTTCGACCCGCAACCTTTCGAGAACGGTGTGTACCATTTCCAGAACTGCTCAGAGATCCTACCGATCGATATCCCCGAATACTACTTCTGGGATTTCGGCGACAGCAGTTCCAGCACCGAGGCCGAGCCCGACCACAGTTTCCTCCCCGGCACCTACACGGTCTGTCTCTTGGTGGAACATGGCGACTGTGTGGACAGCACCTGTACCACTATCACGGTGGGCGGGGAGAACCCCTGCGATGCACTTGATGCGGGGTTCAACGCATCCGGAGGCTTGGGAATGAATTTCGCCAATGACGTGATCGACTTCAGCTGGACCTACCACTGGGATTTCGGGGACGGTTCGGAGGGCTATGGCCCAAGCCCCTATCACCTCTATCCCGCATCCGGCACCTATGAGGTGTGCCTCACGGTGTACACTTGGGACCCCATTGCCCAGGACACCTGCTTCGATAGCCACTGCGAGCTGATCACAGCGTTCGATGGCATTGGTTGCGACCCGAATTTCGCATGTGAGTTCACATGGGATGCACAAAGCAACGCGGTCGTGTTCTTCGGTACGGCCAACCTGGAAACGGACGGCATGGTGTGGGACCTCGGCGACGGCACCACCGGTTACGGGAACGTATACACCCACCTGTACGAACCGCCGGGACCTTTCGAAGTATGCCTGAACGCCTGGTACTGGAATGAGACGACGCAGGACAGTTGTTGGACCCAGCGATGCACGATTGTGGACCCTTTCAATGTGATCACCGGCATCGGGGATGCTCCTTTCTCCGATCTCCATGTATTCCCGAATCCTGCACAGGACCAGGTCAGCATCTCAGGGCTGCCGGCTGGCGGAGCGTTACGTCTCTTCGCGCCAGATGGTCGTTTGGTGCTAACCGAACGAACCACATCAGACCTTCACCAAGTGTCCGTTGGTCACTTGGCCACGGGCGTGTATGTCCTACAGATACGTGTGGCGGGCAATTTGATCACGCACCGGATCAGCATCGAATAGCGGCTCCAGATATCCGAAAAACAGAACGGCCCCGGAAGATCCCGGGGCCGTTCCTTGCTCAGTGATAAGTCGATCTATGCTGCGGCCTCGGCCTTCGAGGGCAACAATTGGAAGTCGTTCATGACCACCTCGGTGATATAGCGCTTGCTACCGTCCTTGGTCTCATAGCTGCGGTGCACCAGGCGCCCTTCCAGGGCCACGGGAGAACCCTTGCGGAGCATACGCTCCACGGCCTCGGCGGTACTACCCCAGGCCACCACCGTATGCCATTGGGTATCGGTAACGCGCTCCCCACTGGCATTGCGGTAGCTATCGTTGGTGGCCACTGAGATGCGGGCAACCTTGCGCCCTTTGGCGATCTCCCTCACTTCAGGGTCGAATCCGAGGTTGCCGATCAGGTGTACTTTGTTCTTCAGCGTGTTCATGGTATTGGGGGTTTTAGAATGTTCGCTTTTCGTATCGCCGACCGATGCTGATTCCGTTCGACGATGCAAACATTCACCGGTGTTGGATCGGGATCCGGCCAATAAGCGCTTGTAGTCGTTCATAGCCGTTTGCTGTCGTTTGTCGTCGGCGCATTCCCGTTGCGGACCTGTGCCATGGCACGCTGAGGGAGGTGTTGCTGTAAATTGGTATTCCCGACCATTGGAGCAGCGTTTCACGCTCGCCCCTTGTCCAATGGTCGGAAAGGCCTTCCGATTTGCCCGAATTGACCGAACGTGAGCTGGTCCAAGGATGCTTGGGCGGGGACCGTCGCTGTCAGGAGACCCTGTATGCACGGTACGCACGACGTATGTACGCCGTGTGCCTGCGCTATGCGCGCCACGAGTTGGAGGCGCAAGATCTGATGCAGGAGGGTTTCGTCCGGGTATACGAGAAGCTCTCAGCGTTCCGCATGGAGGGTTCGCTGGAAGGCTGGGTCCGCCGTATCATGGTACACACAGCCATCAATCATTACCGCAAGAAGTCCTTCCAGATGGAGCGCTTCGGACTGGAACACCTTCCTGAGAGACCCGTGGATGCCATGGCATTGGACCGTTTGGGTGAGAAGGAGCTCCTGGCCTTGATCGCGGAACTGCCGCAAGGCTATCGACAAGTATTCAACCTATACGCGATCGAAGGCTATGATCACGCCGAGATCGCATCCATGCTCGGCTGTGGGGAAAGCACCTCGCGCAGCCAGCTATCGAAAGCACGGAGCTTCCTACAAGCCCGGATAGAACGTAAAGACGAATTGCACCATGCGGGAAAAGAATCCCATTGACGATCGATTCAAAGAGGCTCTGTACCACGCAGAGGTCGAGCCTCCTGCAGCGCTCAGGAACGCCGTGATGGCACGCTTGGACGCTTCAGCAGGACCACGACCCATAGGAGGAATATGGCCTACTGCCCTGTTGCTTGTTGGGCTCGTGGGCGCAGGTACGGCCATTTCGTCCTGGAACGGGTTCGGGGATCCGGTGGCCGAACAACCGACGGACCTCGGATCGGAGTTTCCGGCACCGCTCCCTGTGAGGAGCGTTAAGGCTCGGGATCCAGGCAATATCATGGATTCGAGGCTCGGCACCGACAAGAACTCAGCCCAGCCTTCCACATCGCAAGGGCCGGGTGATGCTGGCACTGGCGGAGAACGTGTTGCTGACCATCGGACGAACACGCTGACC
>JAGQVV010000114.1 GCA_020437805.1 Flavobacteriales bacterium
CTATTCCTACACTTCCAGTACGCCCATGGCCAAGAAGAGATCAGCCGCGAAAGGCAAGCGCCCCGCGGGCAAGGCCGCACCGACTTCAAACAGATCCACCAGCAAGGGGAAGTCCGTACCAGCTGGGAAGGAGAAGAAGGTGCCGGGGAGCAAGGGTTCCGCTCGCAAGGTGGGCGGAAAGAAAGTGGCCAGCCCCCCGGCACGCACGAAAAGACCGGCGGACAAGGCAAAGGGCGGTGCGAAGAAGACGGTCGGCAAGAAACCGGTGGTCAAGAAACCGGCCGTGAAGAAGGTCGTGGCCAAGAAGTCAAAGTTGAAGGAACCGGGTACGAATAGAGGGGCTGTGAAGAAGTCAGCTGGGAAGAAGGCATCAGTGAAGAAGGCATCAGTGAAGAAGGCAGCAGTGAAGAAAGTGGCGGTAAAGAAGGTGGCGGTGAAGAAGGTGGTTGCCAAAAAAGAGGCACCAAAGAAGACGGTCATCAAGAGAGCACCCGCGAGAAAGGTGGACAAGGAGAAAGTGGTCACTGCCCCCAAGGCCATGGAGAAAAGGGTCGCAACGACGTCTGCGGATCCAAGGGTTCCAGCCCCTAAGTCCGGATCGGCACCGGTGGACCGAGCTGCATTGAACAAGAAGAAGCAGGACAAGGAGAAAGTGGTCATGGAATTCTACATGCACAGCTCCCCGACCGCTCTATACGAACTCATCAGTACACCAAGCGGTTTCGCCGAATGGTACTGCCAGGATGTGGATGTTCGGGACGATCAGTATACGTTCATCTTCGGAGAGGAGGAACGAGAGGAGACCACCTTGATCGGCAAGAAGCTCGGGGAAGTGATCCGGTTCCGCCGCAATGACGAAGAGGACTATACCTTCTTCGAGTTCCGGGTCCGGATCGATGCCATGACGAACGAGGTGGCTTTGGTTGTCACCGACCATGTCCTCCCTGAAGAAGTCGAGGCGACCCGAAACCTTTGGTCCGCGCAGATCCACGACCTGATGCGGGTCCTGGGAGCGTGATGCCGGATACCATACGCCCACCTATTCCGTTGACGGAGTGATGAAACGGCTCCATGTCATGATGATCAAGGCCTTCATCGGGCCATTGTTCATCACATTCTTGATCGTACTGTTCATCCTCGTGATGCAGTTCCTCTGGAAGTACGTTGACGACCTCATGGGCAAGGGCTTGGAATGGTACGTTTTGGTGGAACTGATGACCTATGCCACCGCCAGCTTCGTGCCGCTCGCACTGCCATTGGCGATCCTCCTTTCGAGCATCATGACCCTGGGTGGGCTGGGCGAGAATTCCGAGCTGGTGCCGATGCGTTCTGCAGGTCTTGGGCTTTTGCGCATCATGCAGCCGTTGATATTCACCGCTTTGGTCCTTGCAGGTGGTTCATTCTATTTCAGTAACAACATCCTACCGGTGGCCAATCTGAAATTCCATTCCCTCCTATGGGACGTTACGAGAAAGAAACCGGCGTTGAACCTACGCCCCGGGATCTTCTACAATGGGATCGACGGGTTCAGCATCCGCGCAAAGGACAAGGACGAGGACGCAGGTACGCTGAAGGATGTGTTGATATACGACCATCGGGCAGCGTTCCAAGGCAACCGGACCGTGGTTCGCGCCAAGTCCGGGAGCATGCAACGCAGCACTGACGGAAGATACCTCCTGCTCACCTTGAACAATGGGCACTTCTACGATGAGCATTCACCCGCCAACGACGAGGCCACCTACCCGATGATGCGGGGCACTTTCGACAAGGACGAGATCCGTTTGGACCTTAGCGGCCTTGGTCTTGACCGGACCGACAAGGACCTCTTCAAGGACCACTACAAAATGTTGACCTTGGGCCAACTTCAGCTTTCCGAGGATAGCCTAAGGGAACAGATGGCCCAACGAGGATACGATCAGGCGCGTCACTTGAAGAACAGCCTCTACATCATTCGAATGGACCGAACACCAGCCGAGGCCGTCCATTCCGGAACCGGGAGCGTGGCGGTGGAACCAGGTTCACCACCCTTGCAGCGGAACCACTATGATGTTGCAATGAACATGGTCCGGAACAACATCAACTTCATGGACCGATCGATCGAGGAACGCATGGGGCGGACCGAGCAGATCTCGCGTTTCGCCGTGGAGTGGCACCGGAAGCCCATGTTGGCCTTGGCTTGCCTGCTCTTCTTCTTCATTGGAGCACCCTTGGGAGCGATCATCCGCAAAGGCGGCATGGGCCTACCTGTGGTTTTCGCCATTGTCTTCTTCCTCATCTTCCATATCATCTCCTTCTCCACTGAAAAGCTGGTCATCGCCGGAGAGACCGCAGCATGGCCTGGCATGTGGATCAGCTCCTTGGTGCTCCTTCCGATCGCTGTTCTGTTGACCTGGAAGGCCACCACGGACAGTCCCCTCTTCGACGCGGATGCGTATTATCGCGGCTGGGAACGTGTCCGTTCCCTTTTCCAGCGTACGCATGCGCATCCTTCAACTCTGTAACAAACCCCCTTTCCCGCCCATAGACGGAGGAAGTAAGGCAATGCACAACCTCACCCGTGGGCTCGTTGCTGCGGGGCATGAGGTGAAGGTGCTGTGCATCAGTACGCCGAAGAATTCCTTGAAAGAGGCTGAATTGCCCAAGGAATATGTCGAAAGCACCAGGATCGAAAGCATTTTCGTGGACACCAGCATCAACATCGTCGATGCGTTCACGGACCTGATCACTGCGGACAATTACAACATCAGTCGATTCTTCAGTCCGGACATGGATATTCGACTGATCCGCCTGCTCTCGGAAGAGAAATTCGATGTGGTGCAGTTGGAAAGCCTGTTCATGACGCCATATATACCGACACTGCGACGATACAGCGATGCCCCGATCGTCCTTCGTTCGCACAACTTGGAGCACGTCATACAGGACCGGATAGCCACGGGCGAAAAGAACATCCTGAAGCGCCCGTATCGAAAATTCCTTGCAAAGCAATTGCAGGAATACGAAATGGCCGTGTTGGACAGGGTGGATGGCGTGGCCGCCATCAGTCCTTCTGATGCGGAGCATTTCATCGAGCATGGTACACGGACCCCCATCGCCACGATACCGTTCGGTGTGGCCCCCGAGGAGTATGTGCCTCTTGATCAGGAACGAAAAGGCAAGACCACTTTCTTCCATTTGGGAAGTATGGATTGGCTGCCCAATGAGGAGGGGGTACTGTGGCTGTTGGAGAACGTATGGCCGAAGGTGTTGAAGAAGCGACCGAACGCCCGCTTGCATCTGGCCGGTAACAAAATGCCTGCGGAACTGCTGAAGCACGAACAGCCCGGGGTAACGATCAAGGGCAGGGTGAAGGATGCATTGGCGTACATGCGTTCACGGCATGTCATGGTGGTACCGTTGTTCTCCGCAGGGGGAATGCGAGTGAAGATCATCGAAGGCATGGCCCTTGGCAAGGCCGTTATCGCGACCCCGATCGGTGCCGAGGGGATCGAGCATACAGAAGGCCTGAACATCCTCATCGCACGCAACGCCACCGAGTTCGCAGCACACATAGTCGCGTTGGACGAGGACCCGGAATACATGCTCATGCTGGGAAATGAGGCGCGCAAACTGGTGGAGAACTCGTATTCCGACCAACGGATCGTGGGTGACCTCGTCGCATTCTATCAGCGCCTTCGTTCGACATGAGGTTGTTGGTGCTGCTTTCCCGAGTACCATACCCGCTTGAGAAAGGGGATAAGCTGAGGGCCTACCACCTGATGGTCCGCTTGGCGAAGAAGCATGAGGTGATACTCTGCTGCCTGAGCGATACCCGGACAGACCCGGCCCATATCGCCCACCTTCAGCAATTCTGCACCCACATCGAGGTGATCCGCGTTCCGCGATGGAGGATCCTGCTGAAGCTGGCCACCGCGGTCTTTTCCAGACTTCCTTTCCAGGTCGCATACTTCCATCATGCCAAGGCCCAACGCGTCATCGATCGTGCGATAGATCGGTTCGATCCGGACCATGTGCTGTGCCAGCTCGTGCGTACCACCGAGTACGTCCGTCGTCATCATGCCTTGCCCAAGACCCTGGATTACATGGACACGTTGTCCAAGGGAATGGAGCGCAGAACGGAGAATGCACCGTTCTACCTCCGCCCTTTGTTCCGTACCGAGACACGTAGACTGATCCGTTATGAGAACTTGATGTTCGACCTCTTCGACAATACGGTCATCATCAGTGCACAGGATCGTGAGTACATATACCATCCACATAGGGACCGCGTGACCGTGATCCCCAATGGAGTGGATATGGCCCATTTCACCCCACAAGCTCAGGACGCCCAGTACGACCTGGTCTTCACCGGGAACATGAACTACCCGCCGAACATTGACAGTGTGATCTTCCTTGTGCAGAAGGTGTTGCCACTGGTACGCAAGGAACGCCCTGCGACCAGTCTGCTGATCTCCGGTGTGGACCCCAGCCCCAGTGTTCGCGACCTCGCCCGAGCCGACCCGTTGGTATTCGTCTCCGGCTGGGTGAAGGACATCCGCGCCTCGTACGCTGCCGCCAGGATCTTCGTGGCACCTATGCAGATCGGAACCGGACTGCAGAACAAGCTCCTTGAGGCCATGGCGATGCGCATGCCTTGCATCACCTCGCCGCTCGCGAACAACGCAGTTGGCGCACCTGTCGACGATGCCATCCTGATCGGCAGTACCCCGGAAGAATATGCCTCGCATATCCTAAGGCTCCTCTCCGACCCCACGGAAAGGGACAGGCTGGCCGAAAACGGCCACCGGTTCGTGCATGAACGCTTTGACTGGGACCGCGCAGCAGAGGCGCTTGAAGATCTGATCGAAGCCGATCCAAACGAGGTGGATCCGGGGTGACCCCCGCTCACTTCCGTACCTTTGCGCCCTTATTCCAAGGACATGGACCAAGGGTTCGATCCGATAGAGGATGCCATTTCTGACATCCGTGCGGGTAAAGTGGTGATCGTGGTGGATGATGAGGATCGCGAGAACGAAGGCGATTTCGTGACCGCCGCCCGCAACGCCACACCCGCCACCATCAACTTCATGGCCACTCACGGCCGAGGCCTCATCTGCGCACCGATCACCGAAGAACGCTGCTCACAATTGGGTCTCGAGTTGATGGTGCAGGACAACACGGCTTTGCACGAGACGCCATTCACGGTCAGTGTGGACGTGAAGGGACGCGGTACCACGACAGGGATCAGCGCTACGGACAGGGCCAAGACCATGGAGGCGCTCATCGATCCGGGCACCAAGGCATCCGACCTCGCCCGCCCCGGGCACATCTTTCCGTTGAAGGCGAAGAACGGTGGGGTCCTGCGCAGAACAGGCCACACCGAAGCGGCCGTGGACCTTTCACGCCTTGCCGGTTTCGAACCTGCCGGTCTGATCGTGGAGATCATGAACGAGGATGGCACCATGGCCCGTCTTCCCGAGCTGCGGGTGATCGCGGAACGATTCGGGCTGAAGCTCATCAGCATTGAGGACCTTGTGGCCTATCGTATGCGCAATGAACGGATCGTGGAACGCCAAGTGGACGTGAAGCTGCCCACCCGGTTCGGGGATTTCGAGCTTGTGGCCTACCAACAGACCACCACAGGAGAGGAGCACCTCGCGCTGATCAAGGGCTCATGGACCAAGGATGAACCCGTGCTGGTGCGTGTCCATTCGTCCTGTGTGACCGGTGACATTTTCGGATCGTGCCGTTGCGACTGCGGACCACAGCTCCACAGTGCCATGGAACAGGTCGAGAAGGAAGGTAAAGGCGTGATCGTGTACATGCAGCAGGAAGGACGTGGCATCGGTCTGCTCAACAAACTGAAAGCCTACAAACTGCAAGAGCAGGGCGCGGACACCGTGGAAGCGAACCTGATGCTGGGTTTCGACATGGACGCAAGGGATTACGGCGTAGGTGCCCAGATCCTTCACGATCTCGGCGTTCGAAAGATGCGCTTGCTCACGAACAACCCCAAAAAGCGCACCGGTCTCGTGGGCTATGGTCTGGAGATCGTGGAGAATGTGCCCATCGAGATCCCCGCGAATGCTCACAACCGGGAATACCTCTTGACGAAGAAGCGCAAACTGGGTCACCAACTCGGCTTGGAGGACAAATGATCAATCGAATTTCCGGTCCTTTTCGGGGGACCGGAAGTTGTTCAGGAGCCGCTGCCACAATTCGGCGAACGTCCGGAACTCCTCGCGGTATGCCACACCTGCTCCTTGCGTTGTGTTCACCTGGTCGGTGCGCGTCAGGTTCTGGTCGTTACTGACGCTGAAAGCCTTCAACCGTAAACGCCCTTCCGGCGTGAGCAGGTATTCCACCTGGAAATCGCCGATCAACGTGTTCCCGGCGGAGGAGTTCTGCGCCCCGTAGGCCACACCAAGGTTCGTGCTCAACAGCAAACGCTCATTGAAGAGCTGGGTGGACATGGCCACCTCCAATTCGTCCTGTGTGATCCGGTCGCCGGGCCTGTAATTCACGCCAAGATCGAAATCATCGCTCATCTTCGAGAGCCAGTTGCTGACCTGGTTGCTCAGCAGTTCGCTGGTCGTGGTCTCGGCAAGGTTCCCTCCAGCACCCGGGGTTCCAGCACCACTATAACTGGGCGGTTGCACGAAACGGTTCAGCACGATCAGTGCGAACACTTGACGATTCAATTCCTGCTCGGTGCTCAGCACGCTGTTCACTTGGGTCCGAACGTTCTCGTCCACGGTCGGTAGGCGCACCTCGAATCCGATCTCCGGATTCAACAGCTTGTCGCGCAAGCGCATCACCACATCCACGGGTACTCGCTTCTTGTAGGCCTCGTTCTTCTCGAACATGATATCGTAAAGTGGAGCACGGACCTTGTACAGTGCTTGAAGGTCCAATTGGGCATCGAACGGATCACCGTACCAAATGATACGCCCACCAGGGGCCACAACGAAGCGCTTGTTCACCACGTTGCGCAACGTGAACAGGTAGTCCCCGTCGGTGAGTTCCACTTGCCCAAGCATGCGGAATTCACCAGCATTGTTCACGGTCATCTCAATATCCCCCCTTCCCCTACCCGACATGATATCACCTACCGTTGGATCGAAGATGATCTCAAAAAGTGCGTCGGGTGTCACTTCAACGTTCAGGTCCAGCGCTATACCGGATAGGTCCACCACCTGTTCGGACAGCGCGCTTGTATCACCGGAAGTGAAGCGCACGAATCCGATGTCGGAAACCTCCGTGCTCCCTCCCACCGGGAAGTGGATGTCCGTTCCCGGGGCTGTTCGTGCATCCACCGTGATCTCCAGCAGATCCACACTTCCGCTGACCTCGATCTCCCCGTTCGCGTAGGCCTTCCCATAATAAAGGCCGTTGTCACGCTCGGTGGTGTTCAGCACCATCATGTCGTTCAGGTCTCCCCATACATTGAAGTTCCAGTCCTTCAAGCCATTGTGCAGGATCGTGCCACCGATACGAGCCGTGTGGCCTTCTTCATCGAACAAGGTGACCAGGTCCAACGCGAACATGTCGGGAGCGATCTTCACCTTGTGCGTGAAGCGGTACAACGTATTGAGATAGTCGATCCGCAGTCCTGCATCCACCATGTCAACCTCACCGTTCACCTCGGGGTGGGCAAGGTTTCCCGATACATCGATGGTACCCGTTACAAGACCTTGGATCCTGCTGATGCCTTCCGGTAGATAGGGCTCGATGAACGTCAGGTCGAAGCGGTCCAACAAGAGTTCGACATCGAGCTTGTTAGCGTTCGCAGGCTCCATTCTCCCCGTGAAATCGAGCGCTTTGACCGGTCCTCGAGTTATCGCTCCGGAAAGGTCCACGTAACCTTGTGCTTTGGACCACGCCGCCGTGAACTTCACATCGCCCACAAGCTTTTCCACCACATGTACGCTATCCACACAGAGGTAGCTACTGAGGAACGGAGTGCCATAGATATCGTAGATCTCACCATCACCGCTGACACTTCCGCTCAACCGCGGACCATCATACACGGGTGCCAGGTTCTCGAGCCGGACCCCTTCCATTTCGAAAAGCAACGCCACCCAAGGGTCACGGGAGACCGCACCGTGGAGTGCTATGCGCTGATCACCGTTCCACAATACCAGGGAATCGACCTTCACAGTGGACGAATCGATGGTGAAGTGAGCGACATTATCATTCACCCAATTGCCTCGTCCGAAATAGAGCGTGGATGGTAAGAGGTCCAGGTCCATGGCACGCATGCCTCGCACTTGGCCTGCAAGATCCAATTGGCCATTGGTGCCGTTGTTCGACCCGTCCCACGCCAAGGTCACTTCCACCTCATCCTGATAAGCGATCCCGGTGGCCGAAGTACCGATGAACCACGTGCTGTCCTTGAATGTCTGCTTGTCGCTTCGGACCGAGAACAACAGAACGTCCATGGTCTTATCCAGCACCACGTCCACCGAATCGAGCACGGTCGTCCCATAGACCAGCTGTGGAATGGAAGCCGTGAGGTCAATGTCGAACGACCGAGAATCCAATGCACCGCGTACGGTACTTCCGGCTGCAATGGCCAGTCCCGGTACGAACAGGTCGAGCACGGCCTTGCTCTCACCGGTCACCACCTCGAAATCGAACCATTGCTCCGGATGATCATAGACCACATCGTTCCGCAAGGCCGGGAATACGCTGTAGAGCGTATTCTCCGCGAGGTCCCACAAGAGTGTGGGCAAGAACGTGCCTTCCACCCGTGCCTTGGCGAAGGTGGCATCCAATTCCAGGTTGTTCATCCCCGCTTGCCTTCCGCTTCGCAGCAGAATGTCGCCCAGTTCATGGTCAACGGACCCCACGCAGTATGAAATGCCCTCCAAATGCAAGGCACCCAGCAAACTATCCGGCGAAAGGCGCCCATCCGCCGCCACGTCCAGCTTCAACGAGTTATAGCCAGGTGCATCCACGAACCCCAAGGCACGAAGGTCCATATGCTGCACCTCGGCCTTGAAATCGACCAATGGCCAACGACCACGGAGATCGGCAAGGCCCTTGAAATGCATCACCAGGTTCGGATCGGCCGTACTCAGTTCACCATTGAACAGGTCCTTTTCCAAGCGACCTTTCGTGGTGATCCCGGTTACCCGTGTACCGTTCACGGTGACCATCGGGAGCGTGCCCTCGAGATCGGCCGTCAGGGTGGTCAGGGAGCGACCGCTAGCTGAAAGCCGCACGTTCGCAGCCACAGGACCCAACGTACCTGACCCGAGGAGCGCCCCGAGATCGAACCCGGGAGTGTTCACCCGACCCGATATCGAAAAGGTGTTGGTAAGTGTATCCAATTCGTAGGACAGGTCGGTCTTGATGCTACCGATCTGCGTCCGCGCCGTCCCGAACGCGGTGAAGGAACGCGTGAAACCCGTGAAATTCCCGGAGAAGGAAACCATTCCAGCACGCTCCAGTTCAGGCGGAACGATCATTGTGGCATGCGAGGTGAAAGGTGGTACAGGGATCCGTGCGACGTCACGATGGTCCGTTCGCATTTCATCCACATTCAGGACCATGAAGGTGTTGGCGATATCCGGCAGACCACTGAACTCAGCACTTCCTGTGAACCAGGAATGATCCCCGAAGGAGACCGATAGTCCTCGACCCTTCAGTTCGGCGACCGTGCCCCGTATTCGCCCGCTCAAGCGAATGGGATAGTCCACGCCTTCCAATTCAGGAACGAAAAAAGCGATGTCACCGAAGTCGATCCGCGAGGTATCCAGATCCAGATCCATGACCACGCGTTCATTGAAGCTGTTGTAATCCGTCCATTGGTCGGTCTTCATGGCAAATCGACCCGTTGCTTGGGAGGTGGGGGTTCGAAGCCGCATGCCTTCCACCACGATACCCCGGGACGTTACGGCGGTGGCTCCGCTCAACTCTTCCACGCGCAGCCCACTGTGCTCCTCCAATCTGAATTCGCGCAATACAGCATGGATGGAGTCGCCCAACAAGAGGAAGTCGCGACCGACGATATTGGCATGCGTTACATCGACATGGGCGAAATCCACACCGAAAGGGATCCGGTCCACATTGCGATCATGGAAACTGAAATGAAGCTCTTGGATGTTGAAGCGTTTGCAGATGACCGTCCAGCTCTCGCCAGTGGACGTACTGTCCGTGCCACTGAGCTTGTCGAGCAGAAGCGTCAGGTTGCTTTTCGTATCCCCGACCGGTGTGGACATCGCGAATCGGGCATCGGCCAGTATGACGCCGCCCACTTTCAGGATCCTCGACCTTGGATGTATACGAAGCGATCTCAAACGGAGCGACCCCACGCTGACCAAGGTGTCCCCTTCGAGGTCCGCGATGAACACATCATCCATGATCAATTGACCCCAAGGGGAGATCATGACATGACCGACCCGTACTTCGGTCCCCAACTTCTCGGAAGCTCTTTCACCAAGCAGGTCCACTACCCGGTCCTGCACTGGAGGCCATAACAGGAGCAAGGCAGAGGTAATACCAAGGATGGCTACCACCAACAGCAGTATGCCGAACCAGCGCAGGACCCTGCCGGTCCATCCGTATATGCCTCGCTCGATCAGGTTGCCCGTACTTTCGCCCCTTCCCTTGCAAGGAATGGGCCCAAGTCCTCAAAAGTAGTCCCACGCCCCGTGCCAGAACCGATCATCATACTCGGTATTGAAAGCTCCTGTGATGACACCGCGGCCGCCGTCCTGGTGGATGGGGAGGTGCGTTCCAACATTGTTGCCGGTCAAGATGTCCATCGTCATTGGGGCGGAGTGGTCCCCGAGCTCGCCAGCCGGGCCCATCAGGAGCACATCGTACCTGTGGTGCACGAGGCACTGCGCACTGCGGATGTAAGCAAAGAGCAACTATCGGGGGTGGCTGTCACGCAGGGTCCCGGGTTGATCGGCGCCTTGCTGGTTGGTGCGGGATTCGCCCGGTCCCTTGCCCAAGGCCTTGATATTCCATTGCTCGGAGTGGACCATATGCAGGCCCATGTGCTTGCTCATTTCATACGTGATGGACAGGCCCACTCCCCACCGTCCTTCCCGTTCTTGAACCTGACCGTGAGTGGTGGGCATACGCTGATCGTCCTCGTACGGGGTGAATTGGATATGGAAGTGGTGGGAACCACCATGGACGACGCTGCAGGAGAGGCTTTCGACAAGGGAGCGAAGGTCCTTGGCCTGCCCTATCCCGGGGGACCGATGATCGACATGCACAGCCGCGACGGGGACCCTTATCGTTTCCGCCTTCCTGCTCCCAGGCTTATGGGCTTTGATATGAGTTTCAGCGGCGTCAAGACGGCCTTCAATGGGATCGTTCGTAAAGGCGTTTCGCAGGATCCAGCATTCGTGGAACGGGAATTGCCACACCTCTGCGCATCGCTCCAGCAATGCATCATCGACATACTTCTTCGGAAACTGCACAAAGCGGGTCGGACCATGGGGATAACGCGGATCGCCATATCCGGAGGGGTGAGCGCGAACACCGCTCTTCGTGCTCAAGTGGCGGACCTGGCGCAGCGCGAGGGTTGGACAATACACATTCCGCCTTTGGCGTTCTGCACGGACAACGGAGCAATGGTGGCGATGGCGGGCTTTTCCTTGTTCAAGGCCGGCCGATTCGCCGCTCTGGACTCTGTACCCCACCCCAGGTGATGTCACGATCACCATCGTCCCACCTTCCACTGCACATGACCCCATACCTTTGTGGGCCGCGTATGCGCAATCGAACCCCACTCCTACGGTCCTTCTTTTCGGCCTTCACCGTCACGGCACTGGCCGTGTTCCTTGGAGGCCCTCTCGTTGCTCAGGAAGCACGGATCCAGATTCTGAAGGGTGATTCGCTCCTCCGTGCCGAGAAACCCCAACGCGCCCTGGACCATTTCGACAAAGCCATCGAATTGGACCCGAGTGCCAACAGCTACCTCGCTCGGGCAAGAGCTTGGGACATGATGGACAGGATGGACCGATTCCTGTTGGACGTTGAGCAGGCTCTGCGCAAGGACAGTTTGTCGGCCAACGCACATTACCAGCGCGCACGTTATGCCTTGCGGGCCGATGACCCCGAGCGAGCCATCATCCATGCCACCAAAGGCCATGAACTCGCCACGCAACATCTATTGCAGGCCCAATGCTTGGTGATGCGCGGCATGGCAAACGCCGAGTTGAAACGTACGGCAGCAGCGGTCGATGATCTTGAGAAAGGCGTCGCCGGAACCTCATCGGACGCAGAGGTGCTCCGTGTTCTTGCACGGCTCTACGATCAATCTGAACGGTATGAGGATGCGCTGCATGTACTCGAGCAATTGTGCACCATTGAACCTTGGGATGTGGGCCACTGGAGCAATCGTGGCTATGAGCTTACCATGCTCGGTCGTTATGATGAGGCCTTGGGCATGATAGAGAAGGCACTTTCCATCGACAAGGACGAGCCCGTGGCCCTCAGTAATAGAGCGTACGTGTACACCTTGTTGGATCGCGACGCGGAAGCATGGTCGGACGTGGAGCGTAGCCTTCGCAACTACCCGGCGAACCCTTTTGCTCTTCGGACACGAGCCATCCTGCGCATAAGAAAAGGTGAGCGGGCCAAGGCCTGCGAAGACCTCACCCTGGCAAAAGCGCTGGGCGGCGTGCCCGATGTGGAACGCCTGGTAAAGGAGAACTGCGATACTTCCGGCTCACCGGAAAAGAAAAAATAGCCTCAGCGCGATATCACCACTCGGCGCTGTAGCACCTCTCCTTGGTCAGTGTTCACCTTGACCACGTATGTCCCGGAAGGCAAACGATGTTCCAACCGGACCCGACCGCCGTTCGTTCGCATTACGTTCAGTATCCGACCCAACGCATCTAACACCTCCACACGCGCTTCTTGACCGGTGGTCAACTGGATCGTGAATTCTGCCTGTGACGGGTTCGGCCACAACGCCATACCCATTACATCCGGAACATCTTCGACCACAGTGGTGGCTTCAGGAACCACTTCAAAGCGATCCAGACCGGCTTCCACGATGTGTCCTGTGGCCTGCTCATCCGATGTGGAAGCCATGAAACGCATGGTGGCCGTAGGTGTGATGTGGTCAGCGATCCGTATGGAATTGAAGCGCCATTCAGACATCGGGCCGGTCGATGCCGTGACCACGGAGACGGTGACCATTTCCGTGCCATTGCTTAATTCGAACACCAAGGCATCATCGGGAGGCGAATCACCTCCGGCGTTGAAGAACCAATGGTGGAAGCGGATGTGCGGGTCCGGCATCCCCGTGGCATCGAACAATGGCGAGCTCAGGACCGTGGCTCCCTCGTCAACATCATCCGCACCGGCGCTACCTCCAGCATTCCCGGTCACAAAGGCTTTGTTTCGACAATCATCGTTCACATCCGAATCCGGGTTCGACGGTGCACCATTCAAGTCCGTCCCTTGCGGAACACCGCGCTCCCACGCGCCACGTGACGCTGTGGAAGCCACCTCCCACCCCAGGTCCAGTGCAAAATCATCGGCCGCTCCCAAACCCAATTCGATGACCAGGCCGGAGACATCATTTCCGTTCACTGTGACGTTGGCTGGACAGGCCGTATGCCAACCCCAACGACCAGCGGTAACTGTATAGATATCCTCGTAAACCGCTGTGAATTGGAAGTTCCCATTGGCATCCGTGGTGGTCGACACGGTATACTCCTCGCCTTCCAGGAACACGGTAGCGCCTTCCACCGGGTCACTTGTGTTCATGGTACGGACGGTGCCGTCGACGACGAAGTTCGGTAGTGGGTCGAGTTCGATATCGAGCAGTGTGACCTCACCATTCGCCAACAACACACCATCCACCACTGCGGGGAAATAACCTGGGGCTGCGACCTGGACCGAATAGCTTCCAGCTTGTACATGGCCGGTTCCGTATAAGCCGGACAAGGTCGTCACATCAAAGGCCGTTGTACCCACCAAGGACACATTGGCGCTCCCCACCGGGATGGAGGTTTGCGCATCACGCACCATTCCTTCCAACCAACACGCACGGACATAGGTCGGATCGAGGACGACCAAGCCTTCTTCGATATCGGAAATGATCAATCGTCCCGAACCGAAATACGGGTAAACACCCCAGGCGCCGAAAAACCCGCCTCCCTCGATGGGGGACGTGTCATAATGCCCAACCTCCACCATATTCTCCGGGCGGGAGACGTCGTAGATCGTGACGCCGTACGTGTAATAGCTCTGCACCACGTGGTCCGTGGGCATCCAATAGGTATTGTGTGGTATGGCGCCAGAGCCAGGATCGCTTTGGAGCTTATCCAGGAACTGGATGTCAGCAGGGTCGCTGATGTCGTATGCCCCAACAAACGCACTGGTCCGTTCGTCCGTGGTGAAAAGGTGGTCACCACTATCATCCAACCACACATTATGGGTAAAGGAGTTCGGGGTGGTCTGCGTTCCCAGCAGCACTGGATCCATTGGGTCGGAAACATCCACGATGGAGAAGAACCCATCATAGATGTGTCCGGCATACAATGTATCACCACGTGCATAGCCATCATGGATGTACAACGCATCGTACTCACCCACCCGGACGGGCGCCATCGGGTCCTGTGTCAGGTCATACATGATCGCTCCCCCGTTTCCTTCTTCGGCACCGAAAATGTACAGACGCCCATTCTCATCGATGAACAGCGCGTGCGATGTTTCCCATCCTTGATCGAAGAATACGGTTGCATTGAGCGCTGTGCTCTCCGGAAGCGGGCTCATGTCCACGATCGTAAGCCCGCCGCCATTCGCCTCGGTGGTGATGTACGCGTGATCCTCCCAAACCTTCACCTCACGCCAAATGGAGCTGGGGCCGGAAAAAAAGTAAACCTCCTGTGGATCGGAAGGATCCGAGAGGTCCACGATGGATACTCCCCCGGGGTCGCCATCATTGTTACCGTTCACACCCATGATCGCATACTCATTGCCATCCTCATCCGTGTATCCCCAGAGGTTGGCAACGTCGCTGTTGTGAAGGGACCGATACGAGAGTTCGCCCACGAACGCAATGTTCGTTTGGGCCTGTACGGCATTCATCAGACCGCACATGAACACGAGTGCCGAGGTACTTCTCCTTAGGTTGGTATCGAACATGGCGCAAGTTAGCCAAGTGCGCCCGGCTGCTCAGTGCCTCAGGACGCCACGGATCGACCGATCTTTGGAAGCTTACGACGAAACGAGGAACCGGTACCTTCGTAGGATCGAATCGCACCACCTTATGCTGGATCAAGACATCCTTTGCGCCACCGACCTGACACCTGCCTCCGACTATGCCGTTCGGGCCGCTACCGTGCTTGCCGATAGGGTGGGCATGAACGTGACCTTACTCCACGTCCTGAACAAGGATGAACGCACCGGTGAAGCCCAACAAAAAGTCCAGTTGGCCATGCAAGGGCAGATCGACAAGGCCGGTGGCACGGGAGCCGTGACACCGCGAATGCTGCAAGGCGATTACATGAAGGTCATCGCGGAGGAGAGCGAGAATGGCCATTCCATGCTCGTGTTGGGGACCCATGGTCCGCGCGGCTTGCGGCAAACCTTGTTCGGAGCCGATATCCTGAAGCTTGTCCGCGAGGTCGTTACCCCCTCCTTCGTTGTACAAGAGGGTACCGCAGTGGAGCGGCTCTTCGAACATATCGTGATGCCAGTTGCCGCGCACTCGGACATCGACCGCTTGTTGGACATCGTGTGCGTCCTGGCACGGGCCTTTGCCTCTGACGTGCACGTCTACCAGCTGATGCGTCCCATGGAACAACCCTCCAAGGAGCTGCTGGCCAATAAGTTGAAGATGTTGGACCGGCTCAAGGCTGAAGGTGTCCGGCACAAGGAGGTCAATGCACCAAGCACCACCTTCAGTATCGGTTTCGCAGAGCCGACCATTCGGTATACCCAAGAGCTCGGATCCGGGTGTATCGCCATCATGGCGGACGCTTCCGATGAATACCGCTACATCGCCGACGCCGAAAAGGAGCGGATCCTTGCGAACGATGCACGGATCCCGGTGTTGTGCACCTGAGGCCGATCCGTTCACAACCGCTTCGTTCTGTGTAGCTTTACGGCCTTCTTGTATGCTCCGATGGATCTCCTCTCGAAAGCCCCCGCCTTCCTGTTTCTGAGCGCGGTGCTGTCCAGTGGTCCCATCCAAGCGCAATTCGGTTCTGGCGTGCAGCTTTACCCCTTTGGTGGATCAGCCAGAATGCAAGGGGTGGATCTCGATGGCGATGGTGATGAGGACCTGTTCGGTGTGTTCAATGGTCACCACTTGAAATGGTTCGAGAATCAGGACGGCCTTGGTTCCATGAGTGCTGCAAGGCCCATTTCAACCGTCAATGGGGATGTGGAATTGTTCCAGTTGGCTGATGCGGATGGGGATGGGGACGTGGATATCCTTATCGTGCGCGACGGTCAGGAGGCGGTTCATGTGTTACGGAATGACGGTTCGGAACTCTTCGGTCCACTGGAATTGGTGTTGAACACTCCGCAGGAACCTGCTGCCATGGTCGTGCGGGACCTGAACGGCGATGGTAATCTCGACCTTGTTCTGACCTTGGGAACAACGGGAAGTGCTGGATTTGGTTGGTGTCCCGGTTCCCCAAATGGCTTCGGTGGCCTGGTGGAGGTCCTCGAGTTGCATGGCGGTCCTCGTTCAAGTTTGCTTGAGATCGGCGACATTGACCTTGTTGGAGGGGTCGATATCGTGTTGCTTGCCGAAAATGATGAGTTGATCCTTGTGCGCAACACAGCCGGGGACGCCACGGTTTGGGAACCAGCTTCGCTTCCGATCGCAGCAGAACCACCCAGCTACCCGTACCGATCCCCCATCCTTATCGATGTGGACAATGATGGTGACCTTGACCTTGCGGAGAGCCGTTCACCTTCTGTGCATTGGTTGCGGAACGATCTGGACGAAGGGGGCGAGCTGGACTTCAGCGAAAACCTCGTCGAGCCTTGGACCACAGGCGGTACGGGTGTCTTTGGCGCCTCGCCATGCGGTGGTGCCGGTGTAGTGTATGTGCCTTCGGACCCCGACCTGCCCGTGCGCTGGAACACATACGTGGACCTGCTGGAGGGCTTCCCGTACAGCAATGATCAACCAGACCTGCCCAGAGGACAAGACCTGCGTCTTGCCGATCTGAACGGGGACGACCGACTTGATCTGATCATGGTCCTACCGAATGGTGTGAAGTGGTTTCCAAGCACCGCAGGACCCAGCCCGGAAACGCTCGAGCTACCCGTTTTGGACACCTTGTGCCTATCCGGCATGGCTGTGGAATTGCCGGATGCGTTGCCTGCTAACGGTCGGTGGTACGGCGAGCAGGTCTTCGGGTCTCTCCTGATGCGCGGAAACATACTGGAGCCCACCCACCTACCGCTGGTCCATGTGGTGCACACACCCGAGGGATGCCCCTTGGCTGGATCATCGAACATGCGGCTGATCGACCGGCCCACAATACTCACTGCTATTCCCGACCTGATATGTTCCGGGGATTCCCCCATCCCGCTGCTCTCTGATCCTGTCGATGTGCAGTGGTACGGAACGGATGGCAGCGACACCCTCGACCCTGCCGTTTTCAGCGGTGGATATGTGGTCTGTGAATACACTGACCCGACGGGTTCGGTCTGCGGCAACCTTCGAGGCCCCATCCTGCGTTGGAACACGCTACCTGCCACCATCACACCCGCTGGACCGTTTTGCACGGGCGACCCGTTGCAGACCATCACGGCTTCCGCAATCCCCCCTTTCGGAGGGGTCTGGAGCGGAGATATCACCGGATCCACCCCACAGGAGGCGACCTTCGACCCGAGCCAAGGACCCGGCGAATTCCAGATCGTGTTGAACGTTCTACCGTTCGGTCAGAACCAATGCGCCAACAGCGATACGCTGCGGATCACCGTGGGAGAACGACCTACCATCACGTTCACACCGTTCGCCGCATATTGCGCGACAGGGGAGCCCATTACGCTCGACGGAGTGAGCCCGCTCGGTGGGGTTTGGTCCGGGCCTGGTGTGATCGATGGGACCCTCGACCGTACCGTTGCTGGCCCTGGAACGCACCTACTGTCCTATTATGCAGCGTCACCAGAAGGATGCGCAAGGCAAAGTGCCGTCCCCATTGTCCTGACCGATACGGTCGTACTCGCATGGGATGCGCAGGACCTTGAACTATGTCCGTTGGACGGCCCGGTGAACTTTTCTGCTACACCGGTGGGAGGCGCGTGGTCCGCCCCGATCGATGCTTCGGGCACGTGTGACCCATCGGACCTGGCGCCTGGGTCCTTCCCCGTGACCTACACGTACACGGACCCACAGGGGTGTGTGCTGATGAACGAAGAATTGGACATCCAAATGGGCCGAGCGTCCGAGGTCTTCATCGACCCGGTCGGAACGCTCTGTAGCGTTGGGGAACCGGTACTGATCACCGGCTCGCAAAGCGGCACTTGGAGCGGTGCGGTGACCGGTGAGGGCAGCAGCATCCTGTTCGACCCGAGCATACTAGGTCCAGGAACGTGGGCCGTGACCTTGACGGCGACCGTGGGTGCAGATTGCCCGGGTAGTTCAACACAAGAGATCGTAGTTGAAGTTTGCTCCGGGATCGTGGATCGGGCGCGGACATCCGTCGATATTGCACCCAACCCCTTCTCGGACCACACATGGATCACCATGGACCACGAAGGAACCGTGCAGATCGATGTATTGGATCCAGCAGGGCGTGCGGTATGCTCTGATATTGTAGCAACGCCGGGTCCGACAAGGCACTTGGTCGATCTGCTCGGCCGGTCCGCTGGCACATACCTGATCAGGACCCGTCAGGGCCATGTCGTCAGGGTGTTCCGAGCGGTGAAGTTGAACTGAACGCGTGCCTTGTAGCGCCTCGCTGGCATGGGCGAGCGCACCCGCTCAATCCAGGCCCAACGAGATCTGTTTTCCTGGTTTGTTACCGATCAAGGGAACGTCGGGGTCGTTCTCCTCGGCCTGTTGGCTCTTCCGGAACACCTTCATCGGTGACTCTTCCAAGTCCTCCTCTTCGGGCGCCTCAAGGTTTCCGATCTCCTCCTCGGAGATCAACATGCCTTGTACCTCTTCCAACTCAGGTGTCATGGGAACGAACACAGGGCCTTGCAACTGGATATCCTTCACCTTGAATGGAGTGAGCCGGTTGCCCAAGGCCTTGACGCCTTTCACCGCGATGAAGTCCGCCAAAGCGATCTCGTCATCGGGCCGATCATTGCTCCTCTTGTCGAAGCTGACCACCACGATCGGCTGCGGCACCAAACTGTGAACGGCGAGCTTACTGTCCGGATGGTCCGTGATGAACTGAACGGGATCCTTCGCGGCCTCAACGTGGAATCGCTTCACTTGGTACCCTTGTTTCTCCCCTTCCCAATAAATAGCGCTCACGACCGCTTTGGGATCCCACTTCACAACGGTCACGGCATCATCGGGGAAGTGGGTGCTCAACGCGAAAGGGAACAACTGATAATGCCCGGTGGACATCACAGCGAGGATCCTGTCCTCACCAGCGAAACGGCCCAGATACCGACCATGTCCGGTATCGTTCAAGCGGCGTACGGTCTCGTCGAACCATATGGGTATGGCCCCCAATGTGCTTCCACCACGTTCCTTCTGGGTGATCTTGGACACCATGTACCGGGTCAAGAGGTTCCCTTTGCTACCACGCCCTTTCACGGCAAGTTTCGAGAAATCCACATCGAACTTCGTCTTCCGAAGGTTGGGTCGCGGACGCAATTGGATCTGTACCACCTCCGCCGCACCATCCGCGTTTGCCGTGAAGTACTGTACGGACGAACCTGCGGTCCCGTTCGTTAGATCGTACTCTTTATCCCGCGTGATGCCTGTAACCGCGAAGCGCTTCATGTAATAGGCACCTTTGGTACCATCCTGATAGATCATGTGGTAGATCATGCGGTCATCGTTCTTCTTCCAAACTCCCACATGGAGGATCCCTTTCCCGATGAACTTCTTGTCCGCCACCTTCGTCACCAGCATGCTGCCGTTGTCGCGGAACACGATGATGTCATCGAGATCCGAACACTCTCCCACGAACTCGAAGTTCCGCAGGCTGGTCCCGGCGAAGCCCTCATTGCGATCGACATAGAGCTTACGGTTCGCCACAGCCACCGCAGTGGCCACGATCGTATCGAACGTGCGGATCTCGGTCCTGCGTTCACGACCGGCACCGTACTTCTTCTTCAGTTCCTTGAAATAGTCCACGGCATGGTCCACAAGGTGTGCGAGCTTCTTCCCTACCTCGGACAGGTTCTCTTCGAGTTGCTTGATGTGTTCATCGGCCTTGAAAGCATCGAACTTGGAGATCCGCTTGATCCGGATCTCGGTGAGGCGTACGATGTCCTCCTCGGTGACCGGACGCCTCAGTTCCTGCACGTACGGCTTCAAGCCCTTGTCGATGAAGGCGATGACCTGCTCCCAGGTTTCCGCTTCCTCGATCTTCCGGTACACCTTCTTCTCAATGAAGATCTTCTCCAAGGACGCGAAATGCCATTGCTCCTCCAATTCCCGCTGCTTGATCTGGAGTTCAAGCTCCAATAGGCGCAGGGTGTTCTTCGTACTGATCTTCAACAATTCGTTCACACCGACGAACCGCGGTTTGTCGTTCTCTATCACCACGGCGTTGGGTGCGATGCTCACCTCGCAATCCGTGAAGGCATATAGGGCGTCGATGGTCGTATCAGGGGATACGCCTGTGGCAAGGTGAATGAGGATCTCCGCGTTCTCAGCGGTATTGTCCTCGATGTGCCGGACCTTGATCTTGCCCTTGTCGTTCGCCTTAATGATGCTTTCGATCAAGCTGGTGGTGGTGGTGCCGAAGGGGATCTCGTGGATGACGAGGGTCTTGTTGTCCTCCTTGCGGATCCTTGCCCGAGCACGCACGCGGCCTCCCCGAGCACCTTCGTTGTAGTTCTCCACATCGGCCATGCCTCCCGTAGCGAAGTCGGGCTGCAGGTCGAACGAGCGGTTACGCAAGCATGCGATGCTCGCATCGATCAGCTCGATGAAGTTGTGCG
>JAGQVV010000115.1:0-3303 GCA_020437805.1 Flavobacteriales bacterium
CTTGCCGGTGCCGGTCTGGGCCAGCGCTACCACGTCCTTCTCGGTCTTCAGCATCAGCGGGATGGCCTGTTCCTGCACCGGGGTGGGCGTGGTGAAGCCGATTTCGGCGAGGGTCTTGAGGAGTTCAGCGCGTAGACCGAGCGCTTCAAAGGAGGACATCTGGTAGGGGCGTAGGGAAGGGAAAAGCGCGTGTGCCGCGCGGAATGGGCGGCAAAGGTACGGCGATCCAAGCTGGGCCGGGGGTGTGCACCTATCTTTGGCCGCTTCCATGCCACTACACGAAGCCAGCTTTACCGGAACGGTGCGCATCATCCTGATCCTGTTGGTGATCTGGTGGGTGCTGCGCTTGATCCTGCGCTTACAGCAGCCCAAGAAGGGCGGCGCATACCGCACGGATGATACCCAGCGGCCGAAGGGCGAGGTACGCATAGAGAAAGTGCCGGAACATGACAGCAGTGCTACGCCCAAAGGCGGCAGCGTAACGGACGCCGATTTCGAAGAGATCAAGTAGACCCCACCCATGAACGCCATTCCCTGGAAACGCCTGCTGCCCGTGTTTGCGGCGATCGCGCTGTTCTATGCCTTGAGCCTAGCGTACTTCAGCCCGATGCTCGAAGGCAAGCGTTTGATCCTGGGCGATATCAAGAACTGGCAGGGCATGGCGCAGGAGGTGGATGAGCACCGCACGGCCTTTGATGAGGAGCCACTCTGGACGGGCAGCATGTTCAGCGGTATGCCGGCCTACCAGATCCACGTGCTCTGGCCCAAGAACCTGTTGCTACAGGTGGATAAGCTGTTCCACGGTTTCCTGCCCCGTCCGGCGAGCTTCCTGTTCCTGTACTTGATCGGGATGTACGTGCTGATGCGATGCCTGCGCGTGGACCCGTGGCTGTCCCTCGTGGGGGCCGTGGCCTTCGGCTTCAGCAGCTACTTCTTCGTGATCCTGGAGGCCGGGCACACCAGCAAGGCGAACGCCATCGGCTACATGCCCATGGTGCTGGGCGCCTTGTACATGCTGCACCGCCGAAGGATGCTCTGGGGAGCCGCGCTGCTGGCCCTGTTCATGGGGCTGGAGGTGAGCACCAACCACGTGCAGGTGACCTACTACCTCGGGATCCTGCTGCTGCTCTTCGCCTTGGCGGAAGGGGTGCGTGCGCTGCGCGAGAAGCAGCTGCCGGACTACCTGAAACGCTCGGCCCTGGGGCTTGGGGCGGTGGCGCTGGGCCTGGCCTGCAACATCGGCATGCTGTGGACCACCTTGGAGTACGGCAAGCAGACCACGCGCGGCCAAAGTGAACTGACCATATTGCCCGACGGCAGCAGCGCCGAAGGCATCCGCACCGAAGGCCTGGACCGCGACTACGTGACCGACTGGAGCTACGGCAAGGCCGAGTCACTAACCCTCCTGGTGCCCAACGCGCACGGCGGCGCAACGGGTGCCATCGGTAACGACCCTGATGCCTTGAGCGGGATCGACCAACGCTACCGGCAGAGCATCGGGCAGATGAACAGCTACTGGGGCGACCAGCGCTTCACGAGCGGACCGGTGTACATCGGCGCCATCGTGATCCTCCTGATGCTGCTGCTACTGCTGCGTACTGAAGGCCACGGCCGTTGGTGGATCCTCGCCTCGGTGCCGATGGTGCTGGCCGTGATCCGGATCAGCGACCCCATGCTGGCCGGCGTGTTGGTACTGACCTACCTCCTGGCCGGCCTGTGGTTCATGAAGGACACGCTGGTCTATGCGCTCTTCAGCGCCTTGCTCTTGACCTTGATGCTGAGCTGGGGCCGCAACCTGATGCCACTGACGGACTTCTTCCTGGACCATGTGCCGGGCTACGACAAGTTCCGGGCGGTAACGATCATTCTGGTGATCGTGGAGCTGGCGGCACCCGTGCTGGCAATACTGTACCTGGACAGACTGATCGAGGAAGGCGGCTGGGACAAGGCCACGGAGAAACGCTCACTGATCCTGATGGGTGTGCTGGCCGGCGCGCTCCTCTTCCTCGCGGTCACGCCGGACACGGTGTTCGACTTCATCAGCGAGAACGAACGCGTGAGCTTCAACGCACAGATCGACGAGCAGCCCGAGGCTGAGACACAGGTGGTAGCGGCGGTAGTAGAGCTGAAGCAGGCGCGCATGAACATGTTCACGGCGGATGCTTGGCGCAGCTTGTTGTTCGTGCTGGGCGGCGGCGCGCTGGTGTTCCTGTTCGGCCGTAAGAAGATCGGGAAGCCCGTACTGCTGGGTGGCCTTGGTCTGCTGGTGCTGCTGGACCTGTGGGCCGTGGACAAGCGCTACGTGAACAACGACAAGGACCGTGGGCGCTACACAAGCTGGGAGGATCCCGAGGCGAGCCAGTTCCCGCACACGCCGACAGCTGCGGACAAGGCGATCCTGGATGCCGAGTGGAACGCAGAAGCCGAAGCCGACTACCAAGCTACGTTGGTCCGCCTGAAGGAAGAAAGGAGCCACTTGAGCGGAAGGGACAAGATGGTAATGCCGCAGGAGGATGCCCTGGCCCGCTTCGGAGCCGTGCGCCGCAGTACGAACTACCGCGTGGCGACCTTGCAGAACCCCTTCCAGGATGCACGCACGAGCTACTTCCACAAGAGCATCGGTGGCTACCACGGTGCCAAGTTGAAGCGTTACCAGGACCTTATCGAGTTCCACTTGGGCAATGCGATACAGCGCGTGGGCGGTCTGCTGCAAAGCGGCACCTCCATGCAAGGGATGGACAGCCTACTGGCGCAGGAAGGCGTGCTGAACATGCTGAACACGCGCTACATCATCTACAGCCCGGAACGTCCGCCGATCCGCAACGTGAATGCCTTGGGCAGCGCCTGGTTCGTGGACGAGGTGCGCTGGGTGAAGGACGCCGACGAGGAGATCACGGCCTTGAGCAGCATCGATCCGGCGAGCACCGTGTTGATCGATGAGCGCTACAAAGCGGCCATGGGCGATGCGAAGGCGATCGCCGACCCGGCCGCCAACGTGACGCTGGACCGATACCGCACGAACGAACTGACCTACTCCGCGAACAGCGGCAGCGGCGGTGTGGTGGTGTTCAGCGAGATCTGGTACGGTCCGGACTGGCAAGCGACCATCGACGGCAAGCCGGTGGAGCATGTCCGCGCGGACTATGTGCTGCGCGCCCTTTCGGTACCGGCCGGCGAACACACCATCGTATTCAAGGTGAAGGGCGATGCCTACCGCACCTCGCAGGGCATCGCGTTGGCGAGCAGCGCGTTGCTGATCCTCCTGGTGCTGGGCATGATCGTGATCGAGGTCCGCAGGACCTT
>JAGQVV010000115.1:3411-14172 GCA_020437805.1 Flavobacteriales bacterium
CAGTATGGGTGGCAGCCTGTGGTGTACACGCCCAGCAACCCCGAGCTGACGGCCGAGGACCGTGCCTTGGCGAAGGACATAGCGCCGGAGGTGGAACTCGTGCAACGGCCGATCACGGAGCCGTTCTCCTTGTACAAACGCTTCACCGGTCGCAAACAGGAAGAGCGTGTACAAACGGCTTTCTTGAACGAAGGCGGCAAGCGCGGCTGGAAAGAGGACCTCGCCCTGTGGATCCGCAGCAACCTCTTCGTACCCGATGCACGGGTGTGGTGGGTGAAGCCCTCCATCCGGCACCTGAAGGACTACCTGAAGAAGCACCCGGTGGATGCCATCATCACGACCGGTCCGCCGCACAGCATGCACCTGATCGGCCTCGGCCTGAAGCGCGCCACGGACATCCCCTGGATCGCAGACTTCCGCGACCCCTGGACGGACATCGACTATTACGGCCAACTGACCCTTACCCGATGGGCCGACCGCAAGCACCACCGCTTGGAAAAGGAAGTGTTGCAAGTCGCGGACAAGGTGGTGACCGTGAGCTGGAGCTGGGCTCAGGACCTTGCCGCTTTGGGTGGCCGCGAAGTGGAGGTGATCACCAACGGCTACGACCCCGCGGATGTGCCAAGTCCGCCCGTTGCGGTGGATGAGGCTTGGAGCTTGGTACACATCGGGTCCATGAGCGCCACGCGGGATTGCCCTGGCCTGTGGCGTGCCCTTGCCGCACTTTGCGACAGCGATGCGGAATTCGCCAAGCGCTTCGTCATCCGCTTCGTTGGTCCGGTTGATGTGAGCATATTGGAAAGCATCGCGGCAGCCGGTCTGGGCGATCGCATCGAGAAGTTGGGCCGTGTGGGCCATGATAAGGCCATGCACGAAATGCAGCGTGCCAAGGTGCTCCTGTTGCCGATCAACGACACGCCGAACAGCGCAGGGATCCTACCGGGGAAGGTCTTCGAATACCTCAGCGTCGGTCGGCCGATATTGGCGGTGGGGCCGGCCACAGGGGATATCGTTAAGGTCCTGGGCGATGCGCACCTCCGCTTGGACCGCGAGCCGTCCACCAACAACGGTGACCTGATCCTTGCACTCTTTCATGCACAAGGCACCCGCGACCAAGCCGATACCGTGAAGTACAGCCGGGTCAACTTAGCGGGGGAGATGGCAGCGCTACTCGAGCGCCCGATCTGAAGCAAGCCGATCGCGAAGCGCAAGCAATGCTTCCATTTCGTCCAACAGGCATTTCATCTGTGTCATCTGTGCCACCTATGGATGATCTCTCCCTTCATCCCGGTTAGCTTCGCCCACCAATGGGGATCGTAGCGCGCCAAGCCACACTGAACACCCTGCTCGCGTACCTCGGTATCGGGCTGGGCTTCGTGAACGTGGTGCTGCTGTACCCCAAGGTGCTGGACAGCGACCAGTTCGGGCTTACCCGTCTGCTGGTCTCCATCACGACCATAGCGGCGCAGATCGCGCAATTGGGGGCTGAGAACACGGTGATCCGCTACTTCCCCTACTTCCGCGATCCGGCAAAGGACCACCGCGGCCTGCTGGGCATGCTGCTGCTCTTCGGTACCGCCATCGGCCTGCTCACCATGCTCGTGCTCAGCCTGCTGCAAGGGACTTTCACCGAGGTCTTCTCGGACCGCAACGCCCTTTTCGGCACGCACGGCTGGCTATTGCTTCCGTTGGTGTTCGCTGAGATCCACTTCATCCTGCTGCGCAGCTACAGCCGCTCCTTGCAGCGCACGGTGCAGCCGAGCTTCATCCGGGAATTCGTCCTGCGCCTCCTGCAGACCGCCTTGATCCTCTTCCAAGCATGGCGGCCGATGCCTTTCGATCGGTTCATGCTGCTGTACACGAGCATCTTTCTCATTTGCACCGTCCTCCTGATGCTGGACCTGCGCAAAGCCGGCCACTTCGAGCTGGGCTGGGCCGACCGTTGGCTACCGCGACGCTTGCGCAAGAGCATGATGACCTACAGCGGCTACACGCTCTCCGCCAGCTTGGCAGGTATCATCCTCGGCAACATGGACCAGCTGATGATCGGTGCATTGATCGGTGATGGCTTGAAGTACGTGGCCTATTATGCCGTGGCCTTCTACTTCGGCTCAGTGATCGCAGCGCCGGCCCGCGCTTTGCAGCAGGCTGCCTTACCGCTCCTGGCCGATGCCTGGAAACGCGACGACACGGACACCATACAGATGCTCTACCAGCGCTCGTCCTTGGTGCAACTGCTCATCAGCGGCTTCCTCTTTGTGCTGATGTGGATCGGCCTCGAAGGCCTTTTCGCGTTATTGCCGGATGAATACGCTGGTGGTGCGGGTATCGCTCTGGTCATCGGTCTCTCGTACCTCATCACCAGTGCTGTGCAGCTCGGTGTGGGCATCATCAGCATGAGCAGATCCTATCGCTTGGATGCCTTGAGCAGCTTTGGGATGCTGATGGTGAACCTGATCGCGAACTTTTTCCTGATCCGCAGCATGGGCATCATCGGCGCGGCTTGGGCCACCTTCCTGTCCTTGGCGGTGATCAACATCTTCCGCACTTGGATCCTGTACAAGCGTTACGGCCTATGGCCCTTCGATCGGCGCACGGTGCTGGTGGGGCTGCTCATCATCCTGGTAGCGGCCGTCGTCCGCATTGTCCCGGACATGGGCAACTCGATCCTGGACCTTGCAGTGCGTACAGTGCTGGGTACGATCCTGTTCTGGCCCGCAGCTTATGCCTTGGGATTGATGAAGGAGTTGATCGCTTTCTGGGAACAGATCAGGAAGAAGGTCCTTGAGTAGTCCCGATCTCGCGTATCGCGAAGCTGAGGAAACGGTCCGTTTCGTGCGTCAGCAGGATCAGTTCCCAATCGTGCTTCACACAGAACTCGTGCACGGCCTCCACCACGCCGTAGCGCACGCCACCATCCCAGTTGCATGTGCTGTAATCATGCCCCGCAATGATGCCGCCCTTCTTCACCTTGGTGCGCGCGATCGCCAGTTCGGCGGCGGTAACGTCGTAGCCATGGTCGGTGTCGATGTAGATCCAATCGAAACGGCCGTCGGGAAAGGTCGCCAGCACATCGGTGGACAGGCCGAGGTCGATGTGTACCTGACCCGATGAGAGTTCCTTCTTGAACTTCTCGCGCACCACACCCTCCAAGCCACCGTGGTAACGCGCGCTGGACCAGATGTCGATGAGGCGAAGTTCTTTCGGCTGTGTGATGGCGAGGATCCTTGCGGAGAAGTCGCCTTTGTCCACGCCGGCTTCCGCCACGATGCCGCCCTTGGGTAATGCGTTCAGGAATGCCGTACGGTCCAGCACCGTGCGCAGGTTGCGGATGTGCTTCTCCTGCAACTCCACCTTGGGGATGCGTGCCGATTGTTTCTTGCGTGCGATGCCGAGCAGGTCGTTCAGCGAACGAAAGACCGGTTTGGCGATGAAGGAAGGGAGGAGGGCCATGCGCAGGGATCCGAAAGCGGGCCACAAATGTCGGGCAAACGCTGCACTGCGACTTAATTTGTCGGCCCATGGAAAAAGGAGTCCCGAGCAGCAGTGAGATCAGTGAGTATTATGATGATCACGCTGAACGCGTGCAGGTCGCCGTTGGCGTGAACCTGCGGCACCGCAGCATCATCAACCGATTGGAACGTGCAGGGCTTAAGCCTGCGGATAACGTGCTGGAGGTCGGTTGTGGAGTTGGCATGGTAACGGGCTTGATCCTGGACAGGGTGAAGCAGGGCAAGGTGGTCGGGATCGACATCAGCGATCGTTGCATCCGCATAGCTCGCGAACGCTTCTCGAGCACAGGGCGTGCCGAGTTCCTGGTGAGCGACATGGAGGGTTTGGACCTGGGTAGGAAATTCGACTTCATTCTGCTCCCCGATGTCCTGGAGCACATTCCGGAGGAACAACACGATCGCCTCTTCGGCACGTTGGAGAAGCACCTTGCACCGAACGGCGTGGTGTGCATCCACATCCCCGACCCGTACATCCTGGATTGGTACCGTAAGAGGCGCCCGGAGGCACTCCAGATCGTGGACCAATCCCTCTCCATCGGAACAATGGTCCAACGGTTCGAGAAGCACGGGTTGATCCTGGACCGCTTTGAACGGACCGGGCTTTGGACCGAGGAACCGGAATACGATTGGATCGAGTTTCGTCGGGCGCGTGAACCCGAGGTCTCTACACGGCGCACGTCTTGGCGGATCAAAATGCAAGAGTGGCGCTTCCGGCTCGGGCTGATCTGATCCGCTTAGGGACCCGAGGACTTCAGGTAGCGCTTAGCACCGCTTCGATGCGTTCCATTCGCTCCTCGATCGTGAAGGCCGCGATCCTGTTCCGAGCCTCTGCTCGCTGACGGTCGATCTCGGCGGAGGGGAGGTCCTCGATCTTCCGTATCTCCATGATGAGCGCTCCGGGGTCACGCTGCCGAAGCACACCACCCGCGCTTCCGATGATCGAAGGCATGGAGGTGATGTCCGCAACGATCGGGATGCACCCGCACAGCATGGCTTCGCACACAGCGTTCGGGAAACCCTCCATCACCGATGGTTGCAGTACGTTGCCATGCGAATTGAACATGGCGGCCAGTTCCGAAGGTGGCACCTTGCCATGGAGGTGTACGTTCTGCGGAGTGGAACCGTAGCTGGCGGGTGCGACAAGCCCCACGATGGTAAAGCGGTGATCGGGCATATGGCTCGCAGCTTCCATGATCAGATCCACCCCTTTTCTGAAGTGGACCGCGTTCCCGTTCGCAGCGCCGAAGGCCACACAGATGGAGGAGCGTGGCTCACGCGAGGCACCTGTGGGTCGCCAGAACGCAGCATCGAAGCCATAAGGGATGGCAATGCTGCGGTCATGCATGGCGGGAATGAAGTGCGCATAGCCCTGCTCCTTGGGGCCGAACTCACTGAACGTGTTGCTGAAACGCTCCAAGGAGGCATGGACCGGTAGGATGGTGCTGGCCCCGCGCATGGAGTAGGTCATGGCCCATCTCATCATCGGCTTTCGGAAGCTGCCGTATCGGATCCCCGGGAAAGAGCAAGCATCACTACCGGCCACGATGATGTGCGTACGGAACCCGAGCAGGACCGGAAGGGTCGTATGGAACCCTGCGAAATGCGCCAGTACGACCTTTACCCCCTTTGCTTTTGCCACGAGAAGGAAGAGCAACTGCCTGACAAGGTCGAAGGGGACAAGCCAAACCGGTCCGGACAGGAAGCCATGCTCCAATACCACTTGGTCCCTTGAGAGTGCGTCGATATCCTTCGCCACGAAATGGAAGCGCTTTGGATAAACGTACACAATGGGCCTAGTAGAACGGTGATCGAGAGCCATTTCCCTCCTGCGAAGATGCGGACTTGGATGGCACTGGTGGACCGGGTAACAACATTCAAGCAACCTGTCGGTCACGATGTCCGTCACAGGGGCCGTTGGCGTTCAGGGCTAACTTGCGCCCCCAATGCGAATGGACCGTTCTCTCATCGTGCTCTTGTTGGTGTTCCTGGCTTGGTCCGAGGGTCATGCGCAAACCTATTTGAAGGTGATCGGTGAACCCGGACGGAACGAGAAAGGGTTCGCCGCGCATCGTTCAGCTGCCGATGAACTCTACATCGGAGGAAGCGTGAACGACAGTGCTTTGGTGCAACGCATCGATGCTGATGGGAACGTGCTATGGTCGAGGAGTTTCAAGCCGCCGGGGCAATACGACAAGAACGTGGTGTTCTTGACATCGGCCCCGGATGGAAGCCTGCTTGGATGCGGGAACGGATACAACCCGACAGGGGAACCGGTGGAAGGCTTCCACTTCAGGATGGACAACAGCGGAGCCGTGATATGGGTGCGCTACTGGGACGAACCGTTGATCTACGAGCAGCGGATCCAGGCCGTCAGCGCTACGGAATACATCATGTTCGGTGGATATTCCGACAGCATGACACCCGATTTCTCGGATGTGCTTACCGCACGGATCGATGCGGCGACAGGTGATATCACTTGGCTCTCCGATCGTTTGGATCAACATGCACCCGTACCGTACATCAGCGAAATGGGCTCTGTGACCCGCATCGGGGATTCGTACTACGCCGCGTGCAGCATCTTCACCAATGGTCCTGCACTGTCCACGCGGCGTGCCGGCATGAGCAAGTTCGATGCCACCGGCCAACACCAGGACACCCGGTATTTCCTCTTTCCGAACACCGATGATAGGCGGATGGTGACCCCTGATATCATTGCTACGAACGACTCGCTCACCTTGGCCTATTTCGGGGATACGAACGGTTCTTCGACGAACTTCACACAGGGCCTGATCCGCATGGATACCCTCGGGAACGTGGCTTGGGCGAGGGACTTCAACGTCGGTGGTAGTACGCGGGAACAGAACACCAAAGTGGTCGCCACTTCTTTCGGCTACGTAATTGCTGGCAGGACCATGGCCACGAACCCTGAGCGGCTGTTCTTGATGGCTGTTTCGAACAACGGCATGCTGCTTTGGACCAAGAGCTACGGTCAGACCACACAGGCGCAGACCATCCAGAACCTCTTCGCTTCGAATCTTGTGGATCTCGGCGATGGATTCCTCTTGACGGGCACGGTGGATCAAGGTGGTGGTGAATTCGATCTACTGCTGATACGTACGGATATCAACGGTGACATCGAATGCTCGGATGTCGTTCCCATGAGTGCCTTGACCACCGTCCTTCCGGAGTTGAGCTTCGCATCTCCCGTGCAGGAAACCCCGATCGTCGCCGCTCTTGGTGCAGACCCCATTGTCGCGGTGGATGCTGTGGTGAACGACGTTTGTGTACTTGAAGTATCCCTCGGTAACGACACCTCGCTGTGTGGAACCCTCCAGTTGGATGCAGGGATCACGAATGCGATCTATGAATGGCAGGACGGATCCACCGCGCAGACCTTGGAGGTGGCGATCAGTGGCACCTATTGGGTACGGGTGAACCAGGATTGCTGCCTGGCCACGGATACCATCGTGGTCCAGATCGATGGGAGCGGGCCGGGACCGGACCTCGGCCCGGATACGGCTATCTGTGCCGGGGAAACCCTGTTGCTCAGTACTGCACTTGGAGGTCCTTACGAATGGCAGGACGGATCCACCGATGCGGAATTCCTGGTCACCGAGCCGGGAACGTACTGGCTGCTGGTAGGGCCGCCGGGTTGTACCACATCCGATACCATCGTGGTGCAGGAATCGACTCCTGTCGACATCGATCTTGGACCCGATACCGCAATATGCGCGAATGACATCCTCTTCCTGGAGCCACCCCTGTATCCGGGCGACTACCTCTGGTCGGACGGGTCCACCGACGTGAACTTCCTGATCCTGGAGCCCGGTACGTACTGGCTGCAGATCACGGACGGCGGCTGTGTGGCGCGGGACACCATCGTCATATCAACCCTCGAAACCCCGACCGTGGCGTTCGGTCCGGATACGGCCTCCTGTGCGGGCGATCCGATCCTGCTTGCACCGGAGGTGATCGGAGCGGACCAATACTTGTGGAACGATGGGAGCGATGGTATCGAACTGCTCGCATCGGTCTCTGGGATCTATTGGTTGAATGTCGGGAACTACTGTGGATTCAATACGGATTCCATATCGGTCACCATCGCTGAGCCGATCACCGTGGACCTCGGTCCGGATACATTGGTATGCGTAGGGAGCGACCTCGTATTCGCCTTGGACCTTCCCGGGTGGACGATCACATGGTCCGACGGAAGTGCCGGTAACACGTTCACCGTTGATTCCGCGGGGCAGTATTGGGTGGATGTGGTGGATGGTCCGTGCGCATACACCGATACGGTGAATGTCGAGGAGTTGGCGGCACCCACCATCGCTATGCCTGCTGATACCACCGTTTGCGATGGTGGTCCGTACGTGATCTTGCCGGACCTTTCCGATGGGGAGACACTGCTTTGGTCGGATGGTAGCGACCAACCGGAACTGGCCGTCACGGCCACGGGTTCCTATACCTTGGAGGTTTTCAATGCATGCGGATCAGCATCGGCAAGCATCAATGTGCAGGTGATCGATGCGCCGCAGGACCTCGGTGCGGATACGCTGCTGTGCATCCCGGACAGTTTGGTGCTGGACCGCTCCGATGTGGATGGTTCGTTGCTTTGGTCCGATGGCAGCACCGGGACCACCTTCATCATCACAGCACCCGGCGAGTACTGGCTGGAGGCCACCGTGCAGACCTGTGTCTACCGCGATACGATCCTTGTGGACTACACGGAGATCGCGGAACTTGACCTGGGGCCTGATACGGTGCTGTGCGAAGTGCCGGCCTATATCCTTGATGCCGGTGACGATGGCGATGCTGCTGAATGGTCGGACGGTTCGGCCGGGCGTTTCCTTTTCGTTTCCAATGCCGGCAACTACGCGGCGTCCATCACGAACTATTGTGGTATGGTCGCGGATACGATAAGACTGGACTTCGCGATGCCAGTTGCACCGCTGACCGATGTGTCCCTTTGCCCTGGGAACAAGACCGAACTAAGTCCGCAAGGAGAACTGCTCAGCATCGAATGGAGCACGGGCGATACGGTCTTCACCATCGAGGTGGGTGAGGGTGAGTACAGCTACGAAGCCGAGGACATCGTGGGCTGTCCACATACCGATGAGGTACGGGTCTTCATCGATCCCGGTAGCGATGGGCAGGTGTACATTCCGAACGCCTTCTCACCGAACGGGGATGGGTTCAACGAGGTCTTCACGGTCTCTGGACCCGAACGCAGCGAGTTCGAGATGGTGATCTTCGATCGCTGGGGTGAAGAGCTTTACCGTACGGACAACCCGTTCAAGGGTTGGGATGGGACGACCGGCGGCACCGACGCCATGAACGATGTGCATGTGTACGTGGTCACGTACAAAGACCGTTGTCAAGGTGGTGCCAAGGTGACCAGGCGCGGGCATGTGACCCTCTTGCGCTAGGGTCTAGTTCTTCGCTCTGATCCACGTTTGCGTGCGGAAGAAGAACGCCACGTAACCGCGTACTTTCAACTCGCCGTTCTCCACCCACAGTTTGCAGTCGTAGATCTTGCCGTTCTCCGGGTCGAGGATCGTGCCGTCCTCCCACTCATCGCCATCCTTCACCATGGCTCGGATGATATCGAGGCCGATCACCTTGCGTCCCTTCCGGTCATCGGTGCACTTGGTGCAAGTGGGGTCCTGCTCCTCATTGGGGCTGCGGAACAATCGTATGATCTTGCCGGTCGCCTTGTCGCCATTCACGGTGATCTCGACCACAGATCGCGCTTTGCCGGTCTCGTCGTCGATGGTGGTCCAACGGCCCGCGATGTCCTGTGCGAACAGGACGGACCCGAGGACGAAGAGCGGAATGGAGAGTAGGGTTCGCATGATCAGAAGCTTCGGCCGATGCTGAGCACGTATCGGAACGCCACGTGCTCACTTTCCGAGGCCGGGAGCGCGGAGAGGACCAAGGGCACATCGAACCGAATGATCAAGGGTTTGAGGTCCACGAGCGGTCCCCACTTCTTGATCGAGAATGCGGCGCCAACGCCGGCATCGGCACGTGGTGCGGCGAGTTCGACCTTTTCCTTGCCATTCCTATTGGTACGATAACCCATCATGCCCACATCTCCGAAGAGGTAAACATCAAGGTGGATGTATCGAGCCAACGGCCCGGGCTCGAACCGTACCAGACCATCGAGGTCGAGTTCGCCGGATGCTGCGATCCCGGTGTTACCTCGGTATGTGAACACCACCTCTCCATCGATCTCTTCGGGCGCCAAGTAGCCTGAATATCCACGCAGACCTAGACCACCGCCATGTTGGAAGGAGTTCACGTCCGCGCCATACCCGAGCCATTCATACGGCACAAGGCCGATGCTTCGCACATACTTGTTCTCCATCATTTCCTCCGGCGAAGCACCTGCCAGGTACAAAGCACTTTCGGTCGGCGTGGATCCGGTACCGTATTGCCCGATACCTCGTGTTCTCAGCTGCAAGGGGCCGATGTCGGTGCGGTTCACCGCGGTTCCGCGCACCTGTGAATAGGCGGAAGCGGAGCCCACTGCACTTGTTCGAAGCTCCAGCCGGAGGTCGCCAGTTCCTCGGCCATGGTCGTAGCGATGTCGAAGGCTCAGGTCCATGGCACCGTTCAAACGGTCCAGGTCCCATTGGTCGGGGTATAGCAAGTAGGTAAGGTCGCTGCTGTCCCGGCGGATGAAGTAGTGCAGTTCGGCCTGTACGTCGGTTTGGCCGTTGGGCAATTCCCAGCGCCAGCCTGCACCGTAACGCTCCAGGCCATCGAGAATGCGTGCATGCAGGAACACGGAGGATCCCTTCAGCAGTTTCTCGGTACCGTTCTCGTAGCGGAAGTTGATGGATATAGGGTCGTAGCCGGTATCGGTGTTCCCTGGAATGGAGTCGAATCGCCTAGCGGCATTGTCGGGCGGAAGGGCTTGGCCCATACCGGTATTCAACCAAGCACTGAAGTGCAGTCTATGCTTGTACTTCATGTATGAACCGTTCATGTGCACACCTGCCTTCACCCCATCATAGCCGTTCCACCATAGGTCGGGGCGTACGAAGGCTTGGTAGGTATGCCGGTCCGGTCGATTGCGGATGTGGCTGTCGAAGACGATGTCGATGGGAACATCGGTGCGGTTGTTCAGCATGTACGCATCGGCAAGCCTACCGGTCGTATCGATGCGCACGGATCGGATACCTGTGGGGATATCCACCTTGGCGATGTAGTCGCGCCGCAACTCGTCGTATCCCGTCCAGCGAGG
>JAGQVV010000116.1:0-5828 GCA_020437805.1 Flavobacteriales bacterium
TTGGTGGCGATGCTTCACTTCGACCGCATGCAGGTCGAGGAGGGGCTTCAGGAATTCTTCGAGGTCGTACACGCAGAGCTGGCTTGCGGCGTCGCACAGCGCCTTGCTCGGGTCCGGGTGGGTTTCGATGAACACGCCATCGCAGCCCGCGGCCACACCGGCGCGTGCGATCGTGGGCATCACCTCGCGGTTGCCGCCCCGCGGGTCGGCACTCGGGATGCCGTACTTCCTGATGCTGTGCGTGATGTCGAACACCACCGGATAACCCGTGTTGCGCAGGTGGTGGAACGCGCGTGGGTCCACCACCAGATCGTTGTAACCGAAGGTGTAGCCACGCTCGGTCAGGATGATCTTGTCGTTCCCAACGCTCACGCACTTGTCCGCAGGCTTGATCATGTTTTCGGGTGCGAGGAACTGGCCGTGCTTCAGGTTGATCACCGCGCCGGTCTTCGCCGCTTCGGTCACCAAGGTGGTCTGCATGCACAGGTAGGCCGGGATCTGCAGCACGTCGCAAACTTCCGCTGCCGGAGCGGCTTGGCTGGGGTAGTGGATGTCGGTAAGGATCGGGAAGCCGAAGTCCTTCTTGATGCGCTGCAACATCTTCAAGCCCTCTTCCAGCCCCGGACCCTGGTAGAATTCCACGCTGCTGCGGTTGTCCTTGGTGAAGCTGCTCTTGTAGATCACAGGCACCTTGGTGCGCTCGCTCACCTCCTTCAGCTTTTCCGCGGTGCGCAACATCACATCCTCCGACTCGATCACGCACGGACCGCTGATCAGGAAGAGTTCTTCGCTACCGCAGGCGATGGGGCCGACTTGGACGATCTTGGTCATGGTGCACAAAGGTATCCTACGCGTGCGAAGGCGCGGCCTCTACCTTCAGATCGAAGAGCAATTCGCCCAAGAGATAGCCCTCGAGCTGGTCGCCCGCTTCGATCCGTCCCACGCCGGCCGGGGTTCCTGAGAACAGCAGGTCGCCCTCGTCCAGGAGCATGTAGCGCTCCACGTTCGCGATCAATGCTTCGATGGGGAAGAGCATTTGTCCGTTATGGCCGCTCTGCACCACTTTCCCGTTGCGCTTAAGCATGAAATCGATGTGGTGCCCGGCCGGGAAGGATTCCAACGCGGTGAAGGCTTCGGCCACATAGGCTGATCCGTCGAAGGCCTTGGCCTTTTCCCAGGGCAAGCCCTTCTCCTTCAAGGCTTGTTGCAGGCTGCGCGCCGTAAGGTCCAGGCCGATGGAGACCTTGTCCGCTTGGGCTCTTCCGTTTTTCCGGATGACGGAGTACACCAGTTCGATCTCGTGGTGGATATCATCACTGAAGCCGGGAAGGACGATAGGGGCGTGCGGTGGTACCAGCGCGCTCTCGGGCTTCAAGAAGACCACCGGTTCATCGGGGATGGCGTTCCCCAATTCCTTGGCGTGGTCGCCGTAGTTGCGGCCTATGCAAACGATCTTCATGGTTCAATTGTCAAGTTCGGCCAAGGCGTTGCGCATCACGCTGAGGGTGCTTCCGGGCAGGTCGGCCTTGGTCATGAGCCATTGTAGGTATCCGGGGTCGTTGCGGCCGATGTTCACCAAGGTCCAGCCCGTGTATTTTCCGAAGCCCAGGCACACGGCACCCCGGTCATCGAAGCGCAATTTACCGGCAGCATCCGGACTGCGTTGGCGATCGCCGCTGAGCTCCCCGAGGAAGTCGATATCGCCTTGCAATGCTTCGGGGTAGCGTTCCAACTGGGCCAGCAGCACATCGGCCGTGGCCTGCACATCGGCCAGGGCATCGTGGGCACCTTCGTGCTCCTTTCCGCAGTAGTACTTCAGCGCAGCGCTCAGGTTGCGCGGCTCCATCTTGTGGTAGATCCGTTGCACGTCCACCACGCGCAGCTTGCTGCTGTCCCATTCCACCCCCACGCGGTGCAATTCCTCGGCCAGGAAGGGGATGTCGAAGCGCAGACAGTTGAAGCCCGATAGGTCGCAGCCTTCCAGCTCGCGCAGGACCTCCTGTGCAAGGTCCGCCAGCACGGGGGCATCCGCCACATCCGCATCGTAAATGCCGTGGACCTCCGAGGCTTCCGCCGGGATCGGTATTTCGGGGTTCACCAGGGTCTGGTAGCTTTCCCGACCACCATCGGGCAGCAGGCGGACGATACCGATCTGGATGATCCGGTCGCGACCGATCTTGACGCCGGTGGTCTCCAGATCGAAGACGGCGAGGGGGCGGTTGAGCGTGAGGCGCATTCGGCGAAAAGTAGGAAACAAAAGAACCCCGACGTTTCCGCCGGGGCCCTTCAAGATCAGCATAGCATTGTGCACTAACGCACCTTCAGCTTGGCGTATTGGAACTTGCCGTACTTGTCAGTGTTCTTGTAGTCGCCAGCGTATTTCGGGCCTTGCACGAGGTTGTTCACGGCCTCGAGGTAGAGTTTGGTCTCGTCGACGCCACGGGCCTTCACGGCCTCGAGGAGGCGAGTGCGGGCATCCTCCATACGTTGGCGGCTCAGGTTCTCGTTGGTGCCAAAGGTCTTGGTCGGCACTTTTGAGGCGCTGGCCTCGATCACGATGTTCGCTTTGCCGTTCTTCTCGATCAGGCCCACCACCACATCGATGAACTGGTTCCAGCGCGCGTCGTTCTGGTCGATGTCCTTGGCGTTGTATGCGTATTGCTTCATGAACTCATCCGCATACGCACCGTCCGGCGTGGTGTGCTTCGGTGCTTTCTCCTTTTCGGCATCGGTGAGGGCCTTCTCCTTGCCCGCGGCTATACCACCAACGACCTCTCCCTTCTCCTTCTTACCGGGAGGCGATCCCTTAGGCAGGTCCACGATGCTGGCAGGGCCTGCCAAGGACACGGGGCTGAGGTAGATCTCCTTGTTGATCTCCTGGTAGGAGCTTTCGCACTCCACGAATATGTCCTCGGTGTGCACGGTCTTGTCGTTCACCCGGTAGTCCAGATTGTATTCCTTGCAGGGGGGCAGGATGGCCACGTACACGCCATCGCGCTGGCGGGGCTTGTAGCTCTTCACCTCGCCGGTGCTCTTGTCCGTGACATATAGAATTGTGCTCGGCGGAAGCTCCTCACCTGGTGCAGGGATGATGTAGCCCTTCAGGACGGTAAGCCCTTCGGCCTCCATCTCGCTGGGCAGGTCCACGAAGTAGATGTCCTTTTCGCCATGCCCACCGATCTTGTCACTGCTGAAGTAGCCGCGACGGCCATCGGCGGTGGTGATGAAGAAGACGTCGTCGTCCGCAGTATTCAGCGGGCTGCCCAGGTTCTTGGGTGCGGTCCAAGTGCCGTCCTCGTTCATCTCGGTGTAGAAGATGTCGAATCCGCCCATGGAGTTGTGCCCCACGGAACTGAAATAGAGCGTACGCCCGTTCGGGTGGATGAAGGGGCCATCCTCGTCGTAAGGCGTATTCACCACTGGGCTCAGGTTCTGGGCCTTGCTCCATGCGCCGTTGGGCAAGCGCACCACGCGGTAGATGTCCCGTCCGCCTTGGCTGCCTTCCTTGCGATCGCTGATGAAGTAGAAGGTGTTCCCATCGGCGGAAATGGCGCCGTGGGTCTCCCAGGCCTTGGTGTTGATGTCGCTGCCCATCAGCACGGGCTCGCTCCACAATTCGCCAACGAGCTTGCTCTCGTAGATGTTGCCATCGCCACCGTCGCTCTTGTACACGAAGAGGGTCTGGCCATCGGCCGCAACGTTGATCGTGGCGAGGTGTCCTGAAGGCGGGTTGATGTTGAGCACCTCCGGGGCTTGCCATACACCTTCGCGGTCCTTGTAGCTCACATACACGTTCTCGTACGGAAGGCCGGCAATGGGGTCGATGATGGCAGCGTTGGCGCTATCCGGCCTGACACGGCGTGAGGTGTAGAACAGGGCATTCCCGTCCACACTGAGCACCGGGCTGAAGTCGGGTCCATCGGTATTGATGACCGTGCCCACGTTGGAGATCTGGTAATCCAGTGGATCGGCCTGCAGCACACGCGCGTTGGCGGTCTGCTCCTTGCCGCGCACGGCCGCACTGTGCAGGTAGTGTTTCGGGTCGTTCCCGTCGATGAACTTCTGATAGGCGATATCGGCCTTGTCGAACTGGTTGTTCAAATGGTACGCACGGCCCAGGTAGTAGTCCACTTCCGGCGGGGCGTTGCGCATTTGGCTATCGAACGGGTCGTAGCCGGTGGTGTTGAAGGAACCCGACTTATCGGTGCGCAGCGCTGAGGCCTTCTCCAAGTATGGCAGGGCCTTTGACTTCTGGTTGTAGGAACTGAAGTAGGAGAAGCCGAGCTTGTAGTTCAGGTTGGCGTTCTCCGGGTCCGTGGCCAGAAGTTCCTCCCAGATCTCTGCGGCCTGGTTGTAGAACTTCTCCTCCATCAACTTATTGGCCTCCTCGAACTTCCAGTTGAAGGACGTGTTGTCCCCTTGTGCCTGGACCGGAGGCCGCAGGAAGAGGAGGGAGAGCAGTGCAATGGCAGCGTAGCCGTATTTCATGAACTGGGCGTTTCTGGACGTACTGGTATCTGGAGCGGTTAAAAGTAGGACTTTCCGCTTGTCGTGCTCACTTAAATAGGGGTGTCCGCGGACCAAGCCTCGAGGATGTCCGCAACACGACGCACGAAGCGTCCGCCCAGCGCGCCATCCACCACGCGGTGGTCGTATGAATGGGAGAGGAACATCTGGTGCCTGATGCCGATGAGATCGCCTTGCGGGGTCTCGATCACCGCAGGCTTTTTGCGGATGGCACCTGTGGCCATGATCGCCACTTGCGGTTGGTTGATCACGGGCGTGCCCAATACGTTGCCGAAGGTGCCTACGTTGGTCACCGTGTACGTACCGCCGCTCACCTCGTCCGGCAGCAATTTGCCTTCGCGGGCCCGCTTGGCAAGGTCGTTCACCTTCTTGGCCATGCCCACCAAATTCAGCTGGTCGGCGTTCTTGATCACGGGTACGATCAGGTTGCCGCTCGGCAAGGCCGCCGCCATGCCCACATTGATCTCCTTCTTCTTGATGATGGTGTAGCCGTTCACCTGCACGTTCACCATGGGCATTTCCTTGATGGCCTGAACGATCGCCATCATGAACACCGGCGTGAAGGTGAGCTTTTCCCCCTCGCGCTGTTCGAAGGCTTTCTTCACCTTGTCCCGCCACAGCACCAGGTTGGTCACGTCGGCCTCCACGAAGCTGGTGACGTGCGGGCTGGTGTGCTTGCTCATGACCATGTGGTCCGCGATCATGCGGCGCATACGGTCCATCTCGATCAGCTCGTCGCCGGGCCCTGCCTGTACCGGAGCAGCCTGCGGGGCAGCCGCGGGGGGCGCTGGTGCAGCAGCCGCCGGGGCTGCACCGGTAGCGGTCGGAGCGGCGTGCACGTCGGGAACTGCACCGCCCCGGTTCGGGATGTAGTCCAGGATATCCTTCTTGGTCACGCGTCCACCTTCGCCTGTGCCATTGATGGTTTCGAGCTCTTCGAGGGATACGCCTTCGTTCTTGGCGATGTTGCGTACCAAGGGAGAGTAGAACTTGCCACTGGGTCCGGTTCGGGCCACGGCTGTGCTGGAGGCGTGGGCCGATGCAGGTCGCGGGGTATGGCCGTTCCCATTCGCTACGGGTGCAGGTGCTGCGGGAGCGGCGGAAGGAGCGCTGGGGGCCGGTGCGACCTTGGCATCGGCGGAGGTTCCGATCTGAGCGATCGGTTGGCCCACTTTGACCACATCGCCATCGTTCACCATCCGCTTCAGCAGGATGCCGGCCTCGGGGGCGGGCACCTCACTATCCACCTTGTCCGTGGCGATCTCAACGATGGGCTCATCGGCCTCCACGTGCTCGCCTTC
>JAGQVV010000116.1:5860-12889 GCA_020437805.1 Flavobacteriales bacterium
TCGCCCATCTTGGGCAGCAGGATCTCGATCTGGGACATAGGCAACTCCTCCTCTTTGGGGGGGCGGCAAAGGTAACGATGGGGGAGGATGATGGCTATCCGCCCTTGCGGCCCAGCAACGGCAAACCATGGAGCACGGTGTGGATGTCGTTCCACGCCGTGTAATCCTTGGCGTACGTGATGTTGGCCCGGCGGATCGTGAGCGCGCTACGATCACCATCGCCTATAATGGGTGGTAATACACCGGGCTTGATCACCGGTAGCTTCAACGGGTCTTCGCCGATCGGCCCATAGCCCACCCAACTTTTCCGGCCGCGGAGCACGGCCAACCAGTTCCGAAGGAATTGAGCGCGGTCCTGTACAACCAGGAGCATCGCGGGCATGGCGATTCCGAACAGCATGGCCAAGGCCATGTCGGTAAGACGTTTCGTGCGACGGCCGGAGGCGCTGTGCACGGCATGGCGCGGCATGATGAAGAGGTCGTTCAAGCTCTCGATGCTGCTGGGCCCGATGATGAACTCGCGTCCGGGCTGGGCGATCTTGAACATGGCCCGGCTGCGGTTCAATTCCTCCATCAAACCGATGATCCGTCCCCAACCGATGTCCTTGGAACAGAAGACGACCTCATCGATGCCGTGCTTGCGGATCTTCTTGCGGATGTTGGACGCCGCGTTGGCATTGTCCACCTCTTCCGCACGCATGGTGCGCTGGCGCCCAAGTCCGAAGTGCGTTTGCCAGAGCAGGGCGAGGGCGTTCGCGGTCTCCTCCTCGCTACCGATGGCCAGCACACGGGTGCGGTCCATGGTGCGCAGGTTGAAGGGCTTGATGCGGAGCGCATGCAATAGGACACGGTTGAACAGGCCGATGGACATGGCACCGAGAACGATGGCAAGTGACCAGACCAAGCGCGTGAACACGGGAAGGTCCGTGCTGAAGCTGTACGCAAGAACGGTCGCACCGAGGATGAGTGAGGCCTTGACCACGTTGCCCAGCCTGATCGGTGTGTCGTAGGCGCCCGCTAGACCGAACAGGAGCAGTAAGGGTAAACCCAGCAGAAGAAGTCCTCGGCCCGAGGCCGTGATCCCGATCTCGGGCAAGAACAGTTGGTCGAAGAGCAAGGAGAGGAGGAACAACGCCAACAGGTCGAGCATGGGTAACAAGGCCCTACGGAGAAAGCGCATCACGATCGCAGCTGCTGCGCTGAGGTAGATGCTGCCATTGATCAATACTCCGAAGAAGTTCGTGCGCCGTTGCGTGAAGTGCTTCTGCGCGAAAATGGCCATGGCATTGTAGAACACGAATACGTAGTTCACGCTGCTCTTCTTCGTGCTCTCACCTTTGTAGTGGATGATCTTGGCAGCAGGGAGGTACCAGTTCTCATAGCCGCCCATGGTGATCCGGTAGCTCAGGTCGATGTCCTCGCCGTACATGAAGAAGCTCTCGTCCAAGAGGCCCACTTCGTCCAAGGTCTTTTTCCGCAGGAACATGCATGCTCCCGAGAGGATCTCGATCGGCGCGGTCTGCTCCTCGGGCAGGTGCCCCAAATGGTAACGGCCGAAGGTCTTACTGTGAGGGAACAGCCGCGTGAGCCCGATGATCTTGTAGAAGGCCACCGCCGGTGTCGGAAGTCCACGTTTGCTCTCAGGCAGGAAGTTGCCTTTGCCGTCGATCATCTTCACCCCCAACCCACCGGCCTTCGGATGCGAATCGAGGAAGGAGATCACCTTGTTGAACACATCCTCACCGACCACCGTGTCCGGGTTCAGCAGGACCACATACTCGGCCTCGCTGGCCCGGATGGCCTGATTGTTCGCGCGACTGAACCCCACGTTGACCGTGTTCGCGATGAGCTTCACCGCCGGGAACTTCTCCCGCACCATTTCCACGCTGCCGTCGGTGCTCTGGTTGTCCACCACGAACACATCGCCCTCAATGCCCTTCATGGCCTCCTGAACCGTGCGCAGGCATTGCTCCAGGTAGGCCCGGACATTGTAGTTGACAATGATGACGCTTAGCTTCATGTGATCAATCGGACAGCCGTCCAAGCGCCCTTCTGAGCTTGGCCCCACGATAACGGATCATCGCTTCGCATGTTGTTCATAGGGCTTCCGATCCGCGATGCTGCGTCCCAAGGTGAGCTCGTCGGCCTGCGCCAAGTCCCCCCCAACACTGAGGCCTCGCGCCAGCATGCTCACTGCGACCTTGCGTTCCGCGAGCTTGCGGTTCAGGAAGAAGCCCGTGGTGTCCCCTTCGATCGTCGTGCCCAGTGCCAGGATCACTTCGTTGACGCCCGGTTCCGCTACACGGCCCAATAGCTCTTGCGTGTTCAGGTCGTCCGGCCCGATGCCGTCCATCGGACTGATCACGCCGCCCAGCACATGGTACAGGCCCTTGAACTGCCGCGTATTCTCGATCGCGATCACATCGCGGATATCCTCCACCACGCAGATCGTGCTGGCATCGCGCTGCGGGTCTCGGCAGATGGCACAACGCGGTTCGTCGCTGATGTTGCAACACACATCGCAGAAACGAACTTCCTCCCGCAGCTTCCGGATCGCATCGCTGAAGCGCACCACTTCCTGCGCATCCCGCCGCAAGAGGTCCAGGGCCAAACGCATAGCCGTCCGCCGGCCGATACCGGGCAAGGTGGCCAGTTGATCGACCGCGTGTTCCAGCAGTGTGGAGGGGAGGGACATCGGCGCGAAGATCGCCACTTCCGCCCAGCCGTTCGGTCGCGAATGAACGAGACCGTCACCGTATGACGAATTCGTGGCACCATCCTTGCCCGGCGCGCTAGCTTCGCACCCCCTATCAGCGAACGATCATGACCCTACGCACACTGCTGGCCTCTGGCCTCGTCCTTCTTCTTTCAACCTCCCATGCCCAGGATTGGAGCTCCGACGTGTACAAGACCGGTGAGCTCTACCCCGGCTACATCATCGGTGCCGATGGCAAGAAGACCGAAGGTTACATCAAGTACCAGAACCGCTACACCATGCAGAACGAGGTGCTGTTCTATACGGACAAGGATGACAAGAAGAGCAAGCAGGACCTGAAGACCAAGGACCTGAAGGAGTACAAGGTGGCCGACAAGCTCTACCACTGCATCAACTACAGCGGTGGCCTTTCCGGTTCGGCGATCCGTGCCAACCTGGTGGTGGAAGAAGGCTGCATCACGCAGTACGTCTGGTACAACCGCGCCGAGAACTGGGCGATCATGCAAAAAGGCGCCAGCGAGACCGAGGAGGAATTCATGGCTCGCATGTACCCCTCGGTGATGGTGTTCGTGAAGCCCGGTGATGAGAAGCCACGCTCACTCGACTATTTCGGAATGGGCTTCGCCAAGAAGATGGCCGAGTACGTCGGCGACAACAAGGAACTCGCCAGGAAAGTGGAGGACAAGGAGAAGGGCTACGGTATGCTCAACATCCTCCCGATCATCACCGAATACAACGCGGCTTGCGGCAAGTAGGATGAAGCTGCTCCTCGCTGCGGCAGCGGTGTCGCTCTCCCTGTGCGTACATGCCCAGGAACCGGTTTACCGTTGGGGGCCACCCGCCACCAACGACTTTCCGGAACGCCGCATCGAGAAGCTTCTTGAGCTTGGCGATGAAGGCTTCGTGCTGCTTCGTGTGGCGGAGGATGCCACCACGGTGAGGCACTACTGGTTGGAGCGTTATGATGCAACGCTGAAGCACCTCGGAACCCAAGAGGTACACTTCCAGGGAGGCGTTATGGGCGATGCCTACTTCCTGGATGAGGTGGTGGCGGTGAACGGCACGCTCTACGCCTTCGTGAGCCATTGGGACAAGGCTGCGGGGAAACACACCCTGCGGATCCATGGATTGGGCCTTGACGGAACCTTGGGCGAAGGCAAGGTGCTGGACACGATCACTGCGGAGAAAATGGGGAACCGGGGCGACTACACCCGTTCCTTCAGTCCGGACGGGACCAAGTTGCTCGTGCTGGCCGAGATGCCCTTCGAAAAGGGGGCCAAGGAACGCTTGCGCATGACCTGTTTCGACATTCCTGCCCTGAGCACCGCATGGACCCATGAACAAAGCTTGGACTGGGATGCCGACAAAGGGCTGCACAACGACATCGCCGTGTCCAACAGCGGCCGCGCCTACCTCTTCAAGAAGACCTGGCAGAAGCCCGTTTGGCAGTACGCCTTGTATGCCACTGATGGCAAGGGGAGCTGGAAGGCCCACCGATCGAAGCATCTGGAAGGCAAACAGGTGGAGGACCACCGCATCGGCATCGGACCGGACGGTGCATGTTTCGTCTATGCCTTGTACACCAGGGAACCATCAGCTTACGACAAGACGGTGCAGGGGAGCTGGTACGCGCGTTTCGCAGCGGACGGATCGCTCACCGCGGATCGTGCCGAGGGTTGGCCCATGGGCATGGTGGCCGCATTGAGCGGAGAACGCATTGCGGCCGATGCCGAGAAGGCGCACATCGATGACCTGGTGATCAAGGAAATTCTCTTCCGCAGCGATGCCAAGCCCTTGGTGTTGTTGGAGCAAGTGGAGAGCAGCAGCAAGATGGTGGACGGCTCATCGCCGATCCAGTTCACCTACGAATGGAAGTATGGCAATGCCGTGGCCATATGTCTCGACCAGGGGTCCGGTGCGCCGCTTTGGTGGCAGAGCTTGGACAAGCGACAGGAGACGCGCAGCAACGTTTCCCAAGATGAATTCGGGTCCTTCGTGTACGCGCTCAAAGAGGACCGCTTGTTCATGTTCTGGAACAATACCGATCTCAGCGTTCCTTCCATTCCGGCAGCCAACTGGACCGAACCCGATGGTACCCGCTATGTGAAGCACAAGGCTTTCGATGAGAAGACCATGCACGCCACTTTCATGGAGGTGATCGATCCGAACGGACAGCTGGCCTATGGCGATCGGACCTTCGGCCTACCGCTGTTCCACCTGCACGAAGGTGCCGTGTTCGAGATGAGCTTGACCACGCCCTTCTTCTTCGAATTGAACGGCGATCTGGTGGTGTTGGCGATGATGCACAACGGTGGCAAACGCTACCGCTTCGGGTTCATCGGGCTCTGACCCGGCAAAGACAAGAGCTCAGGCCCCCTGCAGGTCGATCTCGTCGGTGCTCTCCAGGGTCACCCATTGCTTCATCTTCTTCTGGATCACCTTGAAGTGCGGCTGGTCCTCGGGTGTCACGATCGTGAATGCTTCACCGGGACGTTCGGCACGTCCGGTGCGACCGATGCGGTGCACATGGTCCTTCGGTGAGCGTGGCAGGTCGTAGCTGATCACGTAGGGAAGGAACTCGATGTCGATACCGCGGGACAAGAGGTCCGTGGCCACCAGCACACGGAGCGTTCCGTTCTTGAAGTCGGCCAGTGCCTGTTGCCGGGCCTGGTTGCTCTTCTTGCCGTGGGTGGCTTCCGCCGCGATCCCGTTCCGCCGCAGCTTCTCGGCCACGTGGTCCGCCGCATGCGTGGAGGCCGTGAACACGAGCACCTGGCGCATGTCCATACTGCGGATCAGGTAGCGCAGGAACGGTCCCTTACGTTCCTGGGGCACCCGGAACGCGCGCTGCTGGATCAGCACCACCTCCTGCGGCTCCGGCGTCACCTGGATCACTTCCGGCTTGTGCAGCACCACTTGCGTAATGGCATCCACGGCAGCGTTCAGTGTGGCGGAGAACAGCAGGTTCTGCCGTTTACGGGGTAACAGCGACAGCACGCGATCCACCTCCTCCTTGAAACCGAGGTCCAACACCTTGTCGGCTTCGTCCAATACAAGGATCTTCACTTCCGAAAGGTGTACGGCCTTGGAATCGACCAGGTCCAACAAGCGGCCCGGGGTGGCGATCAGCACCTGCACGCCCTGCATGCCGATCATTTGCGGGTTGATGGACACGCCACCGAACACGGCCATCGTGCGTACGCGCTCCGGTAGGCCAATGCTCAATTCATTGAAGACCGCTTCCACTTGGGTGGCCAGTTCCCGCGTGGGTACCAACACAAGCACCGGCACATGGCGGCTCTGCATGTTCCAACGCGCTTCAAGGAGCTGTTGCAATACGGGCAGCACATAGGCGGCCGTCTTTCCAGAGCCGGTCTTGGCTATGCCCAGCACGTCCTTGCCGAAGAGCACCGCCGGTATGGCCTGCTCCTGGATCGGGGTGGGTCGCTTGTAGGTCGATCCCTCAAGCACCTTCAGCAGGACCTCGGATAGACCCAATGAACGGAAGAAGGAAACGGTAGGGCTTGGTTCGGACATGGACGGCTGAACTGCTGCCAGCGCCCGAAGATGCGAAATGATCCATCGCTACTGGCAATAGGCTCGGCCTTACCGTGAGCACACTGCTTTATCACGTTGGTATTTCAGTTGAGCACCGTGCGGGGCTTTCCCGGCACGGTGCTCAACGTTTTGGCTAAACTGCGTTTTAATGCAGTTTAGGTTTTGTTGTGTGCTTTTTCAATTAATCTTTTAAGTGCTTTCATTTCTTTTTTCAAGGTTGATTTGGTTGCAAGTTTAGTCATCAACTTTGGGATTTTAAAAGGAGCAACTTTTTTCGTGATATTATTATCAAATTCAAATAATGTTGTAAATAAGCACTGTCCATCATCCATTTCGACAACAGTTCTTCTAGCTTGAAAATAATATTCGTCCGTGTCAGGGGTGGTGAATGTAATTGAACTATCAGTTTGCTCAGTTATATAGGTTGTTGTTATATTCTGTTTTTTCTTATTGACACGTAAATACTCTGTTGCTCCTTTTCCATATATTTCTGAATCAACTATGACCATGCTGTCTACTTGTTCTCTCCATTTATGGTCATTTAATACATCAGATACAAAATCAAATAAATACGCTTTTTCTGACTTAATAATAATACTATGTTCTACTATAACGAGCTGTTGAGCAATAACTTGATGAAACCCAAAGTTTGTTATAACTATAATTAAAATTAGTTTTAGTAAATGAGATATATTATTCATGTCACTATTTAATTAGTTGGTAATTGCACACAACTAGGGGTTGTGACAGATCTG
>JAGQVV010000117.1 GCA_020437805.1 Flavobacteriales bacterium
CGCAGTCCCAGGCGCAGGGTCTCCAGCGCGATGACCTCTTCGGCGGCGATGTTGCCCAGGTTCACGTTGGCCCCCAGTTGCTTGATGAACCAGACCTGCTGGGACTTCTGTGGCGCCTCCCATAGGATGTTCTTCGCTGGCACCTTGCTGATGATCCTGTTCACCAACGCCGTATGCGCGTGCCCGCTGGGCCTGTAGATACCCACGGTCCCACTCTCACGGGCCTCCGCGATCACTTTCCAACTACCTGCATCCAACTCCATGTTCATCATGGTGACCCACTTCGCCGGACTGATCAGGATCCCTGTTTCCTTGGACCCCACTTCGCTCAACACGGTATGGCTCTTGGCCAGTTCGCTGATGTACTTGCACTTCTCCTTGGTGGAGAGGTTGATGGACCCGTCGCTCACTTCGGCGGTCTCCAGACCGAGCGTATCCAACAGCTTCCGATAATCCTTGAACTTGCCACGAGCCACGAACGCTTCGAATAGCGTCCCGCCGAGGTAGACCTTCATTCCGGCCTTGTGGTACAAGGTGATCTTCTTCTTCAGGTTGGGCGTCACGAAAGAGGTGCCGAAGCCGAGCTTCACGATATCGGCCAAATGACCGCTCGCGTCGATGAAGTCCGCGGCTTGCCTTAATGACAAACCCTTGTCCATGACCATGGTGAGCCCTTCCTCGCGTGGCTGTGCGGCGCGCGAAGGAATGTGGGAGAGCGTGTAGTTCATCGGCGATAGAGATCCAGAAGATGGATCACCTGCGGAAGCATGGCCGCCTCCGGATAGTGTTCAAGCAATTGCACGTGGCCGGCGTGGTCGGCCATCAGTGCTTCTTCCAATTCAAGCAGCGCCTGTTGTTGATGCCCGGATCGAAGCAGGTAGCTTACCAAACGGTAGCGGTACTTGCCGCTCAATTTGTGCACCTGCTCCCCCTCCCGCAATTTCTTCACCGCCGCATCCGCCCCTTTCATCCGCAACAAGAGGTCCGAGTGGTCCAACCAGCCATCGAGGTTCTCCGGTTCCAATGCGTTCATCCTCGTATAGGCTTGGAACGCATCCTCATAACGCTCACACCGGGCATAGGCATTGGCGAGGTAGAACCAACCATCGCTGTGCTCTGAGGCCAATTTCACCGCATGCTCCAGGTCCTTCACCGCTTCCAAAGGACGGTCCTGCATGTCCTTCACCACACCGCGACCGATCCATGCGTCAACCCAGTTCGGGTCCAGCGCGATGGCTTGGTCATAATGGATCAAGGCTTGTTGCGGGTTCTCCATCTTCTCGTAGCACTCCCCGATGTAGCTGAACGTGATGGCTTGTGGTCCGTCGAATTCAATGGTCTCTTGATAGCACTCGATGGCAGCTTGGAACTTCCCTTGAACCAAGAGGTTCCGTGCTTTACTGAAATGCGCTGACGTGAAGCGCTCCTCGATGGCCAAACAAAAGTCCAAGGCCTCTATGCTTTCGTCCAAACGGTCCAAGCGGGCCAGGGCGTTGCCGAGGTTGTACCAAGCCACGAACGAGTACGGGTGGTCGTTGGTGAATTGCCGGAAGTAGCTGACAGCGGCTTGCTGGGCATCGGCCAGATCATAACAATAGGCGAGTTCGTACAGCACCGCCTCGTTCTCCGGGTTCATCTCCAGCGCGCGCTGAAGGCTCTCTATCGCGAGGTCGAAAGCCTCGAGGTTCTCATACTCGAAGGCCAGGTCCAAGTGGATGTCGTCCAAGCCTTCCTCGGCAAGTTCCAAGGCGCGTCGGTAATGCTCAACGGCACGGCGGTAGTTCCTGAGCTGACTGAAGATGCTGGCCTTGTGCAGGTGCACATCCTCATTGAACGGTTCCATCTTCTCGATGGCATCCAGGATCTCCAACGCACGGTTCAGCTTGCCCATGCTCATCATCACATGGGCCTCGGAGAACATCAGGTCCTGCGATCCCGGATGTTGCTGCCGCGCATAGCCGAGCACCTCAAATGCGCGCTTTGCATCGCTTTGTTCCAGGTAATGTTCAATGATGATCTCGAACTCATCGACGTCAAAGAAGTAATGTGCGTTCTGCTCGCGCATCGCTTCGTAGCGTTCCACACAATCGTGCAGGTCGTCGTCGCGCTCAGGCTGGGCGGATGGTCCTTCGTTCATGGGCTACGAACCGGTTGGTGGAGAAGAAGCGGAGGCTCGTCGCACAAAAATAGCATACCTGGGCCCGGTGCTACGGCGCGTGGGTCCGGTTATGAACAGTTCCGGGTGAACGTGGAGCCGAGTTCCCATGGCCTTTTTCGCCACGCCCGGATAGCTTTGTCCGCGCTCCGGATCGCTCGATCCGGGAAATATGAACGAACCGAACCATGACCCTGATCCGCTCCATTTCAGGCATCCGAGGTACCATTGGTGGTGCCCCCGGGGAAGGCCTCACTCCACTGGATATCGTCCGTTACACCGCTGCGTTCGGCATGTTCATCAAACAGCGGTCCGGCGCTGCTGCACCCCGCATGGTACTGGGGCGCGATGCGCGAATGAGCGGTCCCATGGTACGCGACCTTGTTGCCGGTACGTTGAACGGATTGGGCTTCGATGTGTTGGACCTCGGTCTGGCGACCACGCCTACGGTGGAGATGGCCGTGAAAGGGGAGAAGGCGCATGGAGGTATTATCCTTACTGCAAGCCACAATCCTGCCCAATGGAACGCATTGAAGCTCCTGAACGAAGCCGGTGAGTTCATTTCCGCTGAGGATGGCGAAGAGGTGCTGCGCCGTGCGGAGGCCGATGATCTCGATTTCGCGCCGGTGACCGCTTTGGGTTCGGTTCGGGAGGTTTCGGGCTGGACCCGAAAGCATATCGATGCGATCCTCGCGTTGGACCTTGTCGATACGGATGCGATCACGAAAGCCAGGTTCCGAGTTGTCGTCGATGCGGTGAATTCCGTTGGTGGTACGGCCGTTCCGGCCCTATTGACGGCCCTTGGCGTTTCCGAAGTGGTCCAGATCCATTGCACCCCGAACGGTGATTTCCCGCATGATCCGGAACCGCTCCCGGAGAACCTGGAGGACCTCTGCACTGCCGTCGTGAAGCACACAGCCCATTTGGGAATTGCAGTGGATCCCGATGTGGACCGCTTGGCCTTGGTGTGTGAGGATGGTAGCCTTTTCGGTGAAGAGTACACCCTGGTGGCTTGTGCTGACCACGTTTTGGCAGACCGCCCTGGGGATACGGTGAGCAACCTCAGCAGCACCCGGGCCTTGAATGACATTGCCGAACGCCACGGTCGGAAGCGGCATGCCAGCGCCGTCGGTGAGGTGAACGTGGTGAACACAATGAAGGCGGTGGGCGCCCCGATCGGTGGAGAAGGGAACGGTGGGGTGATCCTCTCCGAACTGCATCATGGCCGGGACGCGCTGGCAGGGGTCGCTTTGTTCCTTACGCTCTTGGCCAAGCGCGGCGGAAGCTGTTCCGAGCTGCGTCGCAGCTACCCGGATTACTTCATCAGCAAGAACAAGATCCAACTGAAACCGGGAATGGATGTACAAGCATTGGTGGACGAGATGCAGGGCCGGTATCGGGGTCAACCCCATAGCACGGTGGATGGCTTGCGCATCGAATTCGGCAATACGTGGGTGCACCTGCGGAAGAGCAATACGGAACCGATCATCCGGGTCTATGCAGAGGCACCTTCCATGGAGGAGGCGGATGCGCTGGCAGGTAGGATCCTGAGCGAGCTTGCCCAAGTTGCCGGGCTTCCCGCAGAGGTCCGGTAACTTTGCGGCCCGTTCGTTGGGGATCTCTCAGCCCGTCCAAGCACATACCATGAAGCGTATCTACTTCGACAATGCCGCCACCACACCGTTGGACCCTCTGGTGTTGGAAGCCATGCTTCCTTACTTGAAGGAGAACTTCGGGAACCCATCGGCCATCCATGCCTTCGGGCGTAAGACCCGCGCGGCCGTTGAGCAAGCCCGCAGGTCCGTGGCGGCACTGTTGAACTGCGCCCCGGGCGAGGTGATCTTCACAAGCGGTGGTACCGAGGCGGACAACATGGTGCTCAACTGCGCTGTTCGCGACCTCGGTGTGAAGCACATCATCACCTCACGGATCGAGCACCATGCCATCGAATACACGGCTGAAGCGATCGGCCGAAGAGGAGAGGCCAAGGTCCATTGGGTCCGCTTGGGATCCGATGGAAAGCCTGATCTCGCCCATCTCGAGGAATTGTTGGTGTCCACAAAAGGGGAAGGGACCATCGTGTCCTTGATGCATGCCAACAACGAGATCGGAACGCGCTTGGACCTTGCAGTGGTGGGTGATCTTTGCCATGCCTACGGCGCGTTGTTCCACAGCGATACGGTGCAGACCATGGGGCACTACCGCTTCGACCTCAGGACGCTGCCCGTGGATTTCCTCTCCTGTGCAGCCCACAAGTTCCACGGGCCCAAAGGGGTGGGCTTTCTGTACATGCGCAACAGTGCCACGTTGAAGCCCATGATCCTGGGCGGGTCCCAGGAAAGGAACATGCGTGCGGGTACCGAGAACGTATACGGCATCGTCGGGTTGGCTAAGGCCATGGAACTCGCCTACGAGGACCTTGAAGGGCACCAGCGACATGTGCAAGGATTGAAGGACCGTATGAAAAAGAAGCTCGTTGAAGAGATACCCGGTGTGGGCTTCAATGGGGACACTTCGGATGATGCGCTGTATACCGTCCTCAACGTGCGCTTCCCGGATGACGGGAAAGGGGAAATGCTGATCTACAACCTTGATATCGAGGGTATCGCATGCAGCGGTGGAAGCGCGTGCAGCAGCGGTAGCAATACGGGCAGCCATGTGCTCGGGGCACTCTATCCGGAACGACCGGGCGCCAATATCCGTTTCTCCTTCAGTCGCTTCAGCACCGCATCAGAGGTGGACCAGGTGGTCGATGCGGTCAAGCGGATCCTGATGCCGGTAGCAGAGAAAGCCTGATCACTTTCAGGTCGCGGCCATACGGCGGCGTGCCTCGATCGCCCATTCCAGGTCTTGAAGGAACGTGCCTGTGCGGCGTTCCCAACCTTCGGTGTCCATCAACACATCACCGTCCGGACCGAACTGTTCCTGCACCCTGGGCACCTGCATACTGGAGGGTACCACCCACGCCTTGATCTTCCACAACGGGAACAGCAACTGTTGCATCACCTGTGTACCGGCGAAAGCACCACTGGATACCGTGCAAATGGAAACCGGCTTGCCTTTCCAGTCCTCGGTCAACAGGTCCATCACGTTCTTCAGGCTGGCCGGAAAGCTTCCGTTGTATTCGGGGGTTACGATGATGATACCATCGGCTTTCCGAAAGCGTTCCGCATAGTCCACAACTTGCCCGGACGGCGCTTCCATGAATTTCAAACGTTCCTCAAAAACGGGGAAATTCAACTCACTAAGATCCAGCATGTCAACTGTATGACCTTTGTCTTTTGCTTTAAGCGCAAGATGCAATGCTACATGATGGCTTTTCCGTCCAGAACGGACGCTTGCGGAAATGATCGCGAGTTGTGACATGTGGGTGGCGAAGATCGTGGTTACAGGAAGATGACGAACAAGGAATGTCGCGCAGTTGTTCGTGTCGATCCCAACCTTCAAGCACATTTCTGTTGCCTGGAACGAGCCGCATCGTCCTTTCTTTGCCTGATGTGGGATCCGACAGGTCCCCCAAGAACATTCCGCGATCATGCTAATCCGACCGACCCTTGCGCTGCTGTTGCTTATCCTGACCCCTTCCTCCTATGGCCAGGACGACCTGATCAAGAAGATCAGCGCCAATAAGAGCGATACCGTTGGGTTCCGCTTCACCACGTTGGTGAGCGCAGAGACCACTCCGGTGGAGGATCAGGGGTCTTCCGGCACGTGCTGGAGCTACTCGGCAGGATCGTTCCTGGAATCGGAAATGATCAAAAAAGGTGGTCCGGCCGTGCCCTTGTCCAAGATCTTCACGGCACGATGTTCCTATGAGGAGAAAGCGGTGAACTACCTGCGCATGCACGGTTCGCTGAACTATGGTGATGGCGGTCTGGCCCACGATGTATTGAACATGTATGGGACCTACGGAGCCATTCCGGAAGAGTCCTACACGGGGCTCAATTTCGGGAATGAGAGGAACGAGTTCGCCGAAATGCAGGCGGTCATCAAGGGAATGTTGGATGCACTTATCGAGGCGCCCAACAAAGGGAAGTTGACCCCTGTTTGGCGGGATGCGTTAAGTGGGGTCTTGGACGCCTACTTGGGGGAGGTCCCCAAGGAATTCACGTTCGAGGGTAAGACCTATACGCCAAGGTCGTTCGCCGCCGATGTGGTGAAGGTGGACCCACTCGATTACGTCGAATTCATTTCCGGAACGGACGTTCCGTACTACAGCCAAAGCCTGTTGAAAGTGCCCGATAACTGGGCGATGCACCCGGCATGGAATGTTCCCGTGGAAGATCTTACCGCCATCGTGGATAACGCACTGCGGAACGGATACACCGTGGCGTGGGGTGGTGATGTGAGCGAAGCCACCTTCAGTTGGAAGAACGGCGTGGCCTTCACCACAATGGCCAACACGGATGGACTGACACGCGACGAAAAGGCAGCGCTGTTCAAGAGCCCGCAGCCCGAAGCCACCATTACCGCCGAAATGCGCCAGGAAGCCTTCGATAACTACACCACGACGGATGACCATGGCATGCAGCTTACTGGTATCGCCACGGACCAGAATGGTGCCGAATGGTATATCGTGAAGAACTCTTGGGGAACGACCAATGACCACGATGGCTACATGTACATGAGCAAACCGTACGTGCAGTTCAAGACCACGGCCATCATGGTGAACCGGAAGGCCGTGCCTGCCGGGATCCTCAAGAAGATCGGTTCCTGAGCGGGACGCAGCCTCAGGTGGTGGGTACCGTTTCGCCTTTATATGCCCCTGCCAACAACTTTTCCTTCACGGTCTTGAAGTGGTCCACGGTGTACTGCACATCCTCCAAGGTGTGCACGGCGGTCGGTATGAGGCGGAGCAGGATCGTATCCTTCGGAACAACGGGGTACACCACGATGCTACAGAAGATCCCATGGTTCTCCCGAAGGTCCATGATGACATTGGTGGCCTCAGGGATCCCTCCGGACATGTACACAGGGGTCACACAACTGTTCGTGTTCCCGATGTCCAGGCCGGCTTCCCTCAACCCCGTTTGCAACGCATTCGTGATACCCCATAGCTTTTCGCTCAGTTCAGGCATGGTCCGTAACATCTCCAAACGCTTCAACGCCCCGATCACGATCGGCATGGGCAGGCTTTTCGCGAAGGTCTGGCTGCGCATGTTATAGCGCATGTACATCATGACGTCCTCGGGACCACTGATGAATGCACCGATGCTGGCCATGGCTTTGGCGAAGGTTCCGAAATAGATGTCCACCTCGTCCTGCACGCCTTGAGCGTCAGCGGTGCCACGTCCATCCTTTCCGAGCATGCCGAACCCGTGGGCATCATCGACGAAGAGCCTGAAGTTGTATTTCTTCTTGAACGACACGATCTCCTTCAGCTTGCCTTGGTCACCAGCCATGCCAAAGACGCCCTCGGTCATGACCATGATCCCACCTCCTGTCCGCTCGGTCACGGCCTTTGCATGTTCGAGCTGCTTTTCGAAGCTCACCATGTCGTTGTGTTGGAACACGAAGCGCTTTCCGTGGTGCAGACGGGCCCCATCGATCATGCAGGCGTGGCATTCGCTGTCATATACGAGCACATCATGTCGACCGAGGAGTGCTTCGATCGCGCTCATGCAGCCTTGATAGCCGTAATTCAAGAGAAAGCTGTCCTCCTTGCCCATGAACTCGCTCAGCTCATCCTCCAATTGTTCGTGGTACTTGGTCTGTCCGCTCATCATGCGGGCACCCATCGGGTAGGCCAGCCCCCAATCCTTGGCGGCCTGGGCGTCCACCTTGCGTACTTCCGGGTGATTGGCCAACCCCAAGTAGTTGTTCAAGCTCCATACCAGGACCTTCTTCCCCCGAAAGGTCATGTGTGCGCCCAATTCACCTTCCAGTTTCGGGAAACTGAAGTAGCCATGGCTGGATTTGGCGTGGCGACCGATGGGGCCGGCGTCCTTGCGGATCTTGTCGAAGATGTCGTTCATGGGGTCGTTCCGTTGCCGCCAACGCGGCGGAGGGGTGGGCCAAAAGTGTTTCGCGGGTAGTGCGAACGGTTCGGCAAATGTAATCCTCGCCCCATACTGGATCCCACGATGCGGCGTTGATGATCAACGATCGTCGGTCCATAACAGGGACCTATCTTTGCAGCCTTTTCGCACATGCGCACCCTCATCGCCTTCCTTTTCTTCGTTGTGCTCGCCGGATGCAGCGATTACAACAAGGCCTTGAAGAGCACGGATGTGAACTACAAGTTGGAGATCGCCGAAAAGTACATCGCCAAGGAAAGCTATGACCGCGCTATCCCTTTGCTGGAGGAACTGATCGTGGTCACCCGTGGTTCCGGCATGAGCGAACGCGTGAACTACCTGCATGCCACGAGCACCTATGGTATGCAGGATTATACATTGGCGGCCTACTACTTGGCGAATTTCGTGCGCACTTTCCCCAAGAGCGAATATGCCGAGGAGTGCGCATTCCTGAGCGGCTATTGCCAGTATCGGAACTCCCCGAACTATGAGCTGGACCAGACCGATACGCGCAGTGCCATCAGTCAAATGCAGTTGTTCTTGGTGAGGTACCCGAACACCACCTTGAAGGACAGCTGTAACACCTTGATCGATCGTATGCGTACCAAGCTGGAGGTCAAGAGCTTCCATGCAGCAAGGCAGTACTACAAGATGCGGAACTATCAAGCTGCCGGTGTGGCGTTCGACAACTTCAACCGGGAGTGGCCCAATTCCCGCTTCCGTGAAGATGCGATGTACTTCGCCTTGCAGAGCTTGTATCATCTATCGAGCAATAGTGTGGAGTCCAAGAAATTGGAGCGTTTGCAGGATGCTGTGCGCGCATATCATAACTTCGCGGACGCTTTTCCCCAGAGCGTCCTTTTGGAGGATGCCAGTAAGCTGAACAAGGAGGTCGAGGCCTCCATTGCACAAGTGACCCGAACCAGTACCCCATGAACACCAAGCATACCAACGCCGCCAAGACGACGATCACCCGCGATGTGGCGGAATTGGACAAGGAGGTTGGCAACGTCTACGAGACCGTTGCGATCCTCGGAAAGCGTGCCAACCAGATCAGCGTGGCCATCAAGGAGGAACTCAGCGCCAAATTGGAGGAGTTCGCCGTGAACAGTGAGAATCTGGAGGAGGTGTACGAGAACCGTGAGC
>JAGQVV010000118.1:0-2777 GCA_020437805.1 Flavobacteriales bacterium
GACGCATGCAAGGAGGCGGTTCGAAGGATCCTGCGGCAGGTTCCGAGGAACGAAGGAATGCAGGTCGGGTTCCTGGCGCTTCGGAAGGATGGTGCCTACGGCGGATGGAGCGTGTACAATGGGTTCAATTATGCAATGAGCACCGGTCCGGTGGCCGAACTCATGGATGCAGGCCATGATCGGACGTGGGACTGAACTTGGATCTTTGTTATTCGTATCGTACATTTGGATGTAAATGGGCGGTAGATGCACCATCAAGAGCGCTGCGTTTGTGGTCTTTTTCGGACCGCTCTTGGCGTCATTTGCCGCCCCAGGTGCTCCCGGAGAGGATAGAGCAAGGGTCACCGTGGAATGCTCCCGGGCCTCGGGCCTTATCGCCATCAGTATCGAGAACCACCGGAAGATCGGTTCCGTGCACATGGAAATGAAGGATAGCAGCGGGCGGACCGTGTACGTGGAGGAAGGGAAGGCCTACAGTGACGAATTGGTGCGTCGACTGGACAAGGGCATGTTCCCCAAGGGGGAGGCCACGATCACCGTGGTGGCTCGTGATTTCAGTATCACGCAAGCCTTCGTCATCCAATGACCATCACCATCCTGCGGTGACCAAGCCCAGTAATCGGGGGTCCTCACCAAGTGGTCTGCTCGTTATGTTCGATCCATCGGCGACCGACGAGGCTTTGCTCCGTGCTTTTCCCGAGGACTTCTTGGCGGCCGATACATCCGTATTCGCCAGGCTTTGGTTCGTCATCAATTCCTCTTGCGTTACGACATGCCCGGTGGGGATCCTACTTTCCTTCTTCATGTCGTCTTCGAGCGCCAGGTCCATCTCCAACTCGTTCGTTCCGTAGGTGATTTCCTCCGATTCCGACAATTCCCGCACCGGAACGTCAGGTACTTCATCCAAGGCCTTATACAGGGGCTCCTTTTCGGTGCTCGCCCCTTGTGGATCGGTCATGAGGTCATGGGTTTCGCGAGGCTCTGCCACCTCCTCACTTCTCGGAGCAGGTTCCATGTCGGCGATCGAGGTCGTCCCGGAGGCATCTTCAGCTTGAACCTCCACTTGGGTCGGCGTCGACTTCGAAGTGGATCGCTCCGCTTCGCGCGCTTCAGCCAAGCCACCGTGCTCCGGACCACCGACATACTGAACGGTGAAAACGCCGGCGATGACCAATAGTGCCAGGGTCCCCAATGCGAGTGCCGGCCTCCAGAGGTCTGCGGTCTCGGATGGCGCGAACCATGCCATTACACTGTTCAGCCAGACGCGCCAAGTTGGTTCGCGCTGCGCACGGAAGGCATTCATCACGTTCGTGCGAACCCGCTCCTCGGGCTCGATCATCGTATGTGAGCGCTCATCAGGTCGGGTATAGTGCAACAGTGCACGCATCCGGTCGTACTCTTCACGACCGCTCATATGCCGCAGCACGAATGCGCGCTCCTCTTCCAGTAGCTCATCGAAACCACGCTCGGTGAGCAGGTTCTCGATGTCCTCCGGGTCATATCGTTCGCGTCTTTCCATGGTGCATCAATGCATTGGGGTCGAACTCCTTGAGGCGTTCGGCCAGTTTCTTCAGGGTATAGAATATCCTCGACTTCACTGTGCCTTCCGAGCAGGCGAACACAGCTGCGATCTCCTTGATCGCCATATCCTCATGGAAACGCATGACGAACGTCGCCTTGTGGTCCGGGTCCAGCTTGTCCAATTCCTCATCCAAGCGGTCCCGAAATCGTTCCCCGTCAAGGCCCACACCGGCCGTGGCTTCCACACGATCCACACCGTTCTTCAAGTGTACGGCCGCTTCGCGCACCACGGCCTGGTGGCGGTAGGCGTTCTTGCACATGTTGTTGGCGACACTGAACAGCCAGGTGTGGAAGGCACGGGACGGATCAAAGCTTTCAGGTTTGTTCGCCAACTTCGTGAACAGGTCCTGTAGGTAGTCCTGGGCCATTTCCCGATCGCTCCAGAGCATCCGATGGAAGTAGTTCAGTAACCTCCGTGAATAGCGGTCATAGAGTGTTGCGAATGCCCGCTCGTCCCGGCGCACCACGAGCTCCATCAATCGCTCATCGCCCAGTTTGCCGTATTCCGTTCCGAAGGCCATGGCTCAGTGGGCGAAGACGCCGGACTTTATCATGCTTTGGGTGGCTCCCAATCGTTCAGCCATGCGGCGTAGCTCCGATTCCAAGGCCGATGCGCGAGCTTCGTCACCAATAGCCCTGTAATGAGCCAGGAGCACTGAGCCGGGCACGAGATAGTTCCGTGATAGGGGACCGGCATCCAAGGCTTTCCTGAATCTCCCCCACCGCGCTTCCAACAACGGGATGTTTTCAACCGGCACTGCGCTATAGCGTAAGGCCATTCCCGTCACGTACAATTCGGTGCTCATGGGGGCGAGTACGGCCCGACCCAAGGCCAACGAGAGATGCACGGGTCGGGGTGAAGCTTTGCCGAGTGCTGCCACGAACCCTTGTTCCGGAGCGACCGGGCCCGATGCCTTGGCGCGTCCCCAGATCCGAGTGCGATATGCGGGGTCGGCGAGGAGACGTTCATCCACTACCAATACATCGTTGCGCTGGCCATCGGCATACTGGCCCACCCATAGGGGGAAGGCGTCCATTTCTCCCGCGGCGATCAGCACTGCGTCAGGTTCGAGTGATGCGAAGACGTCCTGCGCCAAGCGGAACAGCCCAGTGGCCATCCCTCCGTTGGCCTTCATTTCCATGGCCCGAAGAACAAGATCGGCCCGATCATCCGCACGGGCCGCCGCGATCAACGC
>JAGQVV010000118.1:2902-3784 GCA_020437805.1 Flavobacteriales bacterium
TTGAGTTCATTGGCCATGGTCCTGAGCTTGCCTACATCAGTAGGAGCAAGGCTACCCTGGTTTCTCGCCAAGGCCGAGTTCCTTTCGGCGCGGAACCGATCCAACTCGATCTTCGGGTCCAACATCTGACCATCTTTCGTTGTACCGAGGTTCGCAGGTGACAAGGTGCTTTGGGTGCTCCAACCACCTTGGACCGGGTCCAGCACGATGCTGCGCGCCTGTTCGGCTTCGGCGGTAGCTGGGTGGTCGTTCTGGGCTACTGCGCCGGAGCTCAGCAACAATGTGGGTATGATCACGTTTCGGAGCAGCGACATGGACAGGAAGTGCATCTGAATATACTGTACACGCCTGATCATGATCGGTTCGATCGCATCGGGCTACTTTTGCAAGGTAGATGTTGAGCCAAGAAGCCAAGGAGAAGTTGCGTGCGAGCTTGAACAAGGTGCATGTGTGGCCCACTGTCTATATGTTCAAGTTCATACTGCAGCCGGAGAAGGAACATGTGGAAGCCCTCTTGGGATTGTTCCCGAAGGAAAGTGAGATCCTGAGAAAGTATTCTGCGGGTGGGAAGTATGTGAGCATCACGGCGAAAGAGGTGATGCTCAGCGCGGACGACGTTGTGGAGCGCTATGAAAAGGCTTCGACGATCCCCGGCGTGATCACACTCTGATGGCTCCGAACGATCTGGTGCTCTTGCGGACGGCTCTGCTGATCACCCTCAGTATCCTGTTGGTGATCCTTCTGTTCCGGCGTTTCCGTAGGATGATCGGAACCAGGGATACTCCAGTGGTCCAACATGTCCAGGTCGATCAGTTGAACGTGGCGTACCATCCACCTCGCTTGATCGTTGTAATGACCGTGCCGCATGAACAAACGATCATG
>JAGQVV010000119.1 GCA_020437805.1 Flavobacteriales bacterium
GGGTTGGTCTGGTCCATGAACTGGCTCAACTGGTTCGTTCCGAAGAACGAGTTGATCACCGAACTCAAGGTCTTGGCGTTGATCAGATCGGTCGGTGTGAAGACCTCGTTGTCGCGCACGTTCATCCGCTCGCGGATGGTGCGGGCCATGCGGGCCAGGCCTACGCCGAACTGGGCATGCAACTGCTCACCCACGGTGCGCACGCGGCGATTGCTCAGATGGTCGATGTCGTCCACATCGGCCTTCACGTTCACCAGCTCGATCAGGTACTTGATGATGAAGATGATATCCTCCTTTGTGAGCACGCGCACGCTCAATTCGCTCTCCAGTCCGAGCTTCTTGTTGATGCGGTAGCGGCCCACTTCACCCAGGTCATAGCGCTGCTCGCTGAAGAACAACTTGTCGATGACCCCACGGGCGGTCTCCAGATCGGGTGGTTCAGCATTGCGCAGCTGGCGGTAGATCACCTCGACCGCCTCCTTCTCGGAGTTCGAGGTATCCTTCTGGAGGGTGTTGTAGATCAGCGCGTAGTCGGCTGCGTTCACGCCTGCCTTGTGCAGGATGATGGTCTTCGCGCCGCTATCCACGATCTGGTCCACATGCTCTTCCTCGATGATCGTTTCGCGATCGATCAGGACCTCGTTCCGTTCAATGGAGACGACCTCTCCTGTATCCTCATCCACGAAGTCCTCCACCCAACTCTTCAGCACACGTGCGGCCAGCTTGCGGCCCACGGATTCCTTCATGTTCGCCTTGGTCACCTTCACCTCGTCCGCCAGGTCGAAGATCTCCAGGATCTGCTTGTCGCTTTCGTAGCCGATCGCCCGCAACAGCGTCGTCACAGGCAATTTCTTCTTCCGGTCGATGTACGCGTACATCACCCCGTTGATGTCCGTGGCGAACTCGATCCACGACCCTTTGAACGGAATGACACGGGCGCTGTACAATTTGGTGCCGTTGGCGTGGCGGCTCTGGCCGAAGAACACGCCCGGGCTGCGGTGCAGCTGGGATACCACCACACGCTCCGCGCCGTTCACGACGAAGGAGCCTTTCGGGGTCATGTAGGGGATCTGTCCCAGGTACACGTCCTGCACGATCGTCTCGAAGTCCTCATGCTCCGGATCGGTGCAGTAAAGTTTCAGTTTGGCCTTCAGCGGAACGCTGTAGGTGAGGCCTCGCTCGATGCACTCGTCGATGCTGTAGCGGGGCGGATCGATGAAATAATCCAAGAATTCCAGCACGAACTGGTTGCGGGTGTCCGTGATGGGAAAGTTCTCGCTGAACACCTTGAACAGGCCTTCCGTGATGCGAGCCTCCGGGAGGGTCTCGATCTGGAAGAACTCCTCGAAGCTTTTCAGCTGGATATCAAGGAAATCGGGGTATTGGATCGATGTAGGGCTGGCGCCGAAATCGATGCGCTTGCTTTTCTTGGAACTGGTCTTCGCCTGGGCCATGGGTGCGATTGTAGGGAAGTGCGACCGAAGGACCTCTACTTCTTCATCCGCCGTTCTCGCCGAGATCAGGACGAGAGGCGGGAGCCGTGCACCACCGAAGTGGTGATCACAGCACAGCCGGAAAGGCCCGCCTTGGGGCCTCTCCGTGCTGCTGTGACGCTAGCGCGATCGGGGTCTTACTTGACCTCAACTTCCGCGCCGGCTTCCGTCAGTTGCTGCTTCAGGCTCTCTGCGTCCTCCTTGGACACGCCTTCCTTCAGCGGCTTGGGAGCGCCGTCAACGAGGTCCTTCGCCTCCTTCAGTCCCAGACCGGTGAGTTCCTTCACCAGTTTCACGACGGCCAGTTTGTTGGCGCCGCCGGACTTCAGGATCACGTCGAAGCTGGTCTTGGCTTCTGCGGCTTCACCACCACCTGCAGCAGGGCCAGCGGCCATTGCCACGGCAGCGGCTGCCGGTTCGATCTTGTATTCGTCCTTGAGGTAGGTGGCGAGCTCGTTGACCTCTTTCACGGTGAGGCCCACCAGCTGATCGCCTAGGGATTTGATGTCTGCCATTGTTCGGGTTTGTTACTTGTGTTCGGGGAAGCGGACTGTGCGTAACGCGTTTGGTCTTATTATCGGGGCACGAACTCTCGCGCCCTTGGGGTACTATGCGGCTCGTTCTTCGAGGGTCTTGAGCAGGCCGGCGATCTTCTGGCCACCGCTGCCTTGCAGGCCGCTGATGACGTTCTTGATCGGGCTCTGGAGCAGGCCGATGATCTCGCCGATGAGTTCTTCCTTGCCCTTCAGGTCGGTCAACATCACCAGTTGATCGTCCCCGATGAAGACCGCCTCATCGATCCAGGCGCTCTTCAGGGCCGGTTTCGTCTTTTCCTTGGTGCGCAGGCTCTTGATCAGCTTGGCCGGTGCATTGCCCTTGTCCGCGAACATCACGGAGGTCTGGCCCACGAGGGTCGGGATCAGCTCGCTGTAATCCTTCCCTTCAACGCGTTCCATCGCCTTTTGCAGCAAGGTGTTCTTCACCACCTTCATGCGGATGCCCGCCTTGTTACAGGCCCTGCGCAGGTTGCTCGTAGCCTCCGCGTCCATGGACGAGGTATCGGCCAGATAGAGCACGTTGGTGGACTTGATCTCTTCGACCAGCACGTCGATCGCCTGGTCCTTTTCGATACGGGTTGCCATTGTTCTGTGCTGTTATCAGACCGTTACCGTACGGGTATCCACCTGTACGCCCGGGCTCATTGTACTGCTGATGCTGATGCTCTTGATGTAGGCACCCTTGGCCGTGCTGGGTTTCAGCTTCACCAGGGTCTGCAGGATCTCATGGGCGTTCTCGCTGAGTTTCGCCGCATCGAAGGAGGCCTTGCCGATCACCGCATGGATCACGCCTGCCTTGTCCACTTTGAAGTCGATCTTACCGGCCTTCACCTCTTTCACGGCTTTCGCCACGTCCATGGTCACGGTGCCGGTCTTCGGGTTCGGCATGAGGCCACGCGG
>JAGQVV010000120.1:0-563 GCA_020437805.1 Flavobacteriales bacterium
GAGCCCATCAGCGCGCGGTTGGCGTCATTGTGCTCCAGGAACGGGATCAACGAGGCCGCGATCGATGCGATCTGGTTCGGTGCCACGTCCATCAGGTGCAATTCCTTCGGTTCCACGACCGGGAAGTCACCCATCAATCGGGCCTTCACCCGGGTTGTGGCGAATTCACCCTTCTCGTTCACCTTGGCGTTGGCCTGGGCGATCATCAGGTTGTCCTCCTCCTCTGCGCTGAGGTAGGTCACCTCGGCCTTCATATCCACCTTACCCTCCTTAACGGCACGGTAAGGTGTTTCAATGAAGCCCAGCGGATTGATCTTGCTGTACACGCACAGTGAGCTGATCAGACCGATGTTCGGTCCTTCCGGCGTCTCGATCGTGCAGAGGCGGCCGTAGTGGGTGTAGTGCACGTCACGCACCTCGAAACCAGCGCGCTCACGGCTGAGACCACCGGGTCCAAGCGCCGACATACGGCGCTTGTGGGTGATCTCGCTCAACGGGTTGGTCTGGTCCATGAACTGGCTCAACTGGTTCGTTCCGAAGAACGAGTTGATGACCGAGCTCAG
>JAGQVV010000120.1:701-1525 GCA_020437805.1 Flavobacteriales bacterium
CGGCGGTTGCTCAAGTGGTCGATATCGTCCACATCGGCCTTCACGTTCACCAGTTCGATCAGGTACTTGATGATGAAGATGATATCCTCCTTCGTCAAGACCCGCACGCTCAGCTCGCTCTCCAGACCAAGCTTCTTGTTGATCCGGTACCGGCCCACCTCACCAAGGTCATAGCGCTGCTCGCTGAAGAACAGTTTATCGATCACGCCACGTGCGGTCTCGAGGTCCGGTGGTTCCGCGTTCCTCAACTGACGGTAGATCACCTCCACCGCCTCCTTCTCGGAGTTCGAGGTATCCTTTTGAAGGGTATTGTAGATCAACGCATAGTCCGCAGCATTGATACCGGCCTTGTGCAGGATGATCGTCTTGGCACCGCTTTCCACGATCTGGTCAACGTGCTCCTCTTCAAGGATGGTCTCCCGGTCGATGAGCACCTCATTCCGCTGGATGGACACCACCTCTCCGGTGTCCTCATCCACGAAATCCTCCACCCAGCTCTTCAGCACGCGGGCGGCGAGCTTGCGACCCACGGCTTCCTTGATGGCGGCCTTGGTCACCTTCACCTCGTCAGCGAGGTTGAAGATCTCCAGGATATCCTTGTCGCTTTCGAACCCGATGGCACGCAAGAGCGTGGTCACAGGTAGTTTTTTCTTCCGATCGATGTATGCGTACATCACCCCGTTGATGTCCGTGGCGAATTCGATCCACGAACCCTTGAACGGGATGACCCGGGCACTGTACAGCTTGGTGCCGTTGGCGTGACGGCTCTGACCGAAGAACACACCCGGGCTCCGGTGCAATTGGGACACCACGACACGCTCGGC
>JAGQVV010000121.1:0-2998 GCA_020437805.1 Flavobacteriales bacterium
CCGGGTCCGAATTGGGGGTCATCCGCCGCAGAATGGCTCAACAGCAGGGTCCCGTTGAAGGTGCCGTCGGGCAGGTCCACCAGCCAGAATCGATCCACGGTGTTCGCACTGTTGTCCGCATTCGTTGTTCCCGCCATGTGAAGCACCTGTTGGTTCGCCGTGAGCGGATACACCGTGTTGTCCGGTGCGGTCGCGTAGGTGGCAATGCTCAACAGGGTGTTCGCAGGGAAGGGGGCTGCAGGGGTGAATGCGAATGGGAAGGCAGGTCCTGCAGCGGCGCCAAAGGGTACGCGGTGCTCGGTCACGTCGTTGCCCAAGGCCCACTGGAAGCGACTGTTCAAGCTCTCGCTGGCCACCCATCCGCCATTGTCGACCACGGCGGTGCCCAGCGGATCGAATACCGTGAAGGTCTGGTTCTCCAGGAGCAGTGCACAACCACTGCCCAATTCCAAGGTCCCATCGGGCTGGCCGGGTAGCCCTACGACCGCGTTCTGCAACAGCTGTTTTATGCCCCCGGTAAGGCGGAGGTGACGGAAGTCGGTGATCGAAGAGCCGGCGATGCCTTGCGGCGCGCTTCCGAAGAGATGGACCGTGCCGTTGGACGAAGCGGTGAGACCCGTGTTGCCCGTGTTGTTCGTCCAATCCCCCTGCACGCGCAGCTCGCCCTGATTGGTGATGGTGGAAGCGGCGTTGAGCTGGACCGCGCCTTCCACGGTGACCGCCACGCCGGTGCCGACGGTGATGTCCACACCGCTTGTGGTAAGGAGCTGTGCTTGGGCGTGATGCGCGAGTGATACGGTGCTCCATACCAAGAGCAGCAGCCTGCGCGCACTGTGATGGAAGACCACCATCAATTCTGGCTGAAACTGGTTTCAAGCCACCTTGTTCCGTTCCATATGAACGTGATGGTGTCCTGGAAGTCGAGGACGCGGCTGGTGCCGTTCACGGCCACGTTGGTCGCATCGGAGATGGTGATCCCATTCCCCGGGATAGCTGCTGTGCAGGCGATGATCAAGGTCTGACCAGCGGCCAAACCATTCTGCAGCCCGATCACCCGGAGAGCGGGGGGACCGTTCGAGTCGATCATCATGAACGAACGAAAGGCGTTGGCGATCAACATGCCATTCGCGACGATCGTACCTGTTCCTGGTTCAGTGGCAATGGCTCCATTCACTTGCATGCGCACAGCCGGCGCAGACTGCCCCAGGCCGGTGTTCCCGTTCTTCAGTATCACCAATGCATCTGAGCGCTCCAGGAGCTCCACCGTCCCGTTGTTGTTCGCATCGATCGCATTGCCAACCACCAGCAAGCGGTCGCTCGCATTCGCAACCCTGAATTCCGTGGCACCTGTAGCGCTGGGGGTATAGTTCGTAGCCCCGATGCCAAGCACCAGCTCACCAAAACTCCGCGCGAAGTTCTGTTGTCCTATAGCAGTTGAGCGATCTCCCAAGGCTTGCGTGCCATTGCCGGATGCGAATGAAGCCGCTCCGATAGCAAACGTGTTGAAGCCGAAGGCACTCGAATGGATCCCACTGGCAGTGGTATTCATATTGGTAGCAAAGGAGTATTGGCCGATGTTGGCAACATCCCACATGCCGCCACCTACTGCACCTGCCCGGAATGCTGCCCTATTCGGGTTGAAGAACATACGAATACCGATACCTGTCACCTCTACCACGGGTCCTGTCCCCAGTGTTCCACCGGTGACCATCAAGCCGGCATTCCCACTTATGCGTACCGGACCATTGTCCGCTACGATCGTCCTGCCCGCTCCGGACCCGCCGAAATCATAGGCTTGATCCAAGGTGCCGCCTGCGATGGTCGCCGCATTCGTCCACGATGCCGTGCCGTTCGCATCGCTCACCATCACACTTCCTGCCGCTTCGTTGCCATCAACCATCCTGATACTGCCCACCACGTGAAGGCGGTCCTGTGGCGTGCTGCTACCGATACCCGTGTTACCGTTCTTCAGGATCACCAATGCATCCGAACGCTCCGCGAGGTCCACGTTCCCGTTGCTGTTCGCATCGATCGCATTGCCCACCACCAGCAAGCGGTCGGTGGCGTTCGTTGCCCTGAACTGGGTGGCGCCGTTGGTGCTCGGGGTATAGGTCGTCGCCCCGAGGCCGAGTACGGTCTCCCCGAAGGAAAAGGCTTCACCGGAATAGGAGAAGGATTTGGAATTGGATCCAGTGGCGGTGGCCTGGCTGCCGAGGGTAACGGAGCGGCTCCCGGATGCGGTGCTGTAACTGCCGATCGCAGCGGACTCGCTGCCCGAGGCGGTAACGATGTACCCCAAGGCATTCGCGAACCCACCGGTGGCATTCGCGAAATAGCCGATCGCGGTCGAGCTGTATCCACCGGCGTCCGCGTCGAAACCCAGGGCCACGGACCCTGCGCCGGATGCGCTGCTGCCTCCGCTGGCCAGTGAATGGCTGCCGCTTGCAGAGCTGTATCCGAAGGCCGCGGAGTAGTCGCCGATGTTGGCATCGTCCCAAGCCGTTCCAAAGGTCCTTCCGGCGCGGAAGGCGGACTTTCTGGGATGGAAGAACATCCTTGTTCCCGGTCCAGCAAGACCAAGCGTGGCCCCAGCGCCGTGCGTGCCGGTCACTTGGAACCCGTCGTTGCCCTGGACCAGCACGGTTCCTGCATCGGCCGTGATCGTCCTGCCTGCGCCGGCTCCTCCGAAGTCATACGCTTGGTCCAGCGTTCCGCCTCCCACCAAGGGTACCCACGCCAGCCCATCGAAATACTCGAAGCGCCCGCTCGTGGTGTTATAGATCATCAGGCTCATGGCCGGTGCGGGGATGGCATTGCGCTGCACCGTGGTCATGCGCGGCAGCAGCAGGCCTTTGCCTGTGCTGGTGAGGTCCAATAGCGCGCTGGCATCGGGCGTAGGGTTGTTGATGCCCACCCCCTGAGCCATTCCGAACATGGGTAGGAGGAGGAGAGCGAAGGGGAGCAGCAGCTTGGTGCGCATGGGAGGAGACTTCGATGC
>JAGQVV010000121.1:3074-33574 GCA_020437805.1 Flavobacteriales bacterium
GCGAAGAACGCCGACAGCGTCCGGACCTGTGCTTGGTCCAGCCTGGCCTCGCCATGCATCCACGTGTAGGAAGGAAGGGGCATTTCACCCGCCTCGATCAGCTCCGCAGCTTCTTCAGCGAAGTGTTTGCGCTTCTTCTCCGGCAGTTCGCCCCAGCGCGAGAAGTTGCCCTCCGCACGGCCTTCGTCCACGTGATGTTGCACCCACCAGTTCACCGGCGTGATGCGGTCGTACCACGGGTACTTTGTCTCATTGCTGTGACAGTCGTAGCAAGCCGCGCGCAGCAGCGCCGAGACCTCCGCATTCGGCTGTGTGATCGCGATCAGATCATTCGCGGCTTCGCGATCGGGTAAGGAGGTGTCCGGTCGGATGAACTGTGCCGATGCAAGGATCACGACAAGCATGATGAGGGACCGCTTCATGGTCTCCAAAGTAAGCGTCTTCCCACGACGCGCGGAACGTCGTCACTAAAGGCGAAGGGCCACTTCCGCAGCCCTTCGGAGATGTGTCCGGGACCTTGCGGCCCCGAGGCTCATCAATGCTATCGACCGTAGTACCGGTTCACCGCTTCGGTCCGGTTCTGCACGTGCAGCTTCTCATAGATCCGGTGGATATGCTGCTTCACCGTGCCCACTGCTATTCCAAGGCGTTCGGCGATCTCCTTGTACAGCAGTCCTTGGGCAAGCAGCTCGAGGACCGAATGCTCACGCTCGCTCAGGTCCTCCTCGGCTACGTGCGAACGATCCTGCACCGGTCGGAACTGTTGCACTACACGCCGCGCCACGTGTGCGCTCATGGGCGATCCGCCATGGGCCAATTCGCGCACGGCCTCCAGGATCTGGTCGGGTGTGGAACTCTTCAGGATGTACCCGTTGGCACCGGCTTTCAACGCCTCGAAGACGCGATGGTCATCGTCATGTACGGTGTACATGAGGAATTGGGTCCCGCCGCATCGCTCGCTCAGTTGGCGCACACAGTCGATACCGCTCGCACCGGGCAGGTTGATGTCCATGATCACCACATCCGGGCAGGTGCCGTTCAAGCGGACCAATGCATCTTCCGCGTTGGAATGAACACTGAAGGGTTCCATGTCCTCCTCGAAGATGAACAGGGAATGGAGCGTTTCCCGGATGCTGCTGTCATCCTCTACGATACTCACCCGCAAGGCCGTCTTTTTCATCGGGACGAAGTTGAAGAGGGGACCACCACCTGTACAATAGAACCTTTGTTAGGGTGGAGGGGGAACAGGATCCGCAATCGGGTGCCTTGGCTTCCCTCGTCCTCGGTCCCCTGGACCTGGAAGGTACCTCCGAGCACCTCCATGCGGCGCGCCATGTTCCTCAGGCCGTTACCCACGCCCAGTTCCGCATTGCGCTGCAGGCCGATGCCATCATCGACGATGGAGATGCTCAATGCTTCAGAACAGGAGATCTCCAAGGTGACGTGGCTTGCTTTGGCATGTTTGACCACATTGTGCAAGGCTTCTTTGACGACCAGCAATAGGTTCCGGCGTGCCTGGGCGCTCAGGGTCACTTCCGGGATGTGCTCCGGTGTGATCAATTCGAAGTTCAATTCCTGATCGCTGAGGTAGGTGCGCACGTAACTGCCCATGTAGGCGAGGAGATCGGCGAGCGTTAGCTGGTCGTCATTCAGTGTCCAGATGATCTGTCGCATGCTCACGATCAGTTCGCCCGCGGTGTTCGCGAGTTGTTTCAGCATCTTCTGTTTCGACGGGTCCGTTTCCTTCCGAAGGGCCATCTCGCTGCGTAATTTGAGCGCACTGAGGCCGGCTCCGAGGTCATCGTGCATATCCCGACCCACCTCCTCCCGCACCCGTAATTCGGCGATCGTCCTTTCCTGCTGCAGGCGCAGGACCTCCAACTCGGCCAGTCGCTCCTTGGCCTGGTGCCTACTGCGCAGGACGAAGAACAATACGGTAAGCACGATCAGCCCGATGGTGCTCGCGATGGTGATCATCGTGCGCCGTTCGCGTTCGCGTTCAAGATCCGCGGTCATGCGATCCTGTCGAAGTTGGGCCATGGCCAACTCGGAGTCGGAGCGCATCAGGTCGGCTTGGGTGCGCAAACTGGTCTCGATGTTGCGTGCTGTGATGGTACTATCGATCCTGTGCCAAGTGGCCAGCCGTTCTATGGCTCCTTTGTATTCACCTATGATACGATAGATACCCGATGCGCGACGAACGAAATTCCGCTGGGTCACCAGGCCGATGCCCGAACGGTACGCATTCAGGTAGGCTTCGGCGGAATCCAATGCGTTTATCGCCGCATCGCGGCGGCCTTGGGCGGCGATGGCTTCTGCACGTCCCACCAATGCGTCCACTCCGATATCGTGATCGCGTGCGGCGTGTGCCACCCGGATCGAATGCGAATAATCGACTTCCGCATCCGCGGTCCGTCCCTGTCTCAAAGCCAAATTCCCCATGGACCACCACGCGACCGCGATGGCCCTTTCCCCACCGGCTTCCGATGCGAGCTCCAACGAACGCCGGAGATGGAAAGCCGCACTGTCCGATCGGCCGAGCGTGGTGAGGTAGCTCCCCAAGTTACCATGGATATGGTGCAGTTCGCTCAACGGATACCGCGCCTTGGGCCGCTCGGGATAGTAGGCCAGCGCTTCATACAGGAAAGGAAGTGCTTGACGACTGTCCTGGATATTCTCGTGCAGTAGACCTTTCAGGTTGAAGATGTTCGCGATCAAGGTGCTATCCCCCAATTCGCGTGCGAGGCCGTCGCATATGTTCAGGTCGCGCATGGCCTCGTTGAACAGTCCTTCGTAGTAAAGGACCTCGGCGCGGTAGGAGAGCAGGTAGTAACGCGCCTCCGGGTCCGGGTGGCTCGCCTCGTACGCCAACGCTTGTCCGATCCGGGCCATGGAGCTATCCGCACTGAATGCGTCCATATGGATCAATGTTGCGCGCAAGTGTCCATCAAGCACGGTGTCCGAGAGGGGTGGTAAACGCTCAACACCCGCGCCGGTGTGCTGCTGGGCAGCGGAGAAGTGGCTCGCCACAGTGACCAAAGCGGCCATTACCCATGGTCCCGCCTGTACTCTTGCTGCGATGATCCGCTTCGGGTACGACGCCCATCTCATGGCCGCGAAGCTTTGTCAGCGGGTGGTTTCGGCGCAATGGATCTTTTCTTCCCCTGGGACGGTAGGTGTATGCGGATCATCGTCCCGGTAGCACCGTCCTGGGATGCATGGAGTGGAACATGGAATGTTCCTCCGATGGTCTCCATTCTCCGGGCCATGTTCCTCAAACCGTTCCCAAGCCCGAGGTTCGATCCTTCGGCAAGACCGATGCCATCGTCCGAGATGGAGATCGCGAGTCCTTCGTCATACCCGAGAACAATGCGCACCTGACGGGCCTGCGCGTGTTTCACGACGTTGTGAAGGGCCTCTTTCACCACCAGGAATATGTTGCGTCGCTGCTCAATGGAAAGGAGTTCATCCGGCCATGCGGAAGGTGGTGTCTCCAGTGTGATCGCCAAGTTGTTCTGTTCGCAATAGTTGCGCGCGTAGCTTGTGGTGTATATGACCAGATCTTCCAATGTGGACTGCGCTTGATCCATGGTCCAGATGATCTGTCGCATACTGCCGATCAGTTCACCGGCACCCTTGGCCATGGCACCGAGCTGGTCCCGTCGCAGCGGATCCTTTTCCGTTCGCAGTGCCATTTCGCTTCGCAGCTTCAGGCCGCTCAGGCCCGCTCCAAGATCGTCGTGCATGTCGCTGGCAATGCGCATCCTTTCTTGCAGAACCGCCTGTTCCCGTTCGAATTCGGCTTTGCGTCGCCGCCGATCGATAATGGACCAAGTGACCGCACCGCCGATAACGAGCACCGCGACAAGGATCGCGATCAATAGCCTGCGTTGGTTCGCCGCCTTTACCGCCGCGATCACTCGCTCGTTCTCCAGCTGTTCCTTGTCCGCCACATGGGCCAGACTGTCGGCCAAGGTCTGCTGCCGATAGTTGAAATCGAGGTTGGCGCGCAGCATTTCTTCACGGCCTTTCTCGTTGTGCAGGCTGTCCATCATCTGGGCATACAGTTCGTGCATGGCCAATGCCTTGGCCAACTGGCCATTGCTTTTGTAGAGTTGATGGAGCGTACCGGCAGCATCGTACACTTCGGCCGCCATGGAACTGCCCTGCGCCACTGCCAGGGATCGTTCCGTGAATGCAATGGCTTCGTTCGTGCGGCCCTGCTGCTGCCTTAGTGTGCCGATAGAGCGCAGCAGGATGGATCGTTGCCTATCGTCACCGATGCGCTCGGCGATGGATAGCGCGCGTAGGAGTTGTCCTTCGGCTATACCGAATTCCCCTTTCGCCCTGTTCAACATACCCAAGTTCCCCAATGCCAAAGCAAGGCTGCGTTCGTCGTTCGAGTGTTCGTGCAAGCGCGCGGCTGCTTCGAAACGCGAATAGGCTGCCGTGGTATCGCCCAATTTCAATAACGAGGTTCCACTGTTCAGTATCGCGTTGCCCATGCATGCTGTGTCGCCGACCATGGTGCATCGTTTTAAACTACTGTCACAGTGTGCCAATGCCCGGCGGTCTTCGCCCAGATCGGAAAGTATCGAACCCATGTTCGCGTGCAGGATCCCCATTCTTCGCGAGTCGCCCATTCGCCCCAAGAAGGCCATGGTACGTTCGTATTTTCGAAGTGCCCGTGGGTAATCACCACGAAGCTGCAAGGAGGCACCTTGTGCGTTGCTCGCAATGGCCATGTACTTCAGGCTATTCGCCCGTTCGGCGAGGGCCAGTAGGTCGCCCGCGAGCACGTAGGCCGTATCCGGATCCAAGTACATGTAGTGGTCGAAGCAGAGGAAATCCATGGCTTGCATCCGCGCCGTATCGTGCTGGGTCGCATTGTCCCAAACGTTCCAGAGCGAGTCCACATTCACCTGTGCGGTGGTGTGTCCGAGCTGCGAGGCCAGGCAGAGCAGAAGCAATAAGCCACGCTTGGCTTTTGGCATGTTCACCGTTTATCCAACTCCAGGACGATTGCCAATGCGTTCCTACCACCTTCACTTGTTGCACCAATGGTCTGCCCATCCGTAAAACGAACGTCACTGCTTAGTTCATTGCCCAGCACGGCTTTCAGTTTGGCATCCAGGCCTTGTGCAGGGCTGGTGAGCATGGCCTCGTTGAGTTTCGGGTAGTCAAAGGGTTGATTGGTGACCAACACGGCCATCACATCCAGGTTACCGACATCGTCCGCGGTAAGGCTTTGGTCGCTGGGGAAGAGGCGGGTGCCGGTGATGCCGCAATAGGGAGAGTGCTTCGGGGTGTATGGGAACAGCACGTACGGACTTCCGTCCACTTCTTGGCCGAACACATAGGTGTAGCACTCGGCGTTGTTCGTCACCTCGATCTTGAAGCGACTGCCTTTGCTGACCGGCGTTGAGCTGCGGAAAACATTCCCATCCACGCGGCGCATTGGAATGTTCCGGCCTGTCGCCGTGCCTTGGTCGTCCACTTCCGCGAAGCCGAACGCGATGTCGAACCGTCCAGGCTTCACGTCCACACCTTCGCCCTGTGGATAAACGGCGTACGCTTCCTTGCCGAAGTGGTCGAACACCGGGTAGGGCACCCAGGCCATGCCGTTCCTACCCCATTCCGGACCCCAGCTGTTCATGATCAGGAACCCACCCACGCTCTTTCCTTCTTCGCCCTGGAACTTGAAGTCGTCATAGCCCACCACGCACATCGCGTGGCCTCCGAAGCCGCGCTGGTGGTAGTCGCTGTCCCGCGGGATCCAATCTTCCTGGCCGGCCATGTCCTGCATGAAGGAACCTCCCACCATCATACCGATCACGATCGGCGAGCCTTGGGAGAGGTGTTGTTTCATGGCCAACATGTCGGTGCGCTGATCATCGCCGCTCATGGTCAAGCGTTGGAAACCCTTGATGCGGAACGGCATCGCTTTCTGCACATCCTGTGGCGAGGGCTGCTTGCTACAGCTTTGGTCGGTATAGGCGAATTGGCTGAACGGCAGTGCGCCGCTCTTGCTCATCTGTTCCATGGCGCGTTGGATGTACGAACCTTGGCAATCGCTGTTGGCGATCTTGATCTGGTTGTACATGTACGCCGGACTGAAGGCCGTGCCCTTCGGGTCGGCACCGGTGGCCTTGGCCTGTATGATGGTGCGGGCCGCATAGGCGCTTGCCCAGGCCACACAGCTGCCTTGTTGGCCTTGGTTCAATCGCGGCGGGCAATATTGGACCAGCGAAACGCGCTCGGGCAATGGGGCGCTAACATTGTCGGCGAGGGGTTCGAACACTTCGGCCCGATCATAGACCTTGGGGTCGAACTCGGCACCAGTGCTGAGTCCCGCGAGTTGGCTGATCATGTCGCCACCACCGCTGTTGCGGCCCATGGTGAACCACCAGATGGCACCCAGGACCAGTACGACGATCAACAGCTTGGGCTTCTTGATCAGGAAGCCGAGGATCATGGGGAGCATGCTGCCCAGTCCGCCGGACATGCCACCGCCTCCTGCGGATCTGCGTGGTGTGGGACCGGAAGTACGACGGCTGTTCCCCTTGTCCGGGGTCATTCGAATGGGCATGGCGCGGTGGTTCGGTGTGGTACAGGACCTCTACGGTCGGAAACGTTCCTTCCCGACAAGTAGACGCCAGAAGAGGATGAAGTCACTGGCCAGACTGTAGAAGGGGTATTTGAAAGTGGCAGGTCTGTTGCGTTCGAAAAAGGCATGGCCCACCCAGGCGAACCCATATCCACCGACCGGGACCAGCGCCAGCCACCATGCATTGCGAGCAACGATCGCAAGCAGGATCCAGAGTGCGATCAGGGCGGTGCCGATGAAATGCAGGGCCCGGCTCGTGGGGTCCTGATGCTCGCTCAGGTAGTACGGGAAGAATTCCTTCAAGCTCCGGAAACGTTCCTCGGGGATGTCATTCGTCATGTTCTCCAATGCTCTTCGATCCTAATATAGGCGAACAACTCCGATCCCATGGAACATCTACGCGTTCTCCTTGTCACCCTTTTGATGGGCGTGAGTGTCGTATCGACCAAAGCGATCGACCCACCGACCGTGGCGACCCATGATGCCATGGTGGTCTTGCATCTGACCGATCTGGATGACGATGCCATGGCTGCTTTGGCGAGGACCGTAGGCGCGGAAAAGGATGTGATCCTGGAGTACAGCTGCGTGTGGTCCGGGATCGTAGTGATGAAATTCTCCGGCATCAGTGTGGCTGAGCGTGCCGATGTCATCACACTGGCCCGTAGGCAACTGACCATGGCCAAAGTGGACAATGCGGTCGAGTTCCTCCATGTGCACGTGGAGGAGCGTGGACCCGGGAAGTGCTGATCATTGTTTGATGACCCGTAACGATGATGTGTGGTCCTGAGCGACCACGCGGATCCCATAGATTCCATCGGCCTGGTCGCGAAGATCCAATTCCATCAGGTCGCTGCCGAACAGCTCTACCCGCCGTTCAAGTACGGTCCTTCCACTGGCATCGCTCACCACGATCGTCGCGTTACCGCTCATGCCGTTCAGCGCAACGGTGAACAGCCCGTTCCCCGGACTGGGATATGCCTTTGTCTCGAATGTGTCATCGTGATCATCCACCCCAACGGCTGTGCTATACGTCCAAGCCCAGTGGATCTTGCGACCGAACTCCGCTTGGAAGTTCTGCACGATGATGTTGCTAAGGCGTCGGATCCGGAAGTAGCCCGATCCTTGCTGTGTGTCGGCCCAATACGAGAGACCGTCGTTCCCTGTGTCCAAAACCTCCAAGGTGTAGCAGCCTGCGGGTAGGTCCAATGTATCACGATACGACGTATTCGCTGTGTGTGACCCTCGTTGGAAGACGACCGACCCTTGGATATCGCGCACGGTGACCGTGTTGTCCTGCGGTCTGTTGTTCGTTCTGTAATCCAGAACGAAGACGTAGTCGTACACATTCGGGAGGCTGAATCGAACGTTGTACCGGTCGTTCGCTGCGTGTTGATCGGATCCGCCATTGGGGGCGCTCACCTCCACGGTGAAGAGCTGCTCCTCATCGCCATTCCAGAATACGTCGTCATCCACGGGCAGGGTCACCGGAATGCTCTCCATACCTTCCAAGGAGCCGGACCATACGTGGGTCCGTGATGTGCCACCGCTCACGCCATACGTGAACGTAACACTTGTGAGCACCTCGGTCCCGGCGTTCCGAAGGATGACCACAGGGTCGTAGCAGATCGGGTTGTCCCGGCGGAATTGATCGGTCGAACTGGGCCGTTCGATGTTCACGATCTCCGCGTCGAGCGTGAAAGTGGCTGGAGCATATTCGAAGAGGTCCATGTTCACCACGTAGTTACCGGCGCCCATGCCGGTGTTGTTGCTCGGTACCGGCGTGATGGCGTAATCCAAGGTCACGTCGCTGCCCGTTACATGTGGGGTGATGTCCACCAAATGGTCCTTCACAAGATCGCCCGGGCACCACCCTTCACGTGCTCCCAGCCAAGTACCACCTTGTGGATAGACCGGGTTCAAGGCACAGTCGTTGGTCTGCCATATGTGCCACTGGTCCACGTTGGAGCCGTTCACCCGAAGGGTATGGGTATTGTTCTTCCATTCGCAACAATGAGGGTAGTTGCCGGTGTTGCTGGCATGGCCGTGCCCCGTGAAACGCGTTCCGACCGCGAAGCTGGTGGCATCGGGATGCAGGTCCACGGTGACCGGAGCCAAGGCGGAGTCGTCGCTCAAGCTCGCGTAGGAATAGCTCCGCTGTTGGCCCCAGGGTCGTTGCATGCGGACCACTTCACGCGGCGGTGTTCCTTCGATCATCTCGAAGGTCACATCGATCAACTCCTGCTGGTTTCCGGCACTGAAGTCCACGCTGTCATGCAAAAGCCATTGGTAGTCGGTGACGTCATAGGTCCAACGGAAGCCATTGGTGCCTAGGCTCAGGTTGATCCCGTACGGTGTGATGAAACGGCCCACTTCGTACCGATCGATCACCTCGAACGGTACACCGAAATAGTGCAGGGTGTCATTCACGCTCATCAAAGCGACCGTTTCCACCGAATCCGATACGTTCCCTTCCGGGTCGAAGAGGTAGCTCGGCGTTGCGGTCCAACCGAACACGGTATCGCTGGCGATGATCGTATTGCCATCTACCATGAAGAACTGTTGTGCGATCATGGGGTGCTCGACCACCTCTTCGATGATAGCGCTCGTTCCCTCGGTGGTGTAGTCACCCATCACGAAGGTGAGGTCAGGTCGATGTCCCGTGGCCATCGGTGCGCCACCCAATTCGGTAGCGGCGTAGCGCAAGCGCTGAATGGATCCCATGAGCACGCCGTTGTGTTCGGGGTCCGCCTCGTTCGTAACGACCGGATCGCCTGATGCCTCGTCGAAATGGAAGGAATAGAGCAGCGCCGCCGCATCCGGATGGCTCGCATCAACCTTGCGGTCCTTCCATGCATCGATCGTAGCGGAACTCAACTCGGCAGCGAATACATTGAATTCGTCCAGTAGGCCCGGGAACGGATTGCCACCGGTCCCGCTTGAGCCGATCTTGAATACGGTGATCCCATCCATCGGTTTGGTCTTTCCCCCCCCGGTGTGCCAAAGGGAACCGTTCAGGTAGATCCTCATGAGCCCGGTGCTCGTGTTCTTCACGAATGCCCAATGGTTCCACTGTCCTTCGAGATCGGTCGTCAATGCCTCCTTATCGATCCGGTCGTAGCCGCTGCCATCGTCGCCTGCATCCCAGTACACACGGCCATTGGACCATGGTAGATGGACGTTCAGGATCCGTCGCCCATCAGCGTTGAGCGCCTCGAAGACCGACGTGTTCACAGGTAGCGAAGCATCCCCCCATGCTTTGAACGTGACCGTGATCGCGTTGCCCAACGCCGCGAACGGGGTCGCGTCCACGGCAATGTGATCGTTCGCCAAGGAGACGTAGCCATCCACATCCGCGTCCTGAACGGCCATGTTCGTGGCCTCGGTAGCGATCACGTTCGGCCCGTTCAACGGCGGACCGGAGCTCGCCGCAACATCCACCAGGATATTGGAGGCCCCATCCCAATCGAAGGGCGTTGAAAGATGCAACACTTGCTCACCAGCTACGGTACCTACCCCGGTCGGGGTCATGTCATACACGGTGGATAGTCCCACCTCATCGAATTCCACCAGTTCCGTTGCGTTCGTTCCTTTCATGCGCACCGTTAGTCGAGGGAGTTGGCCCAGACCATCGTGGTCGGTTGCGAACCGCAGTTGTTGGATGGGTCCCGCACCAAGCCCGCTATCAGTGAGTTCATCCGCCGTGAACAGGTACTGTGATCGACATCCGCCGTTCGTGGTGTTCAACATATCCGGGTCGAGCGTGGTCCCATCACCCACCGCGTGGAGTTCTTCGTTCTGTACCGAGATGGGGGAGACCCCTTCCAATAGCACTTGATGGCGGTCCGCCACCGGTGCGTCGCTCATCCAAAGCGTGTCCGGTGCTTGGTCGCCAACGAGGAACCAGGGGTGTTCCATGGCCGTACTATCTAGCACGCCTGTGTGGTCATGGATGTAACTGTACGTGAGATAGTCCCATTCGCCACAGGCATACTGGTCCTGTGTGGTGAGCGGGGAGCATTTCAGCGTATGATGCATCAGCACCTTCCGGAAGGTGTGCGTCGTATCCGGGAAATTCCATACTCCTCGTCGCGTGGTGATGGAATCGAATGTCAATGTCCGCACGGTGATGGTATCCTCCTGTGCACGGGCATCGGGCAGGAGAAACAGGAGCAGGAGCGGAAGTATTGTACGTGGTGACATCGTTCTGATCTTGAGCGTACAAGATAGCCAGGGCAAGCCTACCGGAGCATGGATCGGTGGGTCCATGGTTCTCCCGAGGATACACCGGGTAGATTTGTGCCCGATGTCCACCAAGGTCGTTCATCTTCCATACGCGGATACCAAGCGATACAGCGAATTGGTCCTTGACCTTCTGCAAGGGACGGGACCGCTGCGCGAGCATAACCCGTACACCGCTGATCTCGACGGGCTGGTCGCTGCTGCCCGGACGAGGACATTCGATGCCGGTTCGCGTTCCGTACTCTGTGCGGCATTGGATCGTCAGTACAACGGCATCGAAGTAGGCGAGGAGGTTGCGGCCAATCTGCGTGCCTTGCGCGCGGATGGCACCTTGACCGTGACCACAGGACATCAGCTCTGCTTGTTCACCGGACCGTTGTACGTGCCGTTCAAGATCCTGAACGTGATCCGGTTGGCACGAAGCGCTTCGGCGCGTTTGGACCGCCCGGTCGTGCCCGTATTCTGGATGGCTTCCGAGGACCAGGACAGTGAAGAGATCGACCACACGTACATGAACGGGTCGAAGATCACATGGCAAGGGACCAGCGCAGGAGCAGTTGGGGCCATGCGGTTGAAGGATATCGATGCCGCCGTGGAAGCCGCGATCCAGGCATTGGGGTCAGGACAGGATGCCGAACGCATCGCCGAACTGCTTCGTGCCTGTTACGCACCGGACCACACCTTGGCGCAGGCCACACGTCTTTTCGTCAACGCCCTGTTCGGCCGGTTCGGGCTGGTGATCCTTGATGGCGACGACCCGGAGCTGAAACGCCTTTTCGCACCGGTGCTACGTGAAGAATTGCTGAACCAAGTGGCCGAACGATCCGTTCGCTACGCGAACGACCGTTTGGAGGGTCACTACGGCGTTCAGGCACATGCGCGCGAGATCAACCTGTTCCATCTCCGCCCAGGACACCGATCCCGCATCGTGTTGAAGGCCGACCATTTCCAAGTGCTCGACAACGGACCGCGGTGGAGTTTGGAGGAGATGCTCGCGGAAGTGGATCGCAACCCACAGGACTTCTCACCGAACGTGATCCTTCGCCCGGTCTATCAAGAGGTGGTCCTGCCGAACATAGCGTACGTGGGTGGAGGTGGGGAGATCGCCTATTGGATGCAGCTCCGTTGGCTGTTCCAAGCTTTGCAGGTCCCCATGCCGGTGGTGCTCTTGCGCACCAGTGCCGCCGCGATAGGGATCAAACACCTGCGCCAATGGGAGGCACTCGGCCTGTCCGTAGCGGACCTCTTCGAACCCTTGGAGGAGGTGAGGACCCGCGTGGCGAGAACGCGATCCTCTTTTCCAGTGGATGTGGAAGCCGAACGACGGGATCTCAACGTGTTCTATGATGCCTTGATGGAACGTGCCGCCAAAGTGGATGTCACCTTGAAAGGGGCGGTGGATGCCCGTCGCACACGAGCGTTGCGTGGCTTGGAGCAGGTCGGGAAAGCATTGGTGCGCGCTGCGAAGCGGCAGCAGGAGGTGGACCTCCGACAGTTGGATACCGTGCACGCCGCCTTGTTCCCGAGCGGTTCCCTTCAGGAGCGCCGGGAGAACATCCTGCCGACCTTGGCAACCAGAGGTGTTCTGGAGTTGGATCGCCTGATGAATGAGCTGGACCCTTTGCACCCACGCTTCACCCTCTTCGTGGAGGATTGAAGGGCATCAATACACGAAACGCACGCTCTCGTAACGGTCTCCTGCGCTGATCCGGAAGAGGTAGGCACCCCGTGAGAGACCCAGACCCGAGAATTCGGATCGGCCTTCCTGAAGGGTGCTGCCCTCTGCTATCGTGCGGCCGGACATATCCATCAACGAATACCGGCTGCCGGCCGGGAAGCTGTGCACCGCTGTGAGCACGTCCGCGTTGCCGTACACGATCAAGGGACGTTCGGCGAGGCCACCCATGAGCACGGCCACCACAGGGGACAGGCTGCTATTCCCATCCACATCGGTCTGGCGCAAACGGTAATAGCTCAGGCCTGTGAACGGTGCGCGGTCAAGCTCGGTGTATTGCAACGGAGTGTTGCTGTTCAACGCACCGGGTATATCCATCACATGCTCGAAATTCACCCCATCCTGGCTGCGTTCCACTGAGAAAAAGGCGTTCTGGAATTCTGACGCCGTGGTCCAATCCAAGCGCACCGATCCGCTTTCCGGACGGGCGGTGAACTCCACCAAGGTGATCGGAAGCGGATTATCGAACGTCGTCGATGCCAGGGTCCATGGAGTAGGACCGAAGCCGTTGAAGAGACTTTGGACGGCTGCTGTCGGGATGGAACCCGACATGAATGTGCCCGCTGCACCTCCATTGCCACGGTCGCGCCAGATCGTAGCGGCAGCATCCCAGCGCGCTACGACAAGGTCGGCCAGGTCATCCACGCCACAACTTGCGGGTGCCTCCCAAGTGAGGACCACGGTCGCGTTCGGCGCCCCGGATACGCGGTCGATCACCCAATATTCGCAGTCGCTGATGTGATCGATGGTCGGTTCACGGTTGGTTCCCCAACTCCACGCGCTGAGCGGGAAGTACTCCGCCCTGAAGCCACCACCGCCCACGATCCCCGTTACACTGCACGGCCGCAGGTCGTTGACCTTACCGACGGGGAAGGTGAAATCCGTTGTCCCCAGTTTCGCCATGGGTCCGTTCACGAAGCTGAGGTCCGTGGCGTTCACCCAACTGCTTCCGATCTGCATGGTGAGCAAACCGCTCGGGTCGGAGGTGTTCACCAGCCCATTGCTCAGGTCAAGCACGTTGCGCACGCCCAGGTTCGTGTTCAAGGTCAAGCTTCCGCTCGGTTTGTTCACGGTCATGTTGTAGAAGAACTCCTGAAAGCCGTTCGTATTGATGCTCTGTGCCCCGGTCCCATTGAAAAGGAGCGTACTGCCGTCATCCACGAACCGGAACTCGTCACCGATAAGGCTGGTATAGTCACCCCCGATGGAGACCGTACCACCCACCCCAGGGCTCAGGTTCAGGTCCACGAAGCCACCAAGGCCTTGGGTGTAATTTCCCGAGAAGGATACGGTGTTCGTAGGTAGTTCGTTGATGAAACGGGCCTGGTTCAATCCCGGTGCCTGTATCGCGAAGTCCGTGGCCGTAAGCGTGCTTCCTCCGAGGACCGTGGCGCTCACCGCCGCCCCGGCCGTGGTCCGCTCAATGGTCATCGGTCCACCGATGTCCAGACTGCTCGCATTCTGCACGGTCAGGTTCCATGCCGTGCCGTTGGTGGTGAGCAGCAACGAGTTGCACACGGCATTTCCCCCAGGGGTCACCCCAACAACGCAGTTCCTTACGGCGATCTGATTGATCAACACATCGGTCGTGGCCGTGGGCACTCGCGCGTCATCCCAATTCTTGCACTCGAACCAGTCCGTATCCGTGGTGCCGCGCCAAAGGCCCGGTACGAACGGGGTATTGATGATGGGTAGAATCGGTGCGGTCAACCAGTTGTAACCAAAGGTGTTGTAGTTCGCACAATCCGGGTAGGATGACCAACCTGCGGTGTCATCGATCCTGATGATCCAGTCCCGTTGGCTTGCCGCCGCGATCGCGCCGGTGTATTTGTTGAAGTCGGAGACCAACGTGGGGGCCATGCTGAAGCACTCGATACCCGGGGGGAGGTCACTCTGCTGGTTGCTGCCGCAATTCGCGGTCCATGGTACGGATGGGTTCGTTGTGAACCCATACAGGATGGTCCCGTCATAGGTGGCGTTATGCGCTCCTGGCGTGTTCGTGGTCCAGGTGCCGCCTTGGGCGAAGAACAACTGATCCCCCCCGGAATTCAAGTTCACCGAGGTGAATCCGTTCAAACTGGCACAGCTCCAGGCCGCATCGGGTGCAAGACCGATGATGTTCCCCGCCCCCGAGGAACTCGTGACCGTCAATGTGATCACCTGCCCGGCGGGAATGGCCAAGCCGGTCCGGGTCAAACTCACCGTGCCTTCGTTGTTCCCCCAGAGACCCGATGAACAGCGGCTATAGCCGTTGTCGGTGATGATGATGACCGTGCCCGGCACGATCGGTTTGAAACAGAAGAAACTGATCTGGTCCTCACCCCCTGAGCCACCGCCACAAGCGAAGGTGTTCGAGTTCACCCCGACGATGACCAGATCACCCGGGGAGAGCACCGTGGGCGGCGTGTCGTTGTCCCCGATCGTCAGGGTGCTGTTCACGTTGCCGCCGATCACAAAGGCGCCTGGGACCGAGTTGATCGAGAATGTCACCGTCTCGGTCGATTCAGGGTTCACATCATTGATCACCGTGGCAGTGAAACTCGCCGTGGTGGCGCCCGCCGCGAAATTCACGGTGATAAAGCCACCGATCGTGGCCGGATTGGTGAGGTAGTCGTTCGGATTGGGCCCGTATGTGGCGCCCGGCCCATTCGTTACCTGGATCACGATGGATCCCGCGCTCGGCGCAGCCGGGTTGATGGACAAGTTGAAACTCTGCAATCCAGCGTTCTCCAGCACCGTGATGTTCAAGGTACTGAACTCGATGGTGGGAGTGACATCATCGTTCAGGATCGTGAACACATGTACCAGGTTAGCTCCCAAACTGATCCCACCCGTGGCACCCGTGATGGTGAACGTGATGGTCTCGTCGCTTTCCGTAACGACATCGTTCACAAGCGTAATGGTGAAGCTGGCGGTCGTTGCTCCGGCACCGACGTTCAGCGTGATGTTGCCGCCTCCAACGGCAGGTGTTGTCGTGTAATCATTGCCTGCCCCGTACGTACAACCCACACCGTTCGCCACAGCAATGGTGATCGTTCCGGCCGCCGTGGTGGCCGGGTTCAGGCTCAAGTTCACCACCATACTGCCGGCGTTCTCCATGGCCGAACTCGAGGCGGCCACGAAATTCACGGTAGGGCCACAGGTCATCGTATGTGAACCCAAGCCAGTGGTGACGTCGATACCAGCGTTCGTCCATTCGCTCGCCAAAGTGGGGAAGGGGCAGTTGGTCGCTGGGTCAACGGTGACCCCGCCGCAGATGTTCGGGTTGCGCACCAATGCCCGGTCCGAGGTCTGGATCCCCGCAGCATTCCAGTTGGTTCCAGGGTCGCAGCCGATGTTGCCGAATATGTCAACGTAGCTTGCGGTGGAGATCCGCCAGAGCGCGATGGCGTCATCACCGTTGAAGTTGCAGATCGCGTTCAGGTTCGTCGTTGCCCCGCCGTACAGCGTCGAGGCGGAATTCCTGTACACGATCGTGGCTCCATTGGCCAATGTGCCGGTGAGTGTAGCATTGGTCGATGTGCCTGACCCGTTGGCGAACAGGCGTAGCTGATAATCTGCCAAGTTCACCGCTGCCCCTGTGCCGTTGTAAAGTTCCAGGTACTTGTTGGTCCCGAAGCTCCCCTCCACATACTCCGATATGATCAGGTCCGTGGCCTGGCCATGTGCCTGCCATGCACCCCCCAGAACGAGCACACACGCCCCGAGCCACCGCATGGTGCGCATGCCTATGGGCGGGTTGCTATGTCCGGTCGATCGGTCCATCGTCTTCAATGCACCGCAAAGGTCGCTCGATCCAGCGCTACCCATGTGGTCGGATCGTTAAGCTGGATCAAGGTTTCAGGTATCAAAGGGTGTTCCAAAGGTACATTACACCATCCGTTGTTCGCCGAGCGCACGGATGCCACTGTGAAGACGTGCTTGACTCCCTTATCGACGCCCATGCCCATGATTTCTGCACGATCCATCAACGATCCCGGTCCCATCCGGAACGGAGCGTCCTTTTCATTGGTCGCTTCGCGCATCCCGGCTACTTTTGGGCGCTCATCCCGGCCCAACGCCGCGGTGCCCCGCCTTGCCCGAATCCATCCTCATCCTCGACCACGGCTCCCAGTACACACAGCTGATCGCACGCCGCGTCCGTGAGCTCAATGTCTACTGCGAGATCCACCCCTTCTCCAAAGCACAGCAGTTCGCCGATGACCCCAACATAAAGGGCGTCATCCTGAGCGGCAGTCCGAGCAGTGTGCACGAGCCCAACGCACCGGACACGGACCTGAGCGGCCTGCAAGGTCGTGTGCCCGTATTGGCCGTATGTTACGGTGCCCAGTTGCTGGCGAAGCGTGCCGGGGCACCGGTGGAGCGTAGCAAGGTGCGTGAATACGGCAGGGCCCACCTGAGCACGATCAGCGAGAACCACCTCTTCGATGGCATCGACGCGGGGACCCAGGTATGGATGAGCCATGGCGATACGATCACCGCGCCCAGCGAGGCCATGGAGGTGATCGCCAGCACGGACGATGTGCCCGTGGCCGCCTACCGGCTGCTGGATGGCTTGACCTATGCTGTACAGTTCCACCCCGAGGTGTACCATACCACGGACGGCCTCCAGCTCTTGCACAACTTCGTGCTCGGTATCTGCAACGCCAGTGGTGATTGGACCCCGCACGGCTTCGTGGAGCATACCGTGGAACGCCTGAAGCAGGAGCTCGGCAACGACAAGGTCGTTCTGGCCCTGAGCGGAGGTGTGGACAGCTCCGTGGCCGCCTTACTGTTGGACCGTGCGATAGACGAACGCCTGCATTGCATTTTCGTTGACAACGGCCTGCTGCGGAAGGATGAGTACGCGCGTGTCCTGGAGAGCTACCGTCACCTGGGCCTCAACATCACCGGTGTGGATGCCCGTTCGGAGTTCTATGCGGCATTGAAGGGACTGGAGGACCCGGAAGAGAAACGGAAGGCCATCGGCAGCACCTTCATCGACGTGTTCGACCGCGAGGCGCACAGGATATCCGATGTGAAGTGGCTCGGTCAGGGTACGATCTACCCCGATGTGATCGAAAGCGTGAGCGTGAACGGGCCAAGCGTCACCATTAAAAGCCACCACAACGTCGGCGGTCTGCCGGCACGGATGAAGCTGAAAGTGGTGGAGCCGCTCCGCTTGTTGTTCAAGGACGAGGTGCGTCGGGTGGGAAGGGAGCTCGGTCTTGACCCGAACATCCTTGGTCGGCACCCGTTCCCCGGTCCGGGTCTGGCGATCCGCATCCTCGGCGAGATCACTCCAGAGAAAGTGGCCTTGCTGCAGGAGGTGGACCACATCTTCATCCAAGGGCTCCGTGATGAGGGTCTCTACGATCAAGTGTGGCAAGCCGGTGCCATTCTGCTCCCGGTGCGGAGCGTAGGGGTGATGGGCGATGAGCGCACCTACGAGAATGCGGTGGCCCTGCGTGCTGTGACCAGTACGGATGGCATGACCGCGGACTGGTGCCACCTGCCGTACGAATTCTTGGCACGGATCTCGAACAGCATCATCAACAGGGTGCGTGGGGTGAACCGCGTGGTATACGACATCAGCTCCAAGCCCCCGGCCACCATCGAATGGGAATGACCTTTCGGAACCTACCACTGTTCGTTCTGCTGCTTGCCGGGCTCGTCGCCCAGGCACAGGAAGTGCGTGTGTTGGACGGCCGCAAGTACAACGTGCACCGCGTGCAGGCCGGACAAACGCTCTACGCCATCAGCCGTTCGTACGCGGTGTCCGTAGAGGACCTCATGACCGCCAACCCAGGCGCTTCGGATGGATTGAGCATCGGCGAGGAACTGCTCGTGCCCTTGGATGCCGTTCAGAAGAAGGAGCTGCGCACAGCGCCGATCCTGCGCAACGACGGCGAGCTGTTGCACACGGTACGCAAGAAGGAGACCCTTTACGGGATCGCAAGGTCCTATGGCATGGACATGAACATCCTGCTGGAGCGGAACCCGGATGCCATCAACCTGAAGGAAGGAATGGTGTTGGTGATCCCGATCGAGAAGGTGAGCGGCCCTACTTCAGCGGCGCTTGCCCCGGCCATGTCGGACAGTGTCACCGTGCACGAGGTGGGACCCGGGGAAACGCTCTACTTCCTTGGCCGGATGTACGGTGTTCCTGTGGAAAGCATCCAGCAGGCGAACGGTGGACTCGCCGAAGGGCTCAAAGCGGGCATGCGGATCCGCATCCCCGGCACCTCAGGCCCAATGATGTTGACCAAGGACAGCAGCACAGTGGATCACAGCAACGAGCGCTTCAAGGTGGCATTCCTGCTGCCGTTCAGCATACCTCGGAACGATAGTGTATTGGCCTTGGTCGATAATTCCACCGCGCACCGCTACTACGAACCCACACGGATCGCGGTGCAATTCTATAATGGTGCGAAGCTGGCCTTGGATTCATTGGAAAAGCTGGGGCTGCGAGCGGATGTTACCGTGTTGGACATGGGCGAGGATCAGCGGTCATGGAACAGCGTGGTGAAACGACCTGAGCTGAGCGGAACCGACCTTTTCATCGGTCCGTTCCATCGTTCCGCGATCGAGCAGGTGGCGCGTGCGAACCGTCAAGCCCACGTGGTGTGCCCGGTGCCGCAAAGCAACAAGGTCCTCTTGGGCATGCCCAACGTGAGCAAGGTGACGCCCACACGATCCGAGCACGTGCAACATACGGCCCGTTACGTGGCGCAGAAACACGCGAAGGACCTCATCATCCTTGTGCGTCCGGAGATCCCAGCGGAAAAGGACCTCCAGGACCAGATGGCCACGGCGTTACGCGGTGCCATGAACACTCCCGGTGTATTGGTGCAGGATTCCCTGCTCGTGGTGAAACCCGGTCTACGGGACATGTCGCCGCTCACCGGCAAGCTGAGCACAACGCGCCTGAACGTGCTGGTCGTCCCCAGCGAGAACATTGAGTTCCTTACGAGCCTGGTGGTGAAGCTGAAGCCCTTGGCGGACAAGTACCGCATCGCATTGGTGGGGTTGGAGAAGTGGACCACATACGAATCCTTGGCCGCGATCGACCTGGATGTCCTCGGTTTCCGCTACGCAGCGAGTTCCTTCCTTGACCCCAAGGACCCGCGTGTGATGGCCTTCACCAAAGCCTATCGCAATGCGTACCGGACCGATGTGGACGAGTATGCCTTCCTCGGCTTCGATGTAACGATGTTCTACGGTAAAGCCCTGATGAGCGAAGGATCAGCCTTCCCCCAACACTTCGATCGGGTGCATTCCGCGCCGCTCCACATGGGTTTTCGAATGGAGGACACCGGTCCGGAAAGCGGCTTCCGTAATGGATATGCTCTCATGCTGATGCAGAAGGACCTGCAGCTCATTAAGGCACCCTGAGCACTTCATAGGCCAAGGGTGTTCAACGCAGCCATACCGGCATTGGCATCCTTGTGTTCGGGTGCAAGCTCCAAGGTCCGTTGCCAAGCCGTGCGGGCCTCCGCATAGCGTTTCGCCGTGTACAATACACCGCCCAAGTTGTACCAGGCATCGGCGTGGTTCGGGGCGTACTTCACGGCTTTGCGCAGCTGGCGCACGCCTTCGTCCAGATCACCGGCCGTCCCTGCGGTGAGCCCGCCACGGTAATAGTGGTCGAAGAGGTACAGTTCCAGGTCCTTCAGCTTTCCGTCGGTGGGGTCAATGGCGCGGGCTCGGTCCCACCAACGCTCTGCTACTTCGATACTGTCCAAACGCAGGTACGCAAGGCCCATGTTCAGCAAGGTGGGCATGTACGTGGGGTGTATGCTGTCCGCGATGAGGAACTGCTCCACGGCCAACTGGGCATGCTTGCGCTTTTCCGACACACTTTGCGCGGAATCAGCCAAATGGATGTACGCGATCCCAGCGTATGTACGGGCACGTGCGCTGTTCCGGGAAACGGCCACATCGTGGAGGAAAAGGGTGTCACCCGTGCTCCACTGAGCGTTCCTTGCCACAACGGCCACACAGCTCGCGGTAGTGATCAGGAACAAAGTGAAGGCAAGCCCATACCTCCAGGCCGCGGATCGCAGGGGGCCGGACAACCCTCGACGTAGCACTTCCACGATGCCGATAAGGAACGGGACGCTCGGCATGAAAAGGAAACGCTCGGCCATGGGTGCCCCGATGTTGAATACCAGATTGGATACCATCAACAAACCAGCGAGGTGGAAGAAGATGCACCAACCGATGATGTCCTTGCGCTTGAATGTGTACACGGCATAGGCGAAGAGCCAGCCGTGAAGTGCCAAGGAGAGGTATACGATGGGGTCGCCCATATCGTGGTACGGCACCTGGTGATAGGAATAGTCATAGGTGAGCGGGTGCGGCCAGATCATCAGCTTCGCATAGCACAGGAATACGAAGAGGATGCTCCCGATCCGTTCCGATATCGAACTATGCAGGTACGGATTGTCCATGATCTCCTCCACGGTATTATTGCGTGCTTCAAGAAGGATGACACGCATTCCCACATAGAGCAGGACGATGACGATCACAGGCAAGGACCGTTTGATCGCCTTGATGAACGATGAATCGGTGAAATAGTGGATACTGAGCGGAAGGAGGGCGATGAAGAGCAGTCCATTCTCCTTGGAAAGCAATGCCAGCCCGAAGAACAGCACGGACCAGAGGCCAGACCACCTACCCGGTGATCGTTCAGCTATTGTCCGGCGGGACCTGCCTTCCGAGGTTGGCTGCGACGAAATGGGTCTTTGTTCCAGCCAGCGTACGTGGAGTAGGGCATGGTGCAATGTGAGCAGCAGGAACAACAAGGAGAGGATCTCATCCCGACCCTTGATGTTGGCCACCACCTCCGTATGGATGGGATGCACCGTGAACAACAGGGTGGTACACCACGAGGCCCACGCAGAACCGGGAAAGACGAACCGTTGAAGGAAGCGGAAAAGCACCAAGCATAGCAATGCGAAAAGCAGGACGTTCAAGCCGTGGTGCACCACCGGGTCCAACCCGAACAGCGATACCTCGATCGCAAATGTGACCAACGACAGGGGCCTGTATCGACCACCGGAGAGGTATGCCGACCTACCCACCGCCCCGTGGAAACTATCATGGGTCAAGATATCCGGGATCCCAGCGATCCCTTGGAGCACATATCCGTTCTCATTCAGCACGAGCCCATCATCCAATGCGAAGCGGTTCCAAACGGTGTTGCCATGGATGCCGATGGCCAGGAGGACGAAGAACCATGCTCCGCGCATCCACCCGGGAACGGTGGCGAAAGGATCCTTGACAGGGGCGGCGGTGGTTCCATCCATCATACCACGAACTTAACGCGCTGCACCACGGTGTCAATGCGCGCTGGGGTCGTTGACCGTCGGGGCCTGACCGCGAATATTCTCCTTGATCCTCCTTGTAAACGCCACATCGCTTTGGATGCGGTCCGGCTGCAACCTCAAGGCCTTGCGCAAGGTGCGCCGCCCGCCTATGCCGAAGAGGGTGAGTTCCAGACCGGCGGCACGGGCTTCCACGGCTTCATCCTCCGTGATCCCGTCCAGGTGTACGGTGATCCCTGTGCAGCCTATCGCCCTGGCTTGGGATATCGCGGTAGCCGCTTCCGTGGCGTAGAGGAATCGGTGTACGGCACCGCTCCGTTGCCCCAGTCGCACAAGGAATTCCTCTACTTGGCACTCCACCAACAGGGGGCGCCCTCCGTGTGATCTTTCGTCAAGGTCGGTGATCGCGGTGCTGAAGGTCTCAAGGTAGGCCGTCCATTCCCCAGCCGCGAAGAGCTTCACATCCAACGTGAATTCCGCCGTGGGGAAGATCCGGAGAGCATCGGTCAATAGACTGTCCACCCGTACCATGCGTGCATCACAGGCCCTCAGTTCCTCCCAGGAGCGGGCATTCACCAGTCCGACGCAAGCCCCTTGAAGGTACTGCTCGTGATAGGCCACGAGCACACCATCAGCGGTCATCTGCACATCCATCTCGATCCCGTCGAAGCCGTCCGCCAGTCCGCCCAAGAGCGCTTCTCGGCTGTTCATCGGATCGGGTCCGTCGGCACCCTGCCCACCGTGGCCGATAAGAAGCACGCCGGAGGTGTCCGGGACGGAGCAGCCCACGGACACTGAAACAATGAGGAGCAGGATGGAGCGCACGTGGAGCAGTGAAGCCGGAAAGGTACGCGAGCCTTACTTTTTCATTGGGCGACGGCGACGAGCAGTGGGCAATCGAAGAGTGCACCGGGTGCTATCATCAGCTCGTCCAATGGAGGTGCATTGCCGTAGCGCTCCTTCATGGTCCGCTGCACCAAAGGGTCGCTCAGCTCATGCGCGCGCATCGGTTCGGGTTTGCACAATTCCACACCGAGACCGCGTTCATAGGCTTTCCAAACCAGTTCGGAGCAGTAGATCCGTTCGTCGCTCCATCGGAAGCCGGTATCGTAGGGCGATCCGAGAAAAGCTTCCGTAGCGCGGCGCAGCTGTAGGATGGCTTGCGTATCCATGGTCATGCCTTTCAAGCGCTTCACCTCGAAATGTCCGTCCCTTCCGCGTTCGGCCCATTCCTTCAACGGTGTGGCGGTTACCGGTCCCACTGCTTCATACACCATCCAAGCGCCCTGGTCCTTGAAGAGGATGCCAACGTGCGTCCATTCGGAGCCCGAGGCCAAGCGGATCGCTTCGGCCTGTGCACCTCCTGTGCTTTGGAACAGGATGTCCCCTTCGTGTAGCGTGGTAGAGGCGGATCCGGAAAGCGGGGCCCGGTCCTGGAAGGCCGATACGCCGATGACCAATGAGGCCAGAGCGGATAGAGGAAGGAGCAAGCGAGCCTTCATGCACTTGGAACGCAACGGTTGACCCGTTGCGTATGTCCTTAATGCGTGAAAACGAGTTCGTAACTGGACGTGTTCCCACGCTCGTCCTTGACCTCAAGTTTGAAGATCTTCTTGCCCGGAGCCTGTGTATGCGAGTCGAACGTATGCGTCAGGCTATTGGTCTTGGGTTCGTATTCCATAAGGATCCAATTGCCGTCGAGCGTCGCTTTCCAGTTGCCGATCCCGGAAAGGTCGTCGGTGACCTTCAGGGTGAAGGAACTGCGACCGCTCATGTCCGCTCGCAGATCCGCGTTCTTGATGACCGGCGGGACCGTATCCAGCATCACCGTATACGAACCGAAGCTCCTTACCTGAGCGGTGATCGCGCCATCGGCGTAGGTGCCGCCCACCGCGCTGGCCTTGTCGTTCATCGATACGATCAGTGCCTTGCTGCGCCATTCTTCCTTCAGGTCGGGTACCTCGATGCGCAGGGTGCTGTTGCTGTGGATGGGGACCAATGGGTCGTGCAGCACGTGCAACGGTGCGATCGCCTTGGCCGGAGCAGCCTTGCGCTCGTAGCCCACGTAGGTGTCATCATACAACGCCATTGCCGGAAGGGTCAAGCTCACCCCATCTTCGGATAGGACGTTCTCGGTGTCGTAGCGGAACAGGCTCCCATCGGGCACGTCGCCCCCCCAGGATCGTGAGGCTTCCGCAGTGGCCCCGCGCAACATGAAGGTCAAGGTGGAAACATTGCCGTTCGTGTCGGTCACCTTGAAGCGCACGTGGTGGTCCTTCCCGGGCCTAAGCGCGATGCGCCCTTGGGCTTCCTCCTTGCCATAGATCCGCAGTTTGTTGTTGGGCAGGCGGTAGCAGCGGTGGTATTCCATCTTGTTGCCCTTGTACAGCGCATGATCCATGTGTGCATTGCAGTAACGATTGGTGTTGAAGTCCACCGCATCGAAACGGGTGCTGAACATGGCCACACTGTCCACGAATAGCTCGATCCGGCGCACCCCGAATTTTGCCGCCATGCCGTCATAGCGATCGAACGTGTGCAATGCGAGACCAACGGTGCCGTATGCCGTAGGGATATCCCCGGGCTTCAGCCCGTAGCTGCCCGCTCCGCCTTGGGAAGGGTGGCCGACCGCTTTGGGCGGGTAGGGGCCTACCCTGGAGCTATCGGTAAGCGGGTACAGGCGCACCCCGAGGATCTCCGGTGGGGTCTTGTCCGGAACCTGGATCCCCATGGCTTGCGGGTCCAAGGCATGTTGGCTGGCGGTGTTCCGCAGTTCGAAGTGCAGGTGCGGGCCGCCGCTGCTGCCCGTGTTGCCGCTCAGGCCGATCACCTCGCCCTGCTTCACCGGTATGGAGCCTTTCTCCGGGGTCCAATCGATGCCGAAGTCCTTCATCCGGTACTGCGCTTCGGTACAAGCATTTCCGACCAGCCCTGTCAGTTGCTGCAAGTGACCATACACCGACGTATGACCGTTCGGATGGTCGATGTAGACCGCTTTGCCGTAGCCCCATGGGCTGATCTTGATCCGCGAGACCCAACCAGCCGCCACGGCGCGCACAGGAACCCCCTCGCGACCTTGCGTACGCATGTCAAGACCGGAGTGGAAATGGTTGCTCCGGGGCTCCATGAAGTTGCCCGAGAGGTCCAAGGGGATCGCCATCGGGTTGATGAATTCCGTCTTTTTGGCAGGCTCCTGAGCACTTGAATCGATTGTTCTCAATAAGCTGAATATCAGGCATGATAACACGATATACTTGAAGTTGATCGGAGCCAATACGTGGTGATGAGGTGTCATGTTCTGGTGCAAGAGCGGGCAAGCTAGCCAGGAGGGGGCCGTACAAGCACGGTCGGAAGCGATTCCGATCAACAGGTGTGCGTTGGTACAAAAAGCATGCGGGAACATGGGTGGCAGCTATCTTTGACCTCGGACCATGTAGAACCCCCGGTCCGACATATGCTCACGTTGACGGATCGTTTGCGCGTAGTGGAGGAGAAGGTGAAGCATCTTGTGGATGCTCACGGATCACTGCGCAAGAAGGCCGCAGAATTGGATGCCCAAGCCCAGGAGAACCGTCGAAAGGCGGAGGTGCTGAAGGCCCGCGTAGCGGAGTTGGAGCGGGAGAACGAGGTCCTCCGGAAGGGGCGAGCCGCTGGTGGCGGTACGACCGTACCGGGAACGAAGGAAAGGATCGATGAACTGGTGAACGAGATCGACAGCTGTCTGGCCTTGCTGAAGGCCTGAAACGTCGAAGTAGAACATGGAAGAACGATCGATCAGGGTGGAACTCGCAGGCCGCGCATATCCGCTGACCATTCAAGGGTCGGAGGAGGAGAACGTGCGCAGGGCCGTGGAAGAGATCAATGAGAGCATTACCCGCCTGAAGGCCAACTACCCGTTGACCGACAAGCAGGACCTACTGGCCATGGCCGCTTTGGAAGTCACCGTACGCGCGCTGAACAGCACCGTATCCCGACAAGGGTCCGAAGCCGATGCCGCACTCAGCGACATCGAGAAAGTGCTCGCCGATCTCCGGTTCTGACCCCTTCGCTCCCGGGCGTGGGCCCCAAGGAGGACATGCATGTTCCGCTAAAAACATAGCGTGGACAAATGGATATGATAAGCATTCTGATCGGCCTCCTCGCCGGCATTGTCGCCGGTGGGGCCGTCGTGTTCCTGGTACTGAACACGGCCATGAAGAAACGCAGCCACACCATCCTCAAGGAGGCTGAGGTGGAAGCGGAAGCGCTTCGGAAGGAAAAGATCTTCCAAGCGAAGGAGAAGTTCCTGCAACTGAAGGAGGAACACGAGAAGGAGGTGCGCGAACGCGAACGTGCCCTGCTGCAATCACAAGAGAAGTCGAAACAACGCGAACAGCAGCTCAGTCGCCAGCAACAGGACCTGTCCAACAAAGAGAAGCAGGTGGACCGTATCAGAGAGGAACTGGAGCAGAAGATGGCGGGCCTGGAGCACCGTCGTCAGGAATCGGAGAAGCTGCACCAGAAGCAAGTGAGCCTATTGGAGAACATCAGCGGGCTCAACGCCGAGGAGGCGAAGAAGCAATTGGTGGATTCGCTCAAGGATGAGGCGCGTACCGCCGCCATGGCCACCATCAAGGACATTTCGGAAGAGGCCAAGATGACCGCCAACAAGGAGGCCAAGCGGATCGTGATCCAGACCATCCAGCGGGTGGCCACGGAGCATGCTGTGGAGAACTCGGTCAGCGTGTTCCACATCGACAACGACGATGTGAAGGGTCGCATCATCGGCCGGGAAGGGCGGAACATCCGCACTTTGGAGGAGGCCACTGGCGTGGAGATCATCGTTGACGATACGCCTGGAGCCATCATACTGAGCTGCTTCGACGCCGTCCGACGCGAGATCGCGCGTTTGGCCCTCCATCAATTGGTGAAGGACGGACGGATCCACCCGGCCCGGATCGAGGAGGTCGTGGCCAAGACGAAAAAGCACCTTGAGGAGGAGATCGTGGAAGTGGGCAAGCGCACCTGTATCGATCTCGGTATCCATGGGCTGCACGCCGAGCTGATCCGCATGGTGGGACGCATGAAGTACCGCAGCTCCTACGGCCAGAACCTGCTGCAGCACAGCCGCGAGGTGGCGAACCTCAGTGCGATCATGGCCAGCGAGCTGGGCTTGAACCCGAAGACCGCCAAACGGGCCGGACTGTTGCACGACATCGGCAAAGTGCCCGACGAGGAACCCGAATTGCCGCACGCGCTCCTTGGCATGAAACTGGCCGAGAAGTTCGGCGAGAAGCCCGATGTGTGCAATGCCATCGGTGCCCACCACGACGAGATCGAGATGACGACCTTGCTCTCGCCGATCGTGCAGGCCTGCGATGCCATCAGTGGTGCCCGCCCGGGTGCTCGCCGCGAAGCCACTGAGGCCTACATCAAACGCCTGAAGGACCTCGAAAGCCTGGCCATGAGCTACAATGGGGTCACCAAGGCCTTTGCGATACAAGCGGGCCGGGAACTGCGCGTGATGGTGGAGAGCGAGAAGATCTCCGACAGCCAGAGCGACGAGATCAGCATGAGCATCGCGGACCGGATCATGAACGAGATGACCTATCCCGGACAGGTGAAGATCACGGTGATCCGCGAGAAACGGTCGGTAGCGGTCGCGAAGTAATTGTAACAAGTTCCGATCGGAGAGGGGGGGCAATGTGCCACCCCTTTTCTTTGCTCCATGTCCGCACCGAATGCCCGCTTCGACCTGTACTTCCAATGGGAGGTTCGTTCGTGGTCAAGGGCTTATCCGCTATGGCACCGAATACTCTCGTCCATGCCCGACCATTGCCGCCAGGCACTGGCCTTGGGCGAACGGGATGGAGGCCTCAGCCTGATGATGGCCGATCATGGCTTCGCCGTGGTCTGTAGCGACCTGCGGGGACCGACGGACCGGGCGAGAACACTACACCGCACTTACGGATATGAGGAAGTGATCGGTTACGAAGCCATCGATGCCACGGCCATCAACAAGCCGAATGCGAGTTTTGATGTGGTGGTTTTCAAGAGCATGATCGGTGCGTTGGGCACCAAGGAGCGTCAAACCCAAGCGATACGGGAGATGCACCGTGTTTTGAAGCCCGGTGGCGTACTGCTCTTCGCCGAGAATTTGCACGGCACGGCCATGCACGGATGGTTGCGCAAACGCTTCGTGGCATGGGATAGCTACTGGCGCTATCTCGACCCGATCGCTGATCGTGACCTCTTCGCGCCTTTCGCCGAGTTGCATGAAGGAACCACCGGTCTTTTCGCGAACCTAGGGCGCAGCGAAGGCCAGCGCGATCTCCTGGCCCGCTTCGACCCGCTCTTCACCGCGGTATTGCCACGAACGATGCATACCATCTGGTATGGAGCCGCGATCAAGGGCTGATCATGGAAATCCGATCCGCCGTGCGCGTGCCTTGAACGTTCTCCACTGCTACATTTAGCCCGCCTTCAATGGTCCACACCTGCCCATGAGCGTCAGTTCCCCGACCACCTATCTCGTTTCCGGCGGTTCGGGATTCATCGGCAGTCACGTTTGCGATGCGTTGATCGAAGCAGGCCACCGTGTGCGCGCCATGGACAACCTGGCCACGAGCAAACGGGAGAACATCGGGCACTTGGAAGGCAATGAGCGTTTCACGTTCATGCCCGGGGATATCCGCGTATTGGCGGACTGCAAGGCTGCGGTGCGCGGTGTGGACATCGTGATCCACCTCGCGGCGCTGGGATCGGTGCCGCGTTCCATCGCGGACCCCATCGCCTCGCACGAAACGAACCTGAGCGGCTTCTTGCACATGATCGAGGCCGCCCGGATCGAAGGTGTACAGCGCTTCATATACGCCTCCAGCTCCAGCGTCTATGGCGATTCCAAGGAGTTGCCGAAGCGCGAGGAGAACATCGGAAGGCCGCTTTCGCCGTACGCCGTGACCAAGGCCGGCAACGAGACCTACGGCAAGCTTTACGCTCATTTGTACGGACTCCCCACCATCGGGCTGCGCTTCTTCAATGTCTTCGGCGAACGTCAGGACCCCGAGGGGCCCTATGCCGCGGCGATACCGAAATTCATCAGCCGCTTTTTGGACCACAAGGCTCCGCTGATCCACGGCGATGGTCTGCAATCGCGGGATTTCACCTACGTCGCCAATGCCGTGGAAGCCGTGGTGAAAGCCGCCTCCGCTGCCGATGAGCGCTGTACCGGTGAGGTTTTCAATGTGGCGTACGGCGATCGCACAACGCTTCTCGAACTGGTGGATGCGCTGCGCGATGAACTGGCCCGAGTCGATCCCGCGATCGCCGGTGTGGGCGTGGAGCACGGGCCGGAACGCAGTGGGGATATCCGCGATTCGCTGGCCGACATCAGCAAGGCCAAGGGGTTGTTGGGCTATATCCCTGCCGTGGACCTTCGAACAGGACTTCGAAAGGCCGTGCCCTGGTACGTGGCGAACTGGAAGTGACCCGGCCGGCTGGTCCAGGAGCGGCCAGGCCTTCGGCGCGCGCTCACCAAGGAAAGGTCCATGCCCTCACCAACTTGTCATCGCTGGCGGTGATCAGTGATCCATCGCGCCAGAGCAGGGCGTTCACGGAATGGGTGTGTCCGCTTCGATCCCGGGCGCTGCGGTACAGGGGCTGAAGGTCGTTCGCGTCCCAGAGCTTCACCATGGCATCGCGTCCCACCGACGCCAACCAACGACCCGCGGGATCCACCGCTGCGGCGTAGATCGATCCCTTGTGGGCCGGGAACGCGTGCACCTCGCGCCCGTCCTCATGCGTGTGCCGGAAACGCAGGTTCCCATCCTTTCCTCCACTGATCAGGATCGGTTTCACCGGGTGGTAGCTCACGCTATTGGCCCCGCCAGGATGGGCTTCGGTACGCAACGTCTCGTTGAAAAGCGTGGGTTCGAATTCACGCACTGTGCCATCACCACAGGCCACTGCCAAGCGATCTCCCGTGGGGGATAGGGCAAGATCACGCAGCTTTTCGTCGCACAAGGGGATCCGGCGTTGCAGTGCCACGGCGTCGCTCTGGTCCCACACGCTCAGGATGCCATCGCCACCGGCACACACGAAGCCATTGGCATGGTGGGAAAGGATGCGGAAGATGCCTTTGCGGTGCAGTTCCACCACTTGTGTCTCCTTCTTCGATCGCAGGTCGATCACGTGCAAGCGACCTGCCGCCGTGCCCACCAACATGCGCTCGCGTTCCCGATCCAGATGCAGGCTGTAGATGGCGTCGCTCACCGTCGCTAAGAGGGTTCCTTCATCCGGGCGCTGCAGGTCCCAACCGATCACCTTGCCATCGCCACCACCGCTCATGAACGCGGTGCCCGATGCACCGGGTACCAAGGCATAGACAGCCGCTGCGTGCCCGTTGTACGGTGTGGTATCGGGTTCAAGGCCGGACATCGGGACTGCAAGATCGTGATCCCGTCAGCAGCACGGCCCGATCAGGCCTTCGCGTTCTCCTTGGACTTTGCCACAGGGGTGAAGCCGAACAGGCGGTTGTCCTTGATCATATTGTCCACGTACGGAGGCACGAGGTCCTCCCAGCCTGTCTTTCCGGCGCGGATCAGATCCAACACCTGACGGCTGAAGATGTGCA
>JAGQVV010000122.1 GCA_020437805.1 Flavobacteriales bacterium
GATCGGGTCTGGCGTCTTGGCATCCGCTGCCCGGAAGCATACAGCATCAACTTCGTGTTCGACCGCTACGTGGTGCCCGAAGGCGCCAAGGTATTCGTGTACAACGAGGCCGACGTTGTGATCGGAGGCTTCACCGCAGAGAGCAATCCCGGGCATACGGTGTTGGGTGTCACCCAAGTGCCCGGTGAGCGGATCACGGTGGAGTACATCGAACCGGCTGCCGTTCAAGGGCGAGGCGAGTTGCACATCAACCAAGTGACGCACGCTTATCGGGATGTGGTGGGATCGGCCCCTTCACTGAACGAGAGCGGCAGTTGCAACAACAACGTCATTTGCCCCGAAGGTGATCCTTGGCGGAACCAGATACGATCCGTGGCCATGATCACTGTAGGTGGTAGTGGGTTCTGCACCGGTCAGCTGATCAACAATTGTGCTGATGATGGGACCCCGTATTTCCTGACGGCCCGGCACTGCACGCAAGGGGAAAACGTGGGCACGTGGGTGTTCCGTTTCAACTGGGATAGCCCAACGTGCTCGCCCACATCGAATGCGCCGACGAACAGGACCGTGTCCGGATCGACCATGAGGGCCACCGTGAGCAATGCTGATGCTGCGTTGCTCCAGTTGAACTCCACACCCCCGGAGAGTTACAATGTGTTCTACACCGGATGGGACAAGAGCAATACGGCCGCGACCAATGCCACGGCCATACACCACCCCAGTGGCGACATCAAGAAGATCAGCTTCGAGTACCAGCCTGTTACATCCGCCACCTACGGTGGTGCCCAAGTGTGGAGGGTCAGTGCATGGAACGATGGCACCACGGAAGGTGGCTCCTCGGGCAGTGGTCTTTGGAACCAGAACGGACTGCTCGTGGGGCAGTTGTACGGCGGCGAGGCGAGCTGTTGGTTCAACTTCAATGACTACTACGGTAAGCTCAGCACGAGCTACTCGTCATTCTCCCAATGGCTGGGGAACTGTGGTGACCAATTGCAAGGCTATCCGATCACCACCGGGATCACCGATGCAGGGTTGGATGAACCGCTGATGATCGCACCGAACCCGAGCACCGGGCTCATCGCGATCTCCGCTCCCGTTCGCAGCGGTACGATCGCCGTCCGCGTGTTGGATGCCGTTGGCCGAGTGGTGGAAGAACACACGGTGACAGCTTCCGGCGAGCGCATCGAACTCGACCTCTCCGAGAACGCTGAAGGGGTATACTCCGTGCAGGTCGTTGCGGCGGACAAGCGATACACCTCCCGGCTCGTTCTGGCTCGTTGACCTTCACGTTCCTGACCCAACTCCACCGGATGCCGGTCTCGAAGTGCATGAAGGTCCTGACGCTGTTGATGGCTAGCGCTGTCTGCGCTCAGGTGCATGCACAGATCGCATACGGTGGCAAGGCCCTTGGTCTGCTTCCCGGTGCCGCGTTACTTGCTCCCGTGCCAACGGTGGAACTGCCACATGTGGATCGCGATGCGCTCATTGCAGAGGATGCCTTGAACGGATCGATCGGTGTGAAAGGCCCTTATCGCTTTGGAGTGGACCACCCTGTGGACCTGGCCATGGATACGCACGGGACGTGGACCACCCTGCGAAGCGGCGAACGCGTTTGGCGGCTCGCTATCCGTTGTCCGGATGCGTCGAGCATCAATTTCAACTTCACGGAGTACCGCATCCCTGAAGGCGCGTGGCTGTTCATCCACAACGATGCGGGGGACCAGTTGGGCGCCTACACCGCCAACAGCAACGGAGGCCGACCGAGCATGGGTGTCTCCCTGCTGCCCGGCGAACGGATCACCATCGAGTACCACGAACCGGCCCACCTGGCGGGCCAAGGCCACCTGCGGATCGGTAAGGTCACTCACGGGTATCGCGATCCCTTCGCCGTGGCGCGCGACCTGGGCGATAGCGGTGCGTGCAACATCAATGTGATCTGCCCCGAAGGCGATGAATGGCGCGACCAGATCCGATCGGTGGCGATCCTGGTGAATGGCGGCAGTGGCTTCTGCACGGGAACGCTACTGAACAATTGCGCCGAGGATGGCACACCGTACTTCCTCACGGCGGATCATTGTTTGAACGACCAAGTGGCCAACTGGACCTTCCGCTTCAACTGGGACAGCCCGGCATGTGACCCCACCGAGAACGGGCCCATGGACCAGACCGTTTCGGGTTGCCAATTGCTCGTGAACAGCGCCGGCACCGATGTGGCCCTGCTCCAGTTGAACACGGCGCCACCCGAGGAATATTACGTTTACTACAGCGGTTGGGACAGGAGCCCCGTACCCGCCACGCGGATGACGGGTATCCACCACCCGCGTGGCGACATCAAGAAGATCTCGCATTCCGAGGGTGCCGCCGTGACAGGGACCTTCTCAGGGGCCGATTGCTGGCGGGTTTCCGTTTGGGATGCGGGCACCACTGAACCTGGATCTTCCGGCAGCGGGTTATGGAACCAGAACAAACAGCTGGTGGGTCAACTCTTCGGCGGCGCGGCGAACTGTGCCAACAGCGTGGATGATTACTACGGCCGCTTGGATGTGAGCTGGCCCTTGCTGGAACCCTGGCTGGGGGCAAGCTGCGGCGATACCCTTGGCGGTTGGGAGGCCGACCAGGTGGAACCGATCGTGTTCGATGCCGCCATCACCTCGATCACCAACATCGCCGAATTGCAGTGCGGTGAGGATTCGATATCGCCAGACATCACCTTGAAGAACAACGGAACG
>JAGQVV010000123.1 GCA_020437805.1 Flavobacteriales bacterium
GGTATGAAGGAGAAGAAGCAGAACGTCTTCGACGACTTCATCGCAGCGGCCGAGTACCTGGTGGCGATGAAATGGACGGACCGCGCACACCTCGGCATCAACGGAGGAAGCAACGGCGGTTTGCTGGTGGGCGCGGTGATGACCCAGCGCCCTGACCTTTTCGGGGTGTGCTTTCCGGAAGTGGGCGTACTGGACATGCTCCGCTACCAGAAGTTCACCGCAGGGTTCGGATGGGTGCCGGAATACGGCAATGCGGACAACAGCAAGGAGGAGTTCGATTACCTTATGGCCTACTCCCCCTTGCACAACGTGGCACCTGCGAAGTACCCCTCCACCATGGTGATGACCGCCGATCACGATGACCGCGTGGTCCCTGCCCACAGTTTCAAGTTCATCAGTACCTTGCAGCCCGCTCAGCAAGGCGATGATCCGGTTTTGATCCGCGTACAAACGCAAGCAGGCCATGGCGCTGGCATGCCCACGAGCATGATCATCGAACAACAGGCCGATAAGTGGGCGTTCTTCTTCCATAGCGTCGGAGTGGTGCCCACGTATCCTGTTCAGCCTTAAGGGAACGGACGGAGCAATATGGTTCGGGTGGGGCCACCATCACGAACTCCACAGCGGCTTTCGGGCCGCTCTGATGGGTCGCCTGCGCGCTCACTGCTCGAACTTTCTCCGCATCTTCGGCGTCGATCATGGATACTTACGGCATCCTCATCTTCCTTAGCGGGCTTGTCATCTTCAGCTACCTGTTCGACCTGTTCGCGAGACGGACCAGCGTGCCTGCGGTGTTGCTGTTGATGGGCCTCGGTATCGTTCTGCGCGTGCTCGCCGATGCGTGGACCTTCCGTGTGATGGACATGCAATTGATCCTACCCACATTGGGCAATGTGGGCCTCATCCTCATCGTGCTCGAAGGTGCCCTTGACCTTCGCTACGAGCGTGAGAAACGGACCACCATCAGCAAAGCCTTCACCTCCGCCCTGATGCTCCTGCTTATCACGGTGGCAGCCATCGCCGGCCTGCTCCATTTCATCACGGATACCGCGTGGATCGTGTGCGTGGCGAACGCCATCCCGCTCAGCGTGATCAGCAGCGCGGTAGCGATCCCTTCCGTGGTCGGGTTATCCACGGAACGCAAGGAGTTCGTGGTCTATGAGTCCTCCTTCTCCGACATACTCGGCATCGTCTTCTTCAACTTCATCGTGTCCAATGACTCCTTCGGCTTCGGTGCGTTCGGCAAGTTGGGCGGCGAGATCCTCGGGGTATTGATCCTGAGCGCACTGTTCTCCATGGCGCTCCTTTGGTTGCTGGGCCGGATCAAGCACAAGGTGAAGTTCTTCCTGATCATGGCCATTCTCGTCCTCGTCTACGCCATGGGGAAGCAGTTCCACCTCAGCTCCCTTGTGGTGGTGTTGGCCTTCGGGATGTTCCTTGCGAACGCGGACCAATTGCCTTTCCAGTGGTTCCAAAGCCGGTTCATGTACCCTGACTTCAAGCGTGACCTTGAGCAGTTCCACTCGCTCTCCGGGGAGAGCGCATTCCTGATCCGCACCTTCTTCTTCGTGGTGTTCGGCTATACGGTGATCCTGATGCAATTGGCCGACAAGACCGTGGTGCTGGTGGGCATGGGGCTCCTTGCCGCCACCTACCTCGTGCGCGCCGTGTTCCTGAAGGTCGCCTTGAAGGTGGACCTGCGGCCACTGGTGTACGTGACCCCGCGCGGCCTTATCAGCATCCTGCTCTATTTCTCACTTCCAGCCAAGTTGAAGATGCCCGGCGTTGGCATGGGCCTGCTCTTCCTGATGGTGCTGGGGACCTGTGTCATCATGGCCTTCGGCCTGCTCGGCAATAGGCCGACCAAGGAGGTTGCGGCCGAACCCATGGAGCCTCATACGCTCCCGCCGGAGCGCATCACTTGAGCATTTCCAAGCGGTACAGGTCGGGCCGCCTATCCTTGAGGTTCTGTACGCTACCGTTGTGGTGCAGGTCCTTCAACAGGCTGAGGTCCACATCCACCACCAGCACCATCTCCGTGTTCGTGGTGGCTTCGCCTTTGATGCCCGTGGATGGAAAGGCATAGTCGCAGGGGGTGAACACGGCACTTTGTGCGAACTGGATATCCATGTTGCTCACCCGCGGAAGGTTGCCCACGCTCCCCGCGATCGCCACGAAGCATTCATTCTCGATGGCCCGGGCCTGGGCACAGTGCCGCACGCGGGAGAACGCGGTCTGTGTGTCGGTGTGGAAAGGCACGAAGAGCATCTGCATCCCTTTCAAGGCCATCACGCGCACCAGTTCCGGGAACTCACAGTCGTAACAGATGAGCACCCCTACACGTCCGCAATCGGTATCGAAGACCTTCACCTCCCTTCCACCTTCGATGCCCCATGCCTGCCTTTCGTTGGGTGTGATGTGGATCTTCTCGTAGCGGTCCCATGTCCCGTCCCTGCGGCATAGGAAGCCCACATTGTACAGGTTGCCATCATCGAGCATCGGCATGCTCCCGCTGACCACGTTCACATTGTACTTCACCGCACGCTCCACGAGATGGTCTCGTATCGCATCCGTATGTTCGGCCAAACAGCGGATGGCATCGGCTTCGCTACGGTCGTTGTACGCCGCCATCAGTGGTGCATTGAAGAACTCCGGAAGTACGGCGAAATCGCTGTTGTACCCACTTACCACCTCCAGGAAGTAGTCCAGCTGATCGAACAGCTCGGCCCTGTCCTTGTAGGAACGCATCTGCCACTGGATCAGGCCCAGGCGCACGTTCCGCTCCCAACTCCTGCCGAAGTTGTCCTCATTGTGGTAGATGTTGTCCCACTCCATCAACGTGGCGTACTCCAGCGAGCCTGAATCCTCCGGCATGTACCCCTTCAGGAGCTTCATAACGTGGAAGTCGTTCGCCATTTGGAAGGAGAGCACAGGGTCGTGGATCTCCTTCTGCTTCACCTTCTGGATGTACTCCTTGGGACTGAGCTCCGCCGCGTGCTTGTGGTAGTTCGGGATCCGTCCACCGAACATCACCGAACGCAGGTTCAGCTGTTCGCAAAGCTCCTTGCGCGCATCGTACAAGCGCCGGCCCAAGCGCATTCCACGGTACTTCGGGTGCACGAACACCTCGATCCCGTACAATAACGTTGCCAGCTGGATCGTGCGTGTTGAAGGTGTATCCGCCGGTGACCTTCATGTAGTCGTGGTCCAGTCCGATCTTCTCGATGTCCACGATGATGGCAAGGGCACAACCCACCAACTTCCCGCTCATGAAAACGCCGAGCTGACCTTCGGGGAAGAGGTCGATCAGCTTCTGGATGGTTTCCCGGCGCCAAAGCACACCGGTCCAATCCGGATAAGCGGCACGCATCGCCGATGCGAAATCCTCGAACGTCGCCAACTCCAATGGACGGACCTCCACTTTCTTCGCTGTCTCCTTCTTCTGCTTCTTCATGCTCGATGCCCGACCCCGTGGGCCGGTGTTCAAATGTATCCGTGGTGGATCAAGCGCCTCAACGACGCTTGCCTTTGTCCGGTTCAGCCGCGGGTTCCTCACAGGTGATCGCCAAGGTGTGGCGATCACCGTCCAACTTCACCTCCAACCAGCGCTCCATCCGGGCGATCTCGGTCGTATCCGGGTAGGTGGTGAAGTGTGCGGCAACCACCTTGTCCAAGGTATCGGACCCCAACGCTTCCTGCGGCAGGTCCGTGATCACCAACCAGTGCAGACCCGGGTGCATGGCGCGCGCTTCCTTCATGATCAGTTCATTCCTGTTCCGGTCCGCCGTCAGGCTATCGTTCAATGCGGCCAAGCGCGCCAACACGGCGCGGCTCTCATCCACTTGGCGTTTCAAGCCTTCGTTCTCGGTACGTTCCTTCTTCCCGAGCTCGCTCAACGAAAGGCCCGTGCGGATCTCCAGCTTCGCATCGGGAATACCGTAGAGGTCCAAGTGTTCATGCAGATCAGCCTCCTTCTCCGGGCTGATCCCATTGCCCATGTACACGAGATGGATGGTCCGGGAGGGAGCATCGATCTTGTGCTCAACAAGGAAATTGTCCGCGACGGCGGTCTCCCGGGCCACGAAGGTCGATGCGTTATTGTGGAAGGCGTTCTGCTTCACCAAGCGGTAGGCCATGTAGATGCTGGGGACAACGGTAACTAAGACGATGAGGGCGGTGTAGCGTCTGATCCGGAGGGCCATCCGCTCGTCCGCCATGACCGTGGCCGGATAACCCAACCAGCGGATGGTGAAAAGCGCTGCGATGGCGATGAACACCGAATTGATGAGGAAGAGGTAGAGCGCACCGAAGAAGAACGACCAGTTCAAATGCGCCAGCCCGAACCCGGCCGTGCACAAGGGTGGCATCAGGGCGGTGGCAATGGCGACTCCCGGAACCACATTGCCCCGGGTATTCTCCTTGCTCGCCGTGGCGATGATGCCCGCGAAGCCACCTGCCGTGGCGATGAGCACATCCCAGATCGTGGGGGTGGTGCGCGCCAGGATCTCCGAGTAGGCATCCCCCAAAGGGCTTATCAGAAAGTACAGGGTGGAGGTGACCAAGCTGGCGCCTACTGCGAAGCCCAGGTTCTTCAGGGCCCGTCGCACGAGGAACAGGTCCAGCACACCCAGACCCGCACCGACCCCGACGATGGGGCCCATCAGCGGGGAGATGAGCATGGCACCGATCACGACAGCGGTCGAATTCACATTGAGGCCCACCGATGCGATCAGGATGGCGAAGACCAGGATCAGCAGGTTGGTCCCCCGGAACACCACCCCTTTCTCGATGGCGGCCATGGCCGATTGCGGCTCCTCCGCATCCGGACCCAAGCGCAGGTAGTTCAGGATCTGATCGAACGTCATGTCATCGAAAGGTAAGGGTACGAAGATGGGAAGGAAAGGGCCTATGGGATCGGCCTTCATCGTCCCTTGCCAACCCTCGAGCAGGAACCACCTTTCACGTTGCTCGCCCTTTCCATTTCCGCTGTACCATAGCTTTACCGCGTTCCCAGAGGGCCGAGCCACACCCGTACGGGATCGTTTCCATGCGTGCATTGCTGAACGAGACCATGGTGATACTGGGAGACCATACGGTCACCTTTGGTAGTGCGTTCTATGCCATGCTCGTGGTCATGGGTGCCATGGTCCTGTTGCGCGTGATCAAGGGCCTCAAGGACCATCGCGCGCGCGCCAACCCGGAACAGGCCTCGCGTCTGCACTCCGCTTTCCTCTTGTTGAAATACGGGGTGTGGGTCGCTGTGATCGTGACCTGCCTGGAACTGCTGGGCTTCAATATCACGTTCTTCATCGCCGGCTCCGCCGCCTTGTTGGTGGGTCTTGGCCTTGGCCTGCAGCAAACCTTCATGGATGTGGTCTCGGGGATCATCATCCTCGCCGAAGGCACCATCCGGGTCGGCGATGTCCTGGAGGTCGAAGGGCTTGTCGGTCGCGTTACGACCATCAACCTGCGGACATCCACGGTGTATTCACGCGATGGCATGAACGTGATCGTCCCGAACCATCGGTTCATCAATGAGAACGTGGTGAACTGGTC
>JAGQVV010000124.1 GCA_020437805.1 Flavobacteriales bacterium
GCCGCGTTCTTCATCGTTCGCGATATCGTTAGTCCGGTACAGCGCCTGCGCAGTGTCTTGCTGAGCCTGGGGCGCGGTGTGTTCCCGCGGACCAAAGTGCGCACCACCAACGACGAGATCGGTGATATGGGCATGGCGCTAACCTCACTGGTGGAGGGGCTGAGACGAACCACCGACTTCTCGCATGCCGTGGCAGCCGGTGACTTTGAGGCCGAATACCAGCCCCTTAGCGAGGAGGATATGCTCGGACACGCGCTCTTGAAGATGCGCGACGAGTTGGGCCAACGCGAACGTGTGCTGGAGCAGAAGGTGACAGAACGTACCGAGGAGGTGGTCCGCCAGAAAGAAGAGGTGGTTCGTCAAAGCCGCAAGGTGGAGGAGCTCTACACGAACTTGAAGGACAGCATCAACTATGCGAAACGCCTGCAGGAGTCCATCCTACCACCCGAACGTCGCATACGGGAACTGATGCCCGAATCGTTCGTTTTCTACCGTCCCAAGGATATCGTCAGTGGCGACTTCTACTGGGTGGAGCAGCTTGACGACCGCATCACCTTCGCTGCCGTGGATTGTACCGGGCACGGTGTGCCGGGAGCCTTCATGAGCCTGATCGGCCATAACGGACTCAACCAAGCCGTTAAGGACAAGGGTCGGTCAAGACCCTCGGAGGTGCTCTCGGAGCTGAATAGGATCGCGTTCGATGCGCTCCACAACGGCCGCAAGGATAGCCTGGTGCACGATGGAATGGACATGGCCCTGTGCAACTTCGACCCGGAACAGCGCGTTTTGGAGTATGCGGGGGCGAACGCTCCGCTCTATGTGGTGCGTGGCGAAGAAATGCTCCAATTCGCACCCGATAAACGGCCCATCGGCAGCTTCGATCTCGCAGGCCATCGGTTCACGGACCATCGGATCAAGCTACAGCAAGGGGATATGGTCTATCTCTTCTCCGATGGATATGCCGACCAGTTCGGCGGTCCTAAAGGCAAGAAGTTCCTCTATCGGCGATTCCGCGAGCTGCTCATGGGGATCAGCAAGTTCCCGGCCGAACAACAGCGGCGGATGTTGGATGAAGCCTTCCAAAGCTGGCGCAAAGGCCACGAGCAAGTGGATGATATCCTCGTGATGGGAATGCGGGCCTAACCCTGCATCGTCCATCCGCTCCCCACACCTGTCGCAACCGGTTTCATGCTCAACACCGGTATCATGGCCTCGTTCGCGATGATCTCCTGTTCATATGGCACACCCAGAATTCCGAAGATGTTGCCTTCAGTGAGGTTCATGATACTGATGAGATCGGCGTCGATCTCGATCGCATGTTTGATCACGGCTTTGACGAAATCGTTGCTGTCCTCGTCCGCGATCTTCGTTACATGGGCTATGCCCCTTTCCTTCAAGTATTGGTCGGCGAACTTCAGGTTGTTCAGCAACTGCTTGTGCAGGAATTCGTCGTCCTCCTTTGGTGTGATCAAGTGGACCTTGCTGTCGAAGCTCTTCGCCATCTGGGCCACGATGGTCAGCTTTTGGCGGGTCTCTTTCTGAAGGTCCAGGGGGACAAGGATATTGTTGTAGCCCGATTCCTTGATCATACGCTCCTGTACCACGATGAATGGAACGCGCGAACTGGTGATCACCCGTAAGGCCCGGCTACCCGTAATGAACTGCATGCCACGCATGCCGTGTGTGCCCATGATGATCAGGCCAGCATCCTCCTCTGCGGCAGCGTCACCGATCTCTTCGTAGATCGATCCCACACGTATTATAGGCTCCAGTACCACATCCTTGTTCCACTTCCGCGCGCGATCGGCCTCGATGGAAAGCTTTTGCTTGGCCTCTTCCACATGGGAGGCCTTGTCCACCACGTGCAACAAGAACACCATGGCGTTCGTGTGTCCGGCTACGGTCATGGCGTGGTTCATCGCGCAATCCGCCACTTTCGTGAAGTCGGTCGGTACCAGGATCTTGGTCGTAGGTTGGCTCATCTGTTCGGGTTCCTGACAGGGAAATGGTCGCACCTCCTCGGGGGACGGCCAAATATAGAAAAGCACCATCGCTACGCCTCTGGCTATTCACCGAAAACCGTCGGCTGGGCCGTACAACAAACGACAACGATCGCTTGTAAACGCCTGTAAATGACAATTGCCCGGCTCTCGGCCCGGGTCGGTCGGTGCTTTGCCCTCGGTCATCAACGAACCTAAACGCAGACCGCCATGAACATTTCAATGAAGAACAAAGTGCAGCTGATCGGGAACCTGGGCAACGACCCCGAACTGAGGAACCTTCCAAACGGACAGGCGATGTTGCGCCTTCGCTTGGCCACCAACGAGCGTTACAAGACCGCCGAGGGTGAGTGGAAGGAAAACACCCAATGGCACCCCGTGGTGGTATGGGGCAAGCAGGCCGAGCGCTTGGCGGCCATGGTCCATAAAGGCTCCGGTCTGGTGATCGAGGGGCGTTTGGTGCAGCGCTCATACG
>JAGQVV010000015.1:0-2216 GCA_020437805.1 Flavobacteriales bacterium
CTCTTGCTCGGACCTTCCACGGTGGTGGTCACAACTGCACCTGCGTTGTTGTTGGCGGTCGGATCCCAACGCTCGGTGGTGTTCTCAGCGTAGCCGGTGCTGCTCATCATGAGGCCCCAGGTGTACTCACCGCTGAGGGAGACCTTGGGAGCGCAGAACCATTCGATACCAGCGAAGGCACCCAGACCGAAGCCGAAGGTGGAACCGTTCTTGGTCTCGGTCACACGACCCGTAACGTCAGGGTTCTGAGCGCTGAGGGCGTTGCCGTATTCGTTGGTGGTCTTGCTGGAACCGAGCATCACATAAGCCTCGCCACCGTACACACCCACTACGCGGGTGCTGCCGATACGCTTTTCGAGGCCAGCACCCAACACGAGGTTGAAGTTGCTGTTCTTGGTCACGTCCTCAACAGTAGCAGGAGGGTTCGGGACCGGGGTAGGCTGAGGGATGGCGTTCACCAGCGTGGTGGTCTTGTTGGACCCGAAGCCGATGCGCAGTTTGCCGCGGTAAGCGGTGTTGGCATCAACCAGCTTCTTGCCCTGGATGGCGAACATCGGGTTGGCCCAGGTCAGGGACGCACCGCCATTGCTGAGGTTCCCGTTGAACAGGTTCCCAGCGTAGTTCAGGAGGGGTTGAGCATCGAAGGTGAGGCCCCAATCTCCATCCTGTGACAGCCAGTTCTCACCGCGATTGCTGGTGATCTCGCCCGTTTGGGCGGACACAGCCGAAGCGGCTACGAGCGCTGCGGCGAAAAGTACAGTCTTCTTCATGACGAACGTTTTTGGTTTACGTGCTTTCTGGTTTGTGTGAAGGCTCTAGCGGTCAAACCTACCGATCAAGCCCGGCAAAGGTAATGAACAATCCGTAATGATCCCAACAGAGAAATGTTAAGAACATCAAGCCTCTTCATTCCGATCCGTGTTGCTTCGATGGGTCGTGTCGCTAAGAACGGGGGCGAAAGTAGAAAAGATCGCGGAACTACCAATCCTAACCCGCGCGTTGCTCCAACATAGGGACGAAACGGAAATCGCCGTGCGTGGACCGTGTGAAGTTCCCATCGGCTTCCCTGCGGATCACCGTCATGGTCTGCTCCCCTCCTTCACCCAATGGGATGACGGCATATCCATCCGGCTTGAGTTGATCGAGCAATGCTTGCGGAACGTACGGTGCCCCACAGGTTACCAGCACCCGGTCGAAAGGCCCTTCCTTCGGCAGGCCGAGGTACCCATCCCCGTAATAGGTCTTGGCCTTCGAGCCCATGCGGGAAAGCCGTTCCTTGGTACGCAAATACAACGGGCGTTGACGCTCTATAGTGAACACGCGCGCGCCCATGTGATTCAGGACCGCGGTCTGGTAACCACTTCCGGTGCCGATCTCCAACACCTTCCTGCCCTGGACCGCGCCGAGCAATTGCGACTGGAAGGCCACCGTATACGGTTGCGAAATGGTCTGTCCGTTGCCGATGGGGAATGCGACATCGGCGTACGCCATCTGCAGAAAGGCGCTGTCATCGATGAACAAGTGGCGTGGCACCTTGCCGATCGCCTCAAGCACCTTGGGGTCCCTGATCCCTTTGCGCTCCAATTCGGCGACCAGCTGCTTCCGCATGCCCTGGTGCCTGTATCCGTCCTCGCCCATGATGGTGGCCAAAAGTAGTCCGCGAGGGCGAACACCGGCCACAACCGCTACTTTTGCCGGCCTTTGGCGCAGAACGATGATCATATGGGCGCAGTAGCAGGCGAACGCTTGAGCATAGGCGTTCTGGGGGCCGGACATCTTGGCCGGATCCATGTGCAGCAGCTGTTGGAGATCGATGCATGGGCGTTGAAGGGCGTGTACGACCCGCATCCGGAAAAGGCGGCACGACTGGTGGAGGAGTTCGGAGTAAGTGTGTTCCCGAGCATAGAGGCATTGATGGAGGCGGTGGATGTGGTGGATGTGGTGACCCCCACCCTGTCACATCATCACCTTGCGATCCAGGCGTTGGACCGGGGGAAGCATGTCTTCGTGGAGAAGCCCATCGCCAACTCGATCGATGAGGCCAGGGAATTGGTCGAGCGGTCCGTGCGCACTGGTCTGAAGGTGCAGGTGGGGCACGTGGAACGCTTCAACCCTGCATTCGTGGCTGCCAGGCCCTTCCTCGCAGGACCGATGTTCATTGAGACCCATCGGTTGGCGCAGTTCAATCCGCGTGGGACCGATGTAAGTGTGGTCCT
>JAGQVV010000015.1:2226-3178 GCA_020437805.1 Flavobacteriales bacterium
TGATGATCCACGACATCGACATCGTACTGAACGTGGTGCGGAGCGACGTGGTGCAGGTGAACGCGAGCGGTGTTGCCGTGGTGAGCGATACGCCGGACATCGCGAACGCGCGGATCGCGTTCGCGAACGGATGCGTGGCGAACCTTACGGCCAGTAGGATCAGCATGAAGAACATGCGCAAGTCGCGGTTCTTCCAGCGCGATGCATACATCTCCGTGGATATGCTGACCAAAGAGACCGAGATCGTGCGGATGCGGACCGTTGAGGGAGAGGCCGATCCGTTCGCGGTGACGATCGATCTGGGTGCCGACAAGGGGGTGCGAGAGATCAGTTTCGAGAAGCCGGAAGTGGCGCCATCCAACGCCATTCGAGAGGAATTAAAGGCTTTCGCGCAGAGCATCCGATCGGGCACGGCACCGGTCGTAACGGCGCAGGACGGGATGGCCGCCTTGGATATCGCACACCAGGTGCTGGCCGGAATGGCCCTGCAAAATGCCTGACCGCCCACATACTGATCGGCCACTTCCTGACGTTGCCGGAGCATTGAGCATGCTCCGAACGTTACGCGTTCTGCTTCCCGTTGCCATCGCACTGGTCTCCTGCACCAAGGGAGACAAGGTGCCGGCCTACATCGATGTGAATGCGGTCTCCGTGACCACGGAACCGCTTCAGGGCAGTGCCACAAGCAACATCACGGATGTGTGGGTATATGCCGACGATGAACTGCTCGGTTCCTGGGAGGTACCGTCGAGGATCCCATTGCTGCGCGAAGGGTCCACACGGATCCGGATCACACCCGGTGTGAAACGGAATGGGGCATTCGACGACCGATCGATCTATCCCTTCTATACCAGTTGGACCGGCTCGGTGGACGTAATGAGGACCACTAGCGTGGAGTTGACACCGGTCGTGGGATACAACGAGGCCGCTGACTTCTGGATCGAAGCCTTTG
>JAGQVV010000125.1:0-23387 GCA_020437805.1 Flavobacteriales bacterium
ATGACCGAAGGCACGAGCTACATGTTCGTGACAGGCCCGAACGTAGTGAAGACCGTGACGCATGAGGAGGTGAGCAGCGAGGACCTTGGCGGTGCCAGCACGCACTCATCGAAGAGCGGTGTGGCACACTTCACTGCACCGAACGAGCTCGAAGCGATCCAGGAGTTGCGGCGCTTGGTCGGGTTCATACCCAGCAATTGCGAGGATGAACCACCTGCCTTGGAGTACACGGAGGGTGATGAATCCCGTCCCGCCCTGGACACCATCATACCCGGGAACCCCAATCAGCCTTACGATATCCGGGAGGTGATGAATGCTGTGATCGACGCGGATAGCAGCATGGAGGTCCACGCCGAATTCGCCAAGAACATGGTGGTCGGCTTTGCCCGGGTCGCTGGTCGAACGGTGGGTTGCGTGGCGAACCAACCGGCCTATCTCGCAGGTGTGCTGGACATTGATGCCAGCACCAAGGCTGCACGCTTCGTGCGATTCTGCGATGCCTTCAACATTCCACTATTGGTATTCGTGGATGTGCCGGGCTTCCTGCCGGGAACGGATCAAGAGTGGCGCGGGATCATCACGCACGGTGCGAAGTTGTTGTACGCGTTCAGTGAAGCGACGGTACCGCGTATCACGATCATCACCAGAAAGGCCTATGGTGGCGCGTACGACGTGATGAACTCCAAGCACATCGGAGCGGATATGAACTACGCGTGGCCGAGCGCCGAGATCGCAGTGATGGGCGCAAAAGGTGCCGCGGAGATCATCTTCAAGAACGAGATCGCCAAGGCGAAGGACCCCGCGACCAAGTTGCTGGAGAAGGAGGAGGAATACAAGGAGCAGTTCGCCAATCCCTATGAAGCCGCGGCAAGGGGTTTCGTCGACGAGGTGATCCGCCCTTCGGAGACCCGCCAGAAGGTCATCGCTGCGCTGGACATGCTGCGGAACAAGGTGCAGAAACTCCCGCGCAAGAAACACGGCAACATTCCGCTTTGATCCCCGTACCAAGCGGCTGCGGCGCACGGAAAAGCGCACTGACCGAATGAAGTTCACCGTCGTTACTCCCAGCTTCGGCCAACTGGCCTTCCTCAAGCTCAACGCAGCTTCCGTTGCCGACCAACGCGGTCCGGGTGTGGAGGTTGAACACGTGGTGCAGGACGGCGGGTCGAGGGATGGTACTCGCGAATGGCTTGCGGAACGCACCGATATCCGGGGCGTGGCCGAGGCGGACAATGGCATGTACGATGCCATCAACCGGGGCATCATCAAAGGAAGCGGCGAGGTGTTCTCATGGCTGAATTGCGATGAACAATACCTGCCTGGGGCATTGGACATGGTGCGCGAATTCTTCGAACGCAACCCGAAGATCGACATCGCTGCCGGAGATACGATAGTTGTGGACGGAGAAGGCGAATACATGTGCCATCGGAAGGCCGTGGTGCCCTCGGCCGGGATACTACGCTTGGGTCGCTTGCCCGTGCAAAGCAGTTCCTTGTTCTTTCGTGAACGCACCGTGAAGGGCCCGAAGGCGGTGCTTTTCGACACGAAGTGGAAGGCCATGGGCGATTGGGCTTGGCTGAAGGAGTTGATGGAAAATGGTGCACGGCTCGAACGCATCCCGAAGTTCCTGTCGACCTTCACCGACACCGGTGGTAACCTCGGTATGAGCCCGCGCGCCATCAGCGAAATGCGGGAAGTGCGCGCTGCGTTGACCCCGGTCCAACGTGCTTCGGCACCGGTGGTGCGTGCTGGTGATTACCTGCGAAAGATCATGGATGGCTATTACTTCCAGAAGCCGTACGACTACGCGATCTACGATGCGGACCCTTCTGCGCACAGCGGTGTATCATCCGCCCGACGTTCCCGCCACGTGGCCAAACCGACCTTCATTTGGAAAGGTCACATGATGGGGCATTGAGCAGGCCTGTCATTTCCGCTCGTGTTGCGCACGTCCTTGTGGCGATAGCATGTTTCCTACCCTTCAGCGGAAACACCCAAAGTGCTGCGGTACCATCCATCGGTGATGCCTTCGTCGATTCCGTTCTGGCTTGGCCCTACGATAAGTTGGTCGCTGACCTCCCGTTGTCAAAGAGCGTCATCACACGTGCATTGATCGTTACGCGTGGACGCAAGGCACATGCCGCCACCGGCAAGTTGGAGACGGACCTCTCCACGGTCCATTTCCTGCTGGGCAAGTACGACTCCAGCACCTACCACGGCCTTCAGGCGGTGGAACTGCTTCAGGCACATGGGCTGTACACCCTCCAAGGAGAGGCTTTGACGCGCTTGGCATATCAACTCCGAAGTACCGATCTTGAGGAAGCGTTCCGCTATTTCCGGGAGGGCATCGCCTTATTGGAAGCGGAGAAGGCCGAACTCAACCTGTGCGGCGCGTACGACAACTTCGGTGTGCTGCATGAGGACAATGGCGACCTGGAGAGTGCACTCTACTATTACCAGCGGGCCTTGGCGATGAAGGAGTCGTTGAACGATAGCATCGGGATCCCGTACAGCCTGAACAAGATCGGAACGGCCAAGCTGACCGAGCGTCGTTTCGATGAGGCCTTGGCCCTGTTCCAGCGTGCGGATACCATACGCAGGCGGATCGATGATCGATTGGGCCTTGCGGACCAACCCGTGTACTTCGGTGACCTCTACCAGGCTTGGGGCAGGCCCGCCGAAGCCATCCCCTATTTCGAGGCTGGCGTGGAGCGTGGCAAAGCCTTGGACTATTCCTTCCTGGTACGCTACTGCTACGAACGACTTGCGGAGTGCCATGAGGCGATGGGTGATCATCGAGCAGCCTTGGTGGCCATGCGGGCCGGTATCGCGATCAAGGACAGTGTGCGTAGCGAGCAGACCACGCGTACGATACTGGAATTGAAGGAACAATTCAACGCGGCGGAAAAGGACCGCGAGATCGCCATGCTTGCAGCACGTGCTGAAAAACGCAGGCTGTACACCATCTTGGTCGCCATCGCTGTTGGTCTGGTGGTGGTGAGCATCCTCCTCTTCCAACAAATGCGGAGCCGAAAGGAACGAGCGGAGCATGATGCCATGATCATCAAGGAACGGGAGGCAGGCATCAAGGCCATGTTCGCAGCTACGGAGAACGAGCGCGGTCGATTGGCGAGGGAATTGCACGACGGTATCGGTCAGCAACTGGGTGGCTTGAAGCATCGCTTGGAAAGCCTGAAGGATCGAACAGCCGAAGGTGTCCCCCCCACCCTGGTCGATGCGATAGGGATCGTGGACGACACCAGCCGGGAAGTACGCGACCTTGCCCACCAGATGATGCCCAAAGCGCTTGAACGCTTGGGCCTGGTCCCTGCACTGGAGGAGCTTTTACGCCGCGCCTTCGAGAACACGTCCACGAGCTATGCGCTGGAACACCATCGTGTGCCGGAGGGCCTGCCGGCCGACCTGGCGACCGGCCTGTACCGGATCGTGCAGGAACTCATCAGCAACACCATCAAGCATGCGCAAGCCACGCGTGTTGATGTGCAGTTGTTGCGGAACAAGAGCACATTGGTGTTGATCGTCGAGGATGACGGTGTTGGCATGCATCCCGAGCGGATGCTGAACGGTATCGGACTGATGAGCATCAGCGATAGAACACGGGCATTGGGCGGTACTTTCGCACTTGAGGGAACAAAGGGCAATGGCACCGTGGCCACCATCCGTATACCATTTCCGGGGTGAACACCGATCGGCCCATTCGCATATTGCTCGCCGATGATCACCGCATCATCACCGATGGCTTGGAGCAACTGCTCGCACAGCTCCCCGATGTGGAGTGCATTGGTGTTGCGACCAATGGTGAAGAGGCCTTGCAGATGACCGGACACCTGGGCGTGGATGTGGTGTTGATGGATATCGATATGCCGGTGATGGACGGTATCGAAGCCACCGAACGTATCAAACAGGAACGTCCACAAGTAAAGGTGGTGGTCTTGAGCATGCACGAGGATGCTGCGGTCGTGAAACGCTTGATGGCTGTTGGTGCCGATGGGTATCTGGTGAAGAACTGCGGCAAGGATGAACTGTTGCTCGCCATTCGTAATGTGCATCAAGGTCAGCGCCATTTTGCCAGTGCGCTCACCGAGGCCCTATTGCGGAATGACCCCATTGATGAGCGCCCCGATGCATTGAAGGAGTTGAGCGAGCGTGAGATCGAGGTGCTCGGGGCCTTGGCCGAGGGGTTGGGTAACAAGGAGATCGGCGAACGGCTCTTCATCAGTCCCCGTACAGTGGATACGCACCGCACCAACATTATGAAGAAGCTCGATGTTCACCATGTGGCCGGCCTCGTGCGCATCGCGATCAAAGCGGGCCTGGTGCAATAGCAGGAACGACGAGCAGGCGCTAAGGCATCCAAGCTTCGACGATGACTTTCGGCACGGATCGTGCAGGTCGGCGTACCTTCGTTCCTCTCATCAACAGACCGTAGACCATGATCCTCAAACTCGTTCCATTCGCCGCATTGGCGTTGCTCACCGCAGTTCCTCACGACACCCTTCCCGACCTTGCCATCGGCACGCCGTTGCCGGCTGCGGACACGAAGATGAAGGATGTGAGCGGCAAGGACCTCTCCCTGAAGGAGATGGCCGGTAAGAACGGTGTGCTCGTGGTGTTCTCCTGTAATACGTGCCCCTTTGTCGTGGGTAGTGAAGGCAGCGAGGGCTGGGAAGGACGCTACCCGGAGCTGGGAGCCTTCAGCCAACGGAAAGGTGTGGGCGTGGTCTTTGTGAACAGCAATGAGGCCAAGCGCGATGCGGGCGACAGCTTCGCGGACATGCAGGAACGGTACAAAGCGTACAAGTACAGTGGACATTATGTCCTCGACGCCAACAGTGTCGTTGCGGATGCCTTCGGAGCCCGCACCACACCGCATGTGTTCCTTTTCAATAAAGACCTGAGGCTTGTGTACAAGGGGGCCATTGACGACAACGTGGCCAGCGCCTCCGCCGTGAAGGAGAAATGGCTCATGAACGCGATGACCAACATGGTTGAAGGCAAGGCGATCGAGCCGGCCACTACGCGGAACATCGGTTGCAGTATCAAGCGCATTGCTGTCGAGCACAAGCATTGATCGATGCACACTTTTCAACGCCACGTTCCGCCAAAGGAGCGTGGCGTTGTTCGTTACGGTGCGTGGTCCGAAGCCGCCAACCGCGCGGTGCGTGAAGCTCCGCGAGGGTGGGACTCGGCAACCATGTTACCCGTAAGGAGGATCCTCGTGGCGGTCCCTGTGCGTTGGGCCGAATTTGTTGAAAACAACATTTCGAGGCGGATAACCTGCGCTGTTCCTTTGTCGGAAAGGCATCCACTATGAATGTATTGTTGATCGGTGGGGGAGGAAGGGAGCACGCCATGGCGTGGAAGATCGCACAGAGCTCGCTGCTCGATGAACTCTATGTGAGCCCCGGGAATCCGGGCACTGTTCGCCATGGGAGGAGCGTTGAGCTGGATCTTAGCGATCAGGAAAAGCTGCGTGCGTTCCTGCTGGAGAAGTCCATCAGCATCATCGTTGTCGGTCCGGAAGGGCCGTTGGTGGACGGCTTGCACGACCGCATCGCCGCTGACATGGCCTTGGAAGGGAAGGTCACGGTGATCGGTCCGCGGCAGAAGGGCGCACAGCTGGAAGGAAGCAAGGATTTCGCCAAGGAGTTCATGTTCCGCCACAACATCCCAACGGCCGCGCACCGAAGCTTCGGGAAAGGCCAGTTGAAGGAAGCGCTGGAGCATTTGGAAAAGATCCAATCGCCCTATGTGGTGAAGGCCGATGGATTGGCTGCCGGCAAAGGCGTGGTGATCTGCAATGATCGGAAGGAGGCCGGCAAGGTGGTGAAGGAGATGCTGGAAGGAGGTCGATTCGGCGCTGCCGGGGAACGTGTGGTGATCGAGCAATTCCTGAACGGCGTGGAACTTTCCGCCTTCCTGATCACCGATGGCGATGCCTTCAAGATGTTACCCGCGGCGAAGGACTATAAGCGTATCGGTGTTGGGGATACCGGACCGAACACAGGTGGCATGGGAGCCGTTTCACCGGTTCCGTTCGCGGATAAGGCCTTCATGCAGAAGGTGCACGATCGGATCGCAGCACCCACCATCCGTGGTCTGAAGAAGGATGGCATCCCGTACAGTGGGTTCCTGTTCATCGGCCTGATGAACGTGAACAACGAACCGTATGTGATCGAGTACAATGTGCGCTTGGGTGACCCCGAGACACAGGCCATCCTTCCGCGTCTGCGTAGCGATCTGCTCGACCTTTTCGAGGGCATTGCAACAGGCACCTTGAGCGAACGCCATGTGGATGTGGACGACCGGACCGCAGTGACCGTGGTGCTGGCCAATGAAGGTTATCCGGACAGCTACGGGACCGGAAAACCGATCATCGGTCTTGAACAGGTACGCGAAGCATATGTGTTCCAAAGCGGAACAGTGCAGAACGGTGACCGTTTGGAGACGGCAGGTGGCCGTGTACTATCCGTGACGGCCTTCGGGAAGGACCTCGAACAAGCGATCATGGCAGCACAACGCAGCGCGGCGCTCATTCAATACGACGGGAAGTACATCAGGCCCGATATCGGCTTGGACCTCGTGAAACAACCCTCGACGCGAAATGCCCCGCCGGCACCGGTCAAATGAGGGTATTGTCCTTCTCGGCCTTGCGGTTGTAATTGCCCTGCAGGTTCAGCCAATACACCAATCCGAACGTCAAAAGAATGCTGATACCGGTCACAGGCATCCAGCCCATGGCGACGAGGATACCGAAGGTGTCCTCCAGGAAATGACCGATGGCGAAGGAGATCTGTTGCATTATACGTTGATTTCGAACGGGCCAAAGATAGCCGCATAACGCATTCCGGTCACCGATGCTCGTTCGCCTCTTCCGCAGCAATCAACCCGGGGTCCTGGCCTTCCTATTGCTCTTGGTGCCGGGACTCTTCCTGGGCCACGTGCGAACTCCGGCCCCCCTCATGGAACGTGCCATGCCCATGCAGCACTTGGCACAGGGGCTGTACACTTCGGTGCCATGGTCCTATGGTGTGTTCCAACTCGTGCTCGTGTTCCTGGTCGCGGTGCAGCTTACCGCATTGATGAACGGCGCCGAGCTGGTGGATCGTCGCAATCACTTGCCCGCTCTGCTCTTTCCGTTGTTGCTCGCTACCCTGGCTGCCCCGGGCGATCTCGGCCCTGCCTTTCTGGGGATGCCTTTCCTGTTATGGGGTCTCCGCCGCACGTGGTCCATCACCAGCGGTGGACCAGCGCTTTCGCCCTTGTTCGATGCCGGCCTCCTCATCGGCCTGGCGGCCTTGTGCTACATGCCCTATGCCTTCCTGCTGGTGGTCGTATGGGCTTCGGTCTCGGTGATCCGGCCCTTCCAATGGCGGGAATATGTGCTGCCTCTTGTCGGGCAATTGCTCATGTTCTACCTCGCATGGGGCGTGCTGCGTCTGCTCGGGGTGGACGACTGGCAACCGTTGCGTACCATCTTGGTCCCAGGCCCATCGCCCAAGGTGCAGGGTGGGGCGCGGGAAATGATGTTGTTGGTGCTGCTTGCAACGATGCTCGCCGTTTCGCTCTTCGAATTCACGCGGCAATACACTCGGGGCGTGGTGCGCGAACAGAACCTGCGAAGCTCCCTGCTCGCATTCTGCGCGACCAGCGGTCTTCTCATCTTCTTGGTGATGTTGCTCAATGACCGGTATCCGGCCGTCCTCCTTGCCGCCCCGCTCGCGTCGCTCTTCACGTTCGGTTCGTTGGGAACGCGCCGTGCTTGGCTCAGCGAGCTGGCCGTTGGGGTGCTTCTGGCGTTGGCAATCTGGAAGCAGTACGGCTGATCCGCGGTCGATCCATCCTTACGGATCGGCCCTGAACGGAGCCTTACCTTTGAGCCTTCGCGCGGGCTACCATGCTCGGCGAAGCATCCATGAAATTCGGCGTCGTCACCTTCCCCGGTTCCAATTGTGATGAGGACATGATCCATGTGCTGGAGTCCTTGGGACAGCCGGTGGAGCGTCTGTGGCACAAGGACCACGACCTGAAGAAGGTCGATATGGTGGTGCTGCCCGGTGGTTTTTCCTTCGGTGACTACCTCCGCAGTGGCGCCATAGCGCGTTTTTCACCGATCATGCAGGAGGTGGTGGAGCATGCCAAGAAAGGCGGACTCGTGTTCGGTGTGTGCAACGGCTTCCAAGTGCTGTGTGAGTCGGGGTTGCTGCCCGGTGCGCTGCTCCACAATGAGGGCCAGAAGTTCATTTCGCGCAACACCTACATCCGTAGTGCAACGCGGAACACGGCGCTCACCAATGCGGTGCCGGATCGTGCTTTGAAGATCCCGATCGCCCATGGTGAAGGTCGCTACCATGCGGATGCGGCGACCCTGAAGATGCTGAAGGATAAGGACCAGGTCATTTTCCGTTATTGCGATGCGGAAGGGAAGATCACTGATGCCGCGAACCCGAACGGCAGCAAGGAGAACATCGCCGGTGTATGCAATACCGGGCGCAATGTGTTCGGCATGATGCCGCATCCGGAGCGGGCTGCTGACAGTCGCTTGGGCAATACCGACGGGAAGTTCCTGTTCGATTCCTTGTTGAAAGCGGTGCCCGCGTAGTCGCCTCGTCCTCAAGGCAGGTCCGTCGCGAAGAGCGGGCGCACCTTGCGCAGCTTGGACGGGTCCTGTAGAAGGATCGTGCTTTCCTCCACATCGCCTTTCCAAGCGATGAAGGAATGATCCAGGGCGGGCTTGGCCTCGATCCGTATCGGTACATCATCGAATGCTACCACGTGATGTGTGCCGGGGTCCAATGCAACTCCTTCCAAGAAGACCTCTCCTTCCGTAGCGTCGGGAACTTCGATCGTGACCGTGCACAGCTTATGCCCGGTGTGGTTGCTCATGTGCCGCATCAACCGCGCTGGTCGTTCGTTCAGGAACGTGCGCAATGCAAGCGCGCAGGTCGTAGGGTCGGGGCGTGGCATCTCGTCCTGCCAACGCTCGTGGTCGGCGAGGAGTTCGGCTTCGTTCGCGCGGTGGATGCTGTCCACCAACGCGGTGGTACTTGTCGGCTCCAGGGCGGTAGCGGCAAGGACCACGAGGCGCGCAAGGAACTTCCGGTGCAATTCCGGGTGTTCCAGCAACAGAGGGATGAACGGCGTTTCCGGTGTGGGTGGGAGCGCCATGCGTTGGATCGAATTCTCGTTCGCCGGGGCCCACAGATCCGTATCGAACAAGACCCATCGCCAGCGACCGCCCTCCTCTCGAGGCCGGTAGCAGCGCACGTTCAACTCGTGGTCCGCACGGCCGGTCCATAGGTCCAGACAGGCCAGGTCGATCAGGTTGTCCGTGTCGATCAGTGCATCGATGCTGTCCAATGGCATTCTGTTGAGCAAGGCCTTCAATGCCTTCTTGTAATGGGTGTCGTTTCCGGAGCGCACAATGGCGGCTGGCCCTTCCAGCACATCCACGGCTTCAGCACCCGAGATCGTCCGCAACCATTGGGCATCCTTGGGTGGCATCCAGCGGTACATGCCCCAGTACCTCCCGTTCAAGTACAGCGGTAGTGGTGTGGAGGGTTGCACATCAACGTGCAGACCGTGGCGTGCCACCAGCACTTCCAAAAAGTAGTTACGCAGGAAATTGTGGGCCCCCGCATCGGCACGAAGGATCCCTTCATCAAAGTATTCCAAGGCGCCCAATGACATGCCTTTCGCAGGGCTGTCGTAGCGGTCGCGGGCATGTAGTTTGAACGAGCGCTTCGCCAGGCCGCGCGAGCCACTGCCGTGAATGCTGATGCCGACAGGGAATGGGGCATCGCCACTGGCGTTGAACCGCACCATTGCCAGGCGTTCCCAGCGGCGGCCGCGGCGGCTGAAGTTGGCCATGGCCCCCTCCACGTTGATGCCGGTGCTGTCGTCCATGAGGCCTGCCGGGTCCAAGGCCAGGGTGATGCCTTCCGTCGGGCTTCCGTCATCGATCAAGGTCAAGCACAACTCCTTGCTCGGCAGTTGGTCGGGTGCGAAGGAGCGTGCACGCAACACCGCGTCGTTGGCGAGGTCAAGCGGTTCATGGTAGTCGGTTCCATGTTCAATGGTCGGTTCGGTGCCATCCAGGGTATAGCGGATGCGGGCGCCTTCCGGAGCTCTTAGCGCGAGTACGCGATCGGTGCCGTACAGGCTCAAGCTGCTGTCGATCATCGGCGCCGCTGCACGCGTATGGATCGTGATATCGGCGTGGTTCGGTGCGCCCGGGGTAGGGGTGGTGAAGAAGGTCCAGTCGCGGGTGCCATCGTTCAAGCGGCCCACACTGAGATCGCCCACCATGGCGGGGTAGGTGAATACATCCTTGATCGTGGAACCGTCAATGTCCACCAGCAGCAAGGTGCCACCCATGCGCGGAAGCCGGAAGCCGATGTGGTCCGCACCACGCTCCGGAAGTCCATCGAACCAAAGCATTCGCAGAGATCCAGCATCGATCACAAGCGGACCATCCACCACGTGCTGGCGGCCCGCCACGGCGAAGCGCATGCCCGCCATATCCACCGGAGCACTTCCCGGATTGTATACTTCTATCCAGTCCGGTGTATCGCCCTCGGCATCCACGAAGGTGTGCCGGTTCGCGGCCTGCAGCTCGTTGATAACGACGTTGCGTTGTGCTTCGCACACCATGGTGGCGAGCAGGAACAGGATGCCCAACAGGTAGTGCACGGCGCCAAAATAGGCGGATCGGAACGGAACCATCGCTCGTGGGTGTGGAAGCGCTCCGTTCAGAGCGCGCGCATGGTGACCCAGATCCGCCACCCGACGATGAGCTTTTCCAGTTTGTTCAGGCGTGTGAGGTCCTTGTGCCATTGCTTCGGCAGGACGGCCTTGTTGAAGAGCGCCAGGGATCGGTAGAAACTCTTCGGTAGCGTCATCAGTGGTTTTCCAGATCACAGTCCTCCTTGGCCCATTCCAGTTCGATGGTGGCATGGTGGATACCCGAGGCCATGAGCAACTCCCGTGCTTTCCGTTTGATCACGAGCGCCTCCTCGAGTTCCACATCGCCTACCACCAAATGCACGGTATGTACCACGAAGCTGCCATCCAATGTCCAAGTGTGCTGGTCGTGCAGATCCGTTACGTGGGGGATACCCATCAGCTTCGTGCGTACGTCCTGCAGGTCGACACCCGGCGGATTCTCCTGCATCAGGATGCCTGTTCCCTTGCGCAAGGTCCCCACCGCATTGATAAGGATGAATGCACTGATGCCGATGCTCATCAAGGGGTCGATCACGGTCCAGCCGGTGAAGTGGATCAGGATCGCTCCCACCAATACCGCTGCCCAACCGAGCACGTCCTCCAAGAGATGCAGGTACGCACCGCGCTCGTTCAGTGTGCTGCCCGCGTGCAGCTTCCACGCCGCGAAGCCGTTCATCAGCAGACCGAACAATGCGATGCCGATCATGCCCCCGGAATCCGGTTCGTGGACCTCCCAAATGCGCGGCACCGATACCAGCAGCATGCCCAATGCCCCTGCGATGAGAACCACCGAGGTGAGCCAACCACCCAGCATGCTATACCGGCCGTAGCCATAGCTGTAGTGCGAGTCGCGCCCTTTCGCGGCAACGTTCTGCAACCACCACGCCGTACCCAACACCAGGCAATCGCCCGCGTCGTGCAGGGCATCGGTGAGCACCGCGATGCTGCCCGTCCACCAACCACCAAGCACCTCCACAATGGTGAAGGCGAGGTTGATGAAGAAGGCTGTTCGGAGCGCCTTGGTGCTGGCCGCGCTCACATGCCCGTGCGCATGTTCGTGATGCGCATGCCCGTGCGTATGATCCAGCGCCATGCGGCGAAGGTAGCGGGCGAAGCTGTCCATACTGCCGGGCCGAACGTGTGCGGTTCGCACGACGATGTTAGATTCACAGGACTTTTCCCGGCCCATGTCCTACCGTACGCTGCCTTCCGTTGCCTTACTCGCATTGCTCACCAGCGAGCTTTCCGCCCAGTTCGCGGCAGGTGTCGATCTCTATTCCAACACCGACCCTTGGAGCCATGGCATTGCCGATGTCGATGGGGACGGCGCCGAGGACCTGTTGGTCCGCGTGGGCGAGGTGCTTACTTGGAAGGCGAACGACGGGAACGGCGTGTTCGGTCCGGGTTCACCCTTGCACACCTTCAACGCCGCAGGCGACCGGTACACCATGGCCGATATGGACGGGAATGCTTCCATGGACCTGGTGTACCACGATGAACTTGCTGCCCGCTTCCGCTGGCGCCCCAACGATGGCACGGGGTCCTTCGGCTCCGAAGCGGACCTGTTCCCGTTCCCCTTGAACGCCTTGACAAACTTCACTTGTGAGGACATCGTAGCGGATGCCCGACCGGAGATCATCGTTCAAACAACCGATTCCATTTTCTGGTGGAGCGATGCCACGGGTATGGCCGCAGCGGACTCCATCGCGCTTCCCGTGCCATTCCAGAATGCGGTGGCATTGGGCATGCGTTCCGCGGATATCGATGGCAATGGACGCATGGACATCGTGACCATGCACCAGAACAACCGTATCAACGTGGCCTTGAACAATGGCGATAGCGGCCTGGATTGGACCACTGCATTGATCGGCGTGTTCTATCCACCACCCGGTTTCGACCAGTTCCAGGTGATCGACGTGGATGGCGATGAGGACCAGGACCTGATCGAATTCTGGGACGATCGACGCTGGGGGGTGAACGAACTGAACGAAGGTGGGCCACTCCCTTTCAACTTCCGGCTTGGCGATGGGATCCCTCCTGTGCAGCGCAGCATTGCGGCGCACTTTGGATGCGGGGATGCTGTTGCGGTGCTCTCCTTCCATAGCGACGAACAATGGCGGTGGAGCGCATACGACCCGGTCCTTGGCGACTTCGGTGCACCGCTCCTTCTTTCGGGCATCGCCGATGGATCGGAGAGTGTTGCCTTCATTGATGGCGATGCACGGCCGGACCTGCTCATCCGCCATGGCGATGTGTTGAGCTGGTACCGCAACGAGCTTCCTGAGACCGCTGCGGAGCCCTTGCCGCCGATCGAACTCGACACCATTTGCAGCACCGCCGAACTGCCCCTGCCCGGTCCTGGCACATGGGACGGTTTCGGGGTGGTGGACAACACCTACTTCGCGGTGATCGTGGGCCTGGGTGATCACGAGCTGTTCTATTCCGAAACGAGCCTCACGGGCTGTATCGCCTCCACTACGGGCAGCATCACGGTGGTCCAAGAGAGCGTGGAGCCCATCGCTCTGGGCACCTTCTGCGCTTCGGGTGACCCTTACAACTTGCCCGGTCCTGGCACTTGGAGCGGACCCGGCGTAGTGGACGGTGTTTTCACGCCCGGCTTGGCCGGTGACGGTGACCATGAGCTGCTCCACACCGTGGAAACCTCCTTGGGCTGCATCGTCAACGTACTGGAACCGGTCAGCGTGATCAGCAGCCCGATCATTACACCCATGAGCGGCGCAATTGATCGATGCACCACCGGGGTCATCGAATTCAGTGCGGTGCCTGAGGGCGGTGTGTGGGGAGCGGCCGCTGATGAATTCGGGATGCTGGATACCGACGCGCTGGATCGCCCCTTTGTCGGATCGGCCACGTACACCTACACGGACATCGGAGGTGGCAGCTGCACGAGTGGCACCTTGATCGAACTGTGGCCACTCGTGTACCCCGGGGTAGGTCCCAATGGTCCCTACTGCTCATCGGATGGTCCCGCCACGTTCCAGATCGGTGGTCCGATGCCGGGTGGTGTATTCGTGGAGGATGTCGACTTCCTGGAGGTGGAAATGATCACGATTTCCTTGGCCGAGGTCACGTTCGATCCCTCCATCGGCCCGGGTGACTACACCTTCAATACCTCGGTTTCCGCCCCCATGGCTTGCGGGCAGATGCTGGAAGTGACCATCCATGTGGATGAAGCGATCGGCGATATCGAGTTGATGGCCTTTGATACACTTTGCGCTGCCACGGTGAATTACCCCCTCGGCGAAGGCCCGATACCCGGCGCCACTTGGTCAGGTGTGGGCGTATCGGACGGTCTCTTCACACCCGAAGGACCGCTGGAGGACGAATTCACGGCGTTCGCGCTGACCTACAGTGCAGTGGTGGGTGCTTGCGAGGCCGAGGCACAAACCGTGATCCGTGTGGGTGATCCGATCATTGATACCACGGACTTCGTAACGCTGTATTGCAGCGATGGCGAACCTGTCCAATTCACCGCCAAGCCGCTCGGTGGCACGTGGACCCCGCCCGTGGGTCCGACCGGCGTCTTCGACCCTGCATCGATCACCGCCACGCTGCCAGCGAACTACATGGTGCTCTATACCTACGTGGACCCCGGTGGTCAACCCTGCGCCAGCGCATTGGGCCCCATTACCGTGAACGACCTGCCTGAGCCAAGTGTGGAGTTCGATGTGCTTTGTTCCAATGCACCACCTGTTGTTCTGAGCGATCAAGGAACACCACAAGGCGGTATGTACTACATCAATGACGCTGTGGAGCCCGTGACCGAACTCGACCCCGCTGAGCTCACCGATGCCTCCTACGACCTCACGTACGCGTACACCGATCCGAACACCGGCTGCAGCAACAGCGCCTCCACCACCTTCACTGTGGAAGTGTGCGTCGGATCGGAGGAACACGAAGCCAACACACTACGGGTGTTCCCCAACCCCACCAGCAATGGTGCCGTGCGCATCACCGGACAACAGCCCGGAGACCTGTTCCTCTACGACGCAACAGGCCGTGTACTATGGCAGCGGCGCGTGATCTCCGAAGCTCCCATCATGATCGATGATCTGGCCACGGGTGTATACCGCTTGGTGTCGCGCACGGCGGATGAAAGGCGTACTGTTGGGGTGGTGGTGGAGTAGCACCTAGCCCACCACGACCCGCCCGGTCTTCTTGGCGAGCTTCTTCTTGGTGTCCGTGAGCGCGATGATCTCTTGCATCAAGGCGATCATGTTCAGTTCGTCCGTGGCGTTGAGGTTCGCTTGGCGCTCGCGGATCATGCGGTCCACACGGCGTTCCTTCAGGATGTCCACGGCTTCTTCGAGGGCATCCTTCAGGGTCTCGCTTTCACGTTTCACGTGGATCTTATGCCGTTCTTTCCAATTGGCGCTGAGCACGTGCTTTTCGCTCAGGAGGTCAATGGTGGTGTTGCGCCAGGTCTCCTGTTCGTGGCCCACATAGTGCGCGGCGTCCACGGGTATGCCCAGGTTGGCGGTGTGCCGGTAATCCATGTAGATCTCCCGGAAAATGGGTTCGTCGAAGAGGATGTCGTCCATGGCGAGCAATTCGAACATCAATTCGGCCACGCTGCTCTCTTCTTCTTCGGTGTTGCCCTCCTCGTCCTCGAATTTCACCATGACGCGTTCGTGGCCGTACATCAGCAGCATCCGCAGCAGGTCGCGTTCCTGGGGCGTGGTGCCGAGGTCCTCTACGGTGGGTTGCGGCGATGCTATCCGGTCCGCGAGGCGTTCCTCGGGGATGTCATCACCACCGAGTTTCTTCCGGAACTGCTTGCGCAGCACCTTGTTCATTTCGCTGATCAGCGCCTGCTCGTTCACTTCCAACAGGCGGCTGCACTGTTGCAGGTACAAGGAGCGAAGCACCAGATCGGGCACCAGGGCTACGCTCTCGACGATCTCGTGGATGGCGGCCGCCTTCTTCACCGGGTCGTTCCCGCTTTCCGCCATCAGCAGTTCGGCCTTGAACACCAGGAAGTCCTTGGCGGTGCTGTTGAGGTATTCCGTTACCTCGCTGCTGCTGTGCCCCTTGGCGTAGCTGTCGGGGTCCTCGCCTTCGGGGAAGGTGACCACTTTCACGTTCAGCCCTTCCTTTAGCACCAGGTCTATACCGCGCAGGCTCGCCTTCATGCCGGCGGCATCACCATCGTACAGGATGCACACCGTGGGGGCATAGCGCTTGATCAGGCGCACTTGTTCCTCGGTAAGGCTGGTGCCGCTGCTGGCCACCACGTTGGTGATCCCGGCTTGGTGCAGGCTGATCACGTCGGTGTAGCCTTCGACCAAATAGCAGAGCTCCTGCTCCACAATGGACCTCTTGGCGTGGAAGATGCCGTAGAGCGAGCGGCTCTTGTTGTAGAGGATGCTCTCCGGGCTGTTGAAGTACTTGGGGAGCTTCTTGTCGCTCTTCAGCGTGCGTGCTCCGAATCCGATCGGCTGGCCGCTGAGGCCTTGGATGGGAAAGGTGACCCGGCCGGCGAAGAAGTCCCACGGGGTTCCATCCTCACGGCGCTTGATCCAGCCGGCCTTTTCCAGGATATCCGCGTTGAAGCCCTTGGCGATGGCGGCGGTTGCGAAGGCATTTCCCTGCTCCGGTACGTAGCCGAGCTGGAAGGTCTTGATGGTGGCATCGCTGAAGCCGCGTTCGTGGAAGTAGGAGAGGGCGATGCGCTTGCCCTCGTCGGTGGTCCACAGGTGTTCCACGCTCCAGTTCAAGGCCCACTGCTGCACCACGGCGATGCTTTCGCGTTCGCTCTGCTCCAGCTGTTGCTCGGGCGTCTGCTCCTCTTCGGGCAGTTCGATGTTGTAACGCTTGGCCAACCACTTGATGGCCTCCACATAGCTGAGGTGCTCGTGCTTGGTAAGGAAGGTGATGCTGTCGCCGGCCTCGCCGCAACCGAAGCATTTGTAGATGCCGAGGTTGGGGGTGACATTGAACGAGGGTGTCTTCTCGTTGTGGAAGGGGCACAGGCCAAGGTAGCGCGGGCCTTTCCGCTTGAGCGCAACGAATTCACCCACCACTTCCTCCACACGGGCGGCTTCCTTGACCTGTTGAACGGCGTGCGGGGCGATCATCGGGACCGCGAATTTACCCGATCCCAAGACCGCGCATGGAGCAGTTTGTGCACGATCCGAGCGCCTGAGGTCGAAGGTATTGGTTCGTTTCGAGCGCAGGATCAACGATCCATCAACAGTGCCGAATGAACACCCTGAGGTCTATTTCATCTCCTTGCCCTCGGCGTCATACATGACACGTTCGGTCTCTTGGCCTGTAGGGTCGTAGAAGATCCATTGGCCTGTTGGTCGGCCGTTGTTGTATTGGCCGGTGTAGTAGGTCATGCCGTTCTCGTGGAAGACCTCCGTCGGCCCGACTTCCACACCTTCGGAGTAGTTGGCCTTGCTGCGGATGCCGCCGTTGGGGAAGTACGAGGCCCACGCCCCGGTGCGCTTGCCGTCCACCAGCTCACCTTCCATGCGTCCACCATCCTGCATGTGGATCACTTGTGGACCGTTCTGCGGAGCACTCACCACAACGGAGTCCACAGGAGCTGTTGTTGCGGTCGTTTCCGGGTCGGGCGTTCCGCAGGAGTGTGCCACGAGCGCTAACGCAATAAGTATCAGGTCCACGTTCCTCATTCGGGTCATTTGGTCCGTTCCACGGTCATTTGCAATAAGCCTTCCAAGGCATCGCGCGACTCGTTCCGGGGGAAGGTGTGCAGCACGGCGAGTGCTTGGTCCCGGTACGAAAGCATCTGCTTGGTGGCATGCGTGATCCCGCCGACCTCCGTCACCATTTCCATTACGCGGGCCACGGCCTTGTTGTCCTCGTTACGGTTCTTCACCACGTTCACGATCCAACGCCGGTCCATGCGGTCCACTTGCTGCAGGGTGTGGATCAAAGGCAGGGTCAGCTTCTTCTCCTTGATGTCCAAGCCGCTTGGTTTGCCGGTGTCCTGCCCATTGCCGTAGTCGAAGAGGTCATCCTTGATCTGAAAGGCGATGCCGGTAAGCTCACCGAAATGGCGCATGCGGTCCACCTCCTCGGCGGATCGCCCCGCCGCACTGGCCCCGCTGGCACAACATGCCGCGATCAGGCTCGCGGTCTTCTTCCGGATGATGTCATAATATACCTCTTCGCTGAAGTTGAGGCCGCGGGTCTTCTCCAGCTGCAGCAATTCGCCTTCGCTCATATCACGCACCGCCGCGCTCACGATCCGCAACAGCTCGAACTCGCCCTTGTCGATCGCCATCAGCAGACCACGGCTCAGCAGGTAATCCCCCACGAGTACCGCGATCTTGTTCTTCCACAACGCATTGATGCTGAAGAACCCACGCCGCATGTCGGCATTGTCGACCACATCGTCATGCACCAAGGTGGCAGTGTGCAGCAGTTCGATGAGGCTTGCGGCGACGAAGGCGCTGTCGGTGACCGGCCCGAACTGGCGGGCGCTCAGCAGCGTGAACATGGGCCTCATCTGCTTGCCCTTGCGCTTTACGATGTAGTGCATGATGCGGTCCAGCAGGGCGGCCCGGCTGCGCATGGCCTCGCGGAAATGCGGCTCGAAAGCCTTCATTTCCGCCGCGATCGGGCGCTGGAGCTCTTCTATGGATGGCATATGCCGGGTGGTGCCTGTGGGATGGCGGAACGGCAAAGATGGGGATCGGGGCGCTCGCGCCGGGCACAACCTTCGGTGTGGACGTGCGTCTATGCGGAAGTGGGCCTTCCCCGCCTACCTTCGCTACGCATGATCAAGCGCCACGCCCTGCCACGTACCTTTCTTAGCATCGCCCTGGTGGTGAGCCTGTCCGCTACTTATGCACAGACGGGTAAGACGAAAGTGGTGCTGTACAAGGACCGGTTGGCGGCCCAATTCGATACGGTGAAATGCGTGAAGAACGTGGTGAAGATCAACCCGCTGCTCTTTTTCCGCGGGGAGATACCCATCTACTATGAGCGTGCCCTTTCACCTCGCCTGAGCTTGGAAGTGGGGATCGGTGTGACATTGCGGGACTACCTCGCGCTCAGCTTCAACAGCAATGATGCCGACGATTTCGGTGCCGGCACGGAGATCATCCCGGAACTCAGCTTCCATATCGGTGGTCGCTATTACCTGGTGGATGACCTCGAGCCGCAGGGCACGTACCTGCAGGCCGACTTCTCCCACTTACAGTACACCAAGGACATACGTACGAAGGCTCCGAACGGGGCGCTTACGGACAGCACCTTGCGCGACCAGCGGATCTACAACGACATTCGCTTGTATTTCGGGTACCAGATGTTGAGCAGCAACAGCAATTGGTTGTTCGACCTGTACACCGGGCTCGGTTTGCGCGACCAGTTCAATACGGTGGTGCAGGAGACCGTGGATTTCACCACCGACCCGAACAGCTACGCGTATACGGTCACCGAGGACAGCAAGTTGGTGCCCGTGGTGTTCCTCGGTGTGAAGGTCGGCATGGGCTTTTAGGGCGCATCTTAAGAGTATCCTTCGGTCTGCGAGAGGGGGTTTTTACTCCTGGGATCCGTTGCTCGGTACTTGCATGGCCACCGGTCATGCTCCGGTCCCGCGCCTGATCCGGGAACGAGGTCGGCTTCGCTCGCTTCCGAGAAAAATTCGAGATGCGTTTTAACGTGACGCAGGTATTTCCTGTCGGGCCGGTCGCAGTTACTTCATCACGCGCTCACCGTCCTTCAGTGCCGGTTCGTTCTTGTTGGCCAGCTGCCCGCAGGCTGCATCGATGTCGCGCCCGCGGCTGCGACGGATGCGCGCCACGATGCCCTTGTTCTCCAGGTAGTGCATGAAGGCCACGGCGTCCTCGGTATCGGTACGGCCGAACTCACCACCATCGATGGGATTGTACTCGATCAGGTTCACCTTGGCATGCACATCGCTGGCGTAACGCACAAGCTCTTGTGCATCGGTCAGGGAGTCGTTGAAATCACGTAACAGGATGTATTCGAAGGTGACCTCCTTGCGCGCTATGCGTGTGTAATAGCGCAGTGCATCCTTCAGCTCGCCCAAGGAGTTCTGCTCATTGATGGGCATGATCCGATCGCGCTTGGCATCGTTGGCAGCGTGCAGGCTCAGTGCCAGGTTGAACTTGGCACCATCATCGGCCAACTTCCGGATCATCTTGGCGATGCCCGCCGTGCTCACCGTAACGCGACGCGCACCCATTGCCAAGCCGTCCGGTGCAGTGATGCGCTCCGCGCTCCGCAAGGTGTTCGCATAATTGAGCAGGGGTTCGCCCATGCCCATGTACACGATGTTCGTCAGCCCTTTCTTGAAGTATTTCAGCGCGATGTCATCGATCAAGGTCACCTGGTCCACGATCTCACCGGCGTCGAGGTTCCTGATCCGCTTCAGTTTGCCCGTGGCGCAGAAGCTGCACGTGAGGCTGCACCCGATCTGGCTGCTGATGCAGGCGGTCAAGCGCTTTTCCGTGGGGATCAACACACCTTCCACCACGTGCCCGTCCCAGGTCTTGAAGGCGCACTTCACGGTGCCGTCCTCGCTTCGCTGCTCTTCAGCCAACACCAAGGGACGGAACAAGGTGCGCTCGGCAAGTTTCTCCCGGAACGTCTTCGGAAGATCGCTCATGTCCGCCCAAGCGCGTGCCTTCTTCTTCCAAAGCCACTCCCACAGTTGCTTGGCGCGGTACGGTTTCTCGCCCAGCTCGGTCACGAGTGCCTTGATCTCCTCCTGCGAGAGGTTGCGGATATCGATGCGGACGTCGCTCATCGTGGACAAAGGTCGGGACTAGTTACCCGGCAGATCATCCAAGCCCTACCTCCACCACCTTCAGGTCCATCGGCGTGGTCACCTTGATGTTGGCCTCTTCGCCATCCACCAGATGCACGGCGCTACCCAAGCGCTCCACCAGGGTCGCTTCATCCGTGAAGGCTGGATCGTAGGGCAGTTCGAAGGCTTTGCGTAAAAGCTCGGTCCGGAAGCACTGCGGGGTTTGCACGGCGCGCAAGGTGCTGCGATCGATCGCTCGGCTGCTTCCTCCGCTCACTTCGCGCACAGAGGAGTTGATGGGCACCACGGGAATGCCTGAGCCCTGAGCTTCGGCGGCCCTGAAACAACGTGCGATCAGGTCCTTGCTCACCATGGGACGCACCCCATCATGCACAGCGACGAGCCCCGCGTGGGTCACCGCCGTCAGTCCGTTCCGCACCGAATGGAAACGCTCCTCACCACCGGCCACCACCGCGTGTTCCGTGTGGAAGCCATGGCCGATGCACAGGCTCTTCCAGATCGGGATCTGCGCTTCGGGTAGCACCACGATGATCGGCATCGCAGCATCGTAGGCCCGGAAGGCGTCGATGGTCCAGCACAGCAGCGGCTTGCCTTTGAGCAACAGGAACTGCTTCGGCACGGAGCTGCCCATCCGCTTGCCGCTGCCGCCCGCTACGATGATGGTGGAGTGTTGCACGTTACAAAGGAAGGTGAAAGAAGAAGGCCGCAAGGTTCTACCTGCGGCCCGCTGCGCTCTATGCGCCTCTACGTTTCTCTAGGTCAGATGATCAACATCGCATCGCCGTAACTGAAGAAGCGGTACTTCTCCTTCATGGCTACTTTGTATGCGTTCCATACATGGTCATACCCACCGAAGGCGGCCACCTGCATCAACAGGGTGCTCTCGGGCATGTGGAAGTTGGTGATCATGCTGTCCGCGATGCTGAAGTCGTAGGGCGGGAAGATGAACTTGTTCGTCCACCCGTTGAAGGGCTTCATGTGGTTCTCCGTGCTCACGCTGCTCTCTATGGCACGCATGGTGGTGGTGCCCACTGCACACACGCGCTTTTTGGTGTCCTTCGCCAGGTTGACCTTGTCGCATGCTTCCTTCTCGATGATCACCTGCTCGCTATCGGTCTTGTGTTTGGTCAGGTCCTCCACCTCCACCGGGCGGAAGGTGCCCAATCCCACGTGCAGGGTGATCTCGGCGAATTCAATGCCTTTCAGCTCCAAGCGCTTCATCAACTCGCGGCTGAAGTGCAGACCGGCCGTTGGTGCGGCCACTGCGCCTTCGTGCTTCGCGAAGATCGTCTGGTAACGCTCGGCGTCGCTGGGCTCGGTTTCGCGCTTGATGTATCGGGGTAGCGGCGTCTCACCCATTTCGGTGATGGCCTGCTTGAATTCCTCGTAGGTCCCATCGAACAGGAAACGCAACGTGCGGCCCCGGCTCGTGGTGTTGTCGATCACCTCTGCGACCAACTCATCGTCCTTGCCGAAGTACAGCTTGTTGCCGATACGGATCTTCCGGGCCGGGTCCACGATAACGTCCCACAGGAGGCTGTCGCGGTTCAACTCGCGGAGCATGAACACCTCGATCTTGGCACCGGTCTTCTCCTTATTCCCCCACATCCGGGCCGGGAATACCTTGGTGTTGTTCAGGATGAAAGTGTCGCCCTCATCGAAATAATCGAGGACGTCCTTGAATTTCTTGTGTTCGATCTTGCCGTCCTTACGGTGCAATACCATCAGTTTGCTACCGTCGCGGTCCTTGGTCGGATAGAGGGCGATCTGCTCTTTGGGCAGGTCGAATTTGAAGGAAGTGAGTTTCATTGGAGCAGTTCGGGCTTACGGGCCCGGTCCGTGTTTTTGGGGGGGCCGAAGATAGCACGATCGGCAACCCGCCGTCAATTCCGCTGAAGACCAGACGAATAACCGCTTTTCGTTCGGCGCGCACTTCAAGGCCGCTTGATGTAGGGTGCGATGTACGCCGACCATTCCTCCGGGGTGGAGGCGTTCGCCACATCGTGCTCCCCGATCCGGGTGCGCCGCAGGGCCGAAAGGTGCGCGCCACAGCCCAAAGCCTGCCCGATATCATGCGCCAAGGAGCGGATGTAGGTGCCTTTGCCAACGTCCACCACGAAATCGATCTCCGGACCGCGGACCGCTCGGATCTCCAAACGCGTGATCGACACTTGACGTTCCGGGATGTCCACCAAGTGCGCCCGTTCACTGTCGCGGGCCAGAAAGTACGCGCGTTCGCCCTCGAAACGTTTTGCCGAGAAGTTCGGTGGCCGTTGCATCTGCGTTCCGACGAAGCGGGCAAAGGCCGATTCGATCGTAGGGCGGTCCAGATGCTCCCAAGGCATGGGTTGTTCCAGCTCCGTTTCCAGGTCGTAGCTCGGTGTCACGTGCCCCAAGGTCAAGGTGCCGGTGTAGGTCTTGTCCTCACCGGTGATGTGGGGCAGCTTCTTCGTGAAGGGACCATACGCAAGGATCAACAGCCCGGAGGCGAGCGGGTCCAAGGTCCCGGCGTGTCCCACTTTGATCTTCCGGCCGGCCGCGATGCGCATGGCACCGCGCACCTTGGCCACCACATTGAAGCTGGTCCAGGTCAAAGGCTTGTCCACCAGTACCAGTCCGCCGGTATCAGGGGTGAATTGGAATGCGTTGTCGATCGAAGCGGACATGGATACCCGTGGTGCAGCCCCGTGCAGGTCGTACCCTTACATCATGGTCAAAGGAACGCCCATGGCGTACAGCGTGATGATCACGCCACCCACCACGATCCGGTACCAACCGAAGGCCTTGAATCCGTGTTTGCTGAGGAATGCGATGAAGGAGCGGATCGCGATGATCGCCACCACGAAGGCCACCA
>JAGQVV010000125.1:23446-26776 GCA_020437805.1 Flavobacteriales bacterium
GATTTCACCGTCGCGCCGAACATGGTGGGAACCGCAAGGAAGAAGCTGAATTCCGCGGCGTACTTCCTGGAAAGCCCCTGCGTCATTCCACCGATGATCGTGGAGGCCGAACGTGATACACCGGGCACCATGGCCAAGCACTGGAATACACCGATCGAAACGGCCTGTTTGTAGCTCACCGGCTTGTCATCGTCCTCCGTACCACCGGGCGCCCACTTGTCGATGTATAGGAAGACCACGCCACCGGCCACAAGCATGGCGGCCACAACGAGGATGTTCTCCAAGAGCATGTCCACTACATCCTTGAACAGGAGACCGAACACCACGGCGGGCAGGAAAGCTGCGAAAAGTTTCAGGTAGAAGTCGACGCTCTGGAAGAAACGCTTCCAGTAGAGCGCGATCACGGAGAGGATGGCGCCGAACTGGATCGCCACGGTGAAGAGCTTTACGAACTCATCCTGCTGGATCCCCATCACGGTGGACCCGATGATCATGTGCCCGGTGCTGGAGATGGGCAGGAATTCGGTGATCCCCTCGATGATCGCGAGGATGATCGCGTGCCAAATGCTCATGCCTACTCGCCCCCTACGGACTTCTTCAGGATGGCGTACACGATGAAGAGGTAACCGCCCAGCACCACGATCGGCGCCACGGTGATCCGGCGCGCACTGAAGATCGCATCCTCATCAAAGCTGTTCGGGTCGCCATTGCCACCGCCCGCCATCAGAATGAACCCCACCACAACGATGGCCAGACCGATCAAGAGCAGCTTGTAGTTGGTGGCCGTGAAGGCCATGTCGTTGTTCAGGTCCGGTTTTGCCATTGGTCAGGAATGTCAGGACCAGTGCAGGTCCTCTGAGTTCATGCGAAGGTAGCGCCGCACGGCGAACCAAGTGGATATGAAGGAGATCACGGAGCCCAGCAATACCACACCACCGAATAGCAGCGCCAAGGTGGGCATGTCGGTGAAGGCGAGCAGGTCGGGCATGTAGCGTTTCACGACCTGCAGCAAGCCCACGAGCAGGCCCACCGCCAACATCGCACCCACCAAGCCTTGCCATAGGCTTTGGCCCAGGAACGGTTTCTTGATGAACCACTGCGTGGCACCCACCAAGTGCATGGTGCGGATCAGGAAGCGCTTGCTGTAGATCGCCAAGCGGATCGTGTTGTTGATCAGGGCGATCGCGATGATCAGCAGCAGTGCGGTGAAGCCCAGGACCATCAATCCGAGGCGCCCCACATTGGCTTCGATGTTCTCCACCACGGCGGCGTTGTACGCCACTTCGTGCACGCGAGGGTCGCGTTCCAAATGCTCCACGATCCACTTCAAACTATCCGCTGCTGCGTGATCGGCCTTCAATCGCAGTTCCACGGAAGGCAGGAGCGGGTTGCTTCCGAGCACGCCCAAGAAGTCCTCGCCGAGGTCCTTTTTCAATTGCTCCGCCGCCTCATCCGCGGTAACATAACGGGTCTCCAAGGTATAGGCCTCGGTGTCCAGCTCCTTGCGGAACTGCATCACATCCACCTCCTTCAATTCGCGTTTCAGGAAGAGCTCCACGCGTACGTTCTCCTTGAAGTAGCGCTCCAAGGCCTGCGCGTTCAGCACCAGGAAGCCGAGCACGCCGAGCATGAACAGCACCAAGGCGATGCCGATCACCGTGCTGACACCTGCCGTGCGCGTGCGGCTCTTGTAATGACGATCCACTCCCATCGGTGGCAAATGTAGCCTCCGGGCCTTCAGCGCCTTCTACCTTTGGCCCCAGTTGATCAACATGCAATACGACCACACCGCTATCGAGGCGAAATGGCGCGCCGAATGGCAAAAGCGCAAGACCTATCGCGTGGAGAATGATACCACGAAGCCGAAGTTCTATGCCCTCGATATGTTCCCGTACCCGAGTGGTGCAGGCTTGCATGTGGGCCATCCGCTCGGCTACATCGCCAGCGACATCGTTGCCCGCTTCAAACGGCACAGCGGGTTCAACGTATTGCATCCCATGGGCTACGATAGTTTCGGTTTGCCGGCGGAGCAGTATGCGATCCAGACGGGTCAACACCCGGCGAAGACCACCGAGATCAATCTCGCGCGCTACCGCGAACAACTCGACCGCATCGGTTTCAGCTTCGATTGGGACCGCGAAGTGCGTACCAGCGATCCTGGCTATTACAAGTGGACGCAGTGGATCTTCCTGCAGTTGTTCGACAGCTGGTATGACACCGAGGCGGACAAGGCCCGACCGATCGCCGACCTGATCGCGCGCTTCGAAGAGCGCGGTTGTATGGGACAGGATGCGACGATCCTGACCGGTGACGTCGAGGAGTTCGTCGGGGAGTTCAGTGCATCGGAATGGAAGGCTTTCGATGAGCGCACCAAGCAAATGGTGCTGCAATATTTCCGCTTGGCCTACCTCAGCGATGCGTGGGTGAACTGGTGCCCCGCCTTGGGAACGGTGCTCGCGAACGATGAGGTGAAGGACGGCGTGAGCGAGCGCGGCGGCCATCCGGTGGAACGCAAGAAGATGCGGCAGTGGAGCATGCGCATAACCGCCTACGCGCAGCGATTGCTCGATGGTCTGGATGAGCTGGATTGGAGCACTTCACTGAAAGAGTCCCAACGGAACTGGATCGGACGAAGCGAAGGGGCACTTGTGCGGTTCAAGGTGGTCGATGACGTCATCGAGGTCTTCACCACCCGACCGGATACGCTCTTCGGTGTTTCGTTCATCACACTTGCACCGGAGCATGTGCTGGTCGGCAAGTACACCACCGATGATCGGCGTGCCGAGGTCGAAGCCTACGTGAAGACCGCCAGCAACCGTAGTGAACGCGAGCGCCAGGCCGAGGTGGACAAGGTGAGCGGAGTGTTCACCGGATCGTACGCCAAGCACCCTTTCACCGGCGCCGATGTGCCGATCTGGGTGGGTGACTACGTGCTGGCGGGCTATGGTACCGGCGCGGTCATGGCCGTGCCCGGCGGTGACCAGCGCGACTGGCGCTTCGCGAAGCACTTCGGCCTGCCCATCATCGCGGTGACCGAGGGCGCCGACATCGACAAGGAGGCCGATGAACGGAAGGATGCCACGATCTGTAGCGATGGTTTCCTCAAGGGAATGAAAGTGCAGGAGGCGATCAGCCGTGCGATCCAAGAGCTCGAGAAGTTGGGCGCCGGTGAAGGCCGCATCAACTTCCGCCTGCGCGATGCCGCCTTCGGCCGCCAACGCTACTGGGGCGAACCGATCCCGATCTATTACAAGGACGATATCCCGTACCCCCTTCCGGAAAGCGCGCTGCCCTTGGTCCTGCCCGAAGTGGACAAGTTCCTGCCCACCG
>JAGQVV010000126.1:0-252 GCA_020437805.1 Flavobacteriales bacterium
TCGACATCGCCATGGACGCCCTGCGTTGCCCGGAACCCGACGCCAAGGTCAGCGTGCTCTCCGGCGGTGAGCGCCGCCGCGTGGCCCTGTGCCGCCTGCTGCTGCAAAGCCCGGACATCCTGCTCTTGGACGAACCGACCAACCACTTGGACGCGGAGAGCGTGGCCTGGCTGGAGCAGCACTTGGCCGCGTACAAAGGCACGGTGATCGCCATCACCCACGACCGGTATTTCCTGGACAACGTGGCCGGCT
>JAGQVV010000126.1:257-1752 GCA_020437805.1 Flavobacteriales bacterium
GGATCCTGGAACTGGACCGCGGCGAAGGCATTCCGTACAAAGGCAACTACACCAACTGGCTGGAGCAGAAGACCGCCCGCCTGACGCAGGAGGAGAAGCAGGAGAGCAAGCGCAACCGCATCCTGAAACAGGAACTCGAGTGGGTGCGCAGCAATGCCAAGGCGCGCCGCAGCAAGAGCAAGGCCCGCTTGGAGAACTACGAGAAGCTGCAGAACGAGACCGTGAAGGAGAAGGAGGCCAAGCTCGAGATCTACATCCCGAACGGACAGCGCCTCGGCGACAAGGTCATCGAGTTCAAGGGCGTCACCAAGGCCTTCGGGGACCGCGTGCTCTTCGAGGACCTCAACTTCGCCTTGCCACCGGCGGGGATCGTCGGCATCATCGGGCCCAACGGTGCGGGTAAGACCACCCTGTTCCGCATGATCATGGGCGAGGAGAAGGCCGATTCCGGCACCATCACCCTCGGCGATACCGTGCAGCTGGCCTATGTGGACCAAAGCCACAAGGACCTGCTACCCGAGAAGACCGTGTACCAAGTGGTGAGCAACGACCAGGAGAACATGGCCATCGGTGGCACCTTGGTGAACAGCCGCGCCTACCTCGCGCGCTTCAACTTCACCGGCCCGGACCAGAACAAGAAGGTGGGCGTGCTGTCCGGAGGCGAGCGCAACCGCCTGCACCTGGCCATGACCCTGAAGCAAGGCAGCAATGTGCTCTTGCTTGACGAACCCACGAACGACCTTGATGTGAACACCCTCCGCGCCTTGGAGGAAGCCATCCAGGATTACAGCGGCTGCGCGGTGATCATCAGCCACGACCGTTGGTTCATGGACCGCGTGTGCACGCACATCCTCGCCTTCGAGGGCGATAGCAACGTGTACTGGTTCGAAGGCGGCTTCAGCGAATACGAGGAGAACTATAAGAAGCGGGTAGGGGACGTGGTGCCCAAGCGCTTGAAATACCGGAAACTCGTGCGGGGATGATCCCTATCTTTGCCGCCCAACACACGAACCATGGCACAGGACCCACAAGCGCAAGCCATCCGTAAGCGCAAAGCAACGTTGAAGATCGCCCGTTTGAAAGCGAAGGCGGAAGCTGCGGAGAGCACACCCAAGAAAGAGAAGAAGGCCAAGGACTAGGCCTGTTAAGGAATGAAGCAACAAAGCCCCGCCAAGTGCGGGGCTTTTTCGTTGCCGGTATTCCCTTAGGGCACCTGCTCCACCCGTGTGTTCGTGGGCACCACCCCGCCGATGTTCTGCAGGATGATGTCGCGGTCGTTGCCGGCGCCGGTGTACTTGGCCGTACCGTCCATGTTCACATCGCCTTGGAGGTAGCCGTCCACGGTGTTCGTGGCAGCGCTACCGCCGATGGTCTGTAGGATCGGGTCGCGGTCGTTGTTCGCGCCGGTGTACTTCACCGTGCCATCGAAGTTCACATCGCCGGCCCACAGCATGCGGGTGCCGGCGACATCGCGTTGGGCATCGGTGCCGTGGGT
>JAGQVV010000127.1 GCA_020437805.1 Flavobacteriales bacterium
ACTCCGATCACGTCTCCGGACTTGTAGTACGGGTCCTGGTCCACCTTGGCGGCGTTCACCTCGCTGAGGTATCCCAGTAGGTGTGCTGCAGCGTGCGGGGGATAGGTGCGCAACGTGCGGGATTGCCCATAGAATCCGGGGTATTTATGCAAGTGGACACTGATGGCCGCGTACTGGTCCGCCGGGATCTGTTTCTCCACCACGCTGGGCTTGTAACGCGAATACGAGGTGGCTTCCGCCAAACGCTCCTTGAATTCGGTCTCCGGCACACCGACCAATCGGCAGAAAGCGACGGTATCGAAGGGCTCGGTTTCACGCGGTACGACCATCAGGTCGTACACCGGGGTGTTCGCCACCAGCAATCGTTCGTTACGGTCGTAGATCAATCCGCGGGACGGGTACACGGTGATCTTCCGTTCGGCCATGTTCGCCGCTTCGGCCTTCCACGTGTCGTCCACCACCTGGATCCAGAACAAGCGCATGAGGAAGACCAAGCTGATGAACAGCACCCCGGCGATAAGAACGTATTTACGCGATTCGTAGTTCATCGCCGACCGCGATCCGGGCTGGAAGTGAGGAATTGGGCCAACAAGCAGAGCGCGAAGGTGAACAGTGCACTGAGCAAGGCGCGGAAGAAGGTGGTGAAGAAGCCATCGAAACGATGCACCTCGATGAAGAACAGCCAGAGATGGTGAACAAGGATCAGGACGCCTGTGTAGGTGAAGTACCATGCAAAGCCCATGCGCGGCAGCGTAGGTCGCACTCCGAATTCGTAGCCCTCACGTGGTGCAAGCAAGCGCACGAGGTGGATGCGGGCGAACATGAGTACCACGCAGGCGCTCATATGCATGCCGGGTGTGCTGCTGAAATGGTCCATGACAAGTCCCGTAAAGGCTCCAAGGGTCAGTTGCGCCCATGCCGGAAGCTCGATCGGCAGCATCAGCAGAAAGAGCACGTAGAGGTACGGGACCATGTACCCGTTCGCGATATCCAAATGATCCAGCACCAGGACCTGCAACAGTATGAGCAGAACGAGACGCAGGATATTGGCGAGCACCGTGGCGATCATTGGTGCTGGCTGGCTTGTTGCAAGGAGTCACGTTCGAAGCGAAGGAGGTCCTCCACCACATACACGAAACCCGAACGGGTCATATCCTCGATCAGGCGTACGGTGATCTCGTGGTAGTTGCTTCCCGGTTCATCCTCCACGGAGATCACCACTCCCACCGGTACCCCTGCGGGGAACGTCTCGTCACCACCTCGGGTCTCCACGGTGTCACCGACCGATACACGGGCGTGCTTGGGGACATCGATGACGGAGGAGGTGAGCGGGTCATTGGTATCCCAGAAAAGCAGGCCGAAGTGATCGGTGTTCCTGAGCTGTACGCTGTGCTTCACATCGGGGTTGAGCACACTGATCACAGAAGCGAACTCAGGGCTCACGGCGTGGACCACCCCCACGATACCGTTCGAACCGATCACCCCACGATCCGTTCGTAGGCCCGCTCGTGAACCCTTGTCCAAGGTCAGGTAATTCTTGGGCTTATGCCATGTGCTGTTCACCACCTTGGCATCCACCACCCGGTATCGCTGCATGCGTATGCTGTCCTGGATGAAGGCGTAGCGGGCTTCTCGGGGTGCGTAGCTGTCCACGTGGCGATTCCTCCATTTCGCGTTCTCCTCGGCAAGCTGCCGGTTCACGTCCTTCAGGTTGGCGTAATCGGTGATCTCCTTGCGCCACGTGTAGATCGTGCCCACCACGGCATTGCTCGAACTGATGGCTTGCGAGCGGTGGTGGTTGTTGCCGTTGTACAGAAGTGCGAATGAGAACGCCAGCAGACCCAGGAACATCAGTGTGATCCTGATGCGGTACAGGAAGCGGAAAAGGTCCCTCATGGTCCGATCACATCACCGCGTTGGGCGATGCGGGGCAGGGGCGTGGGATCGGCCCACACCCTTATTCCCGCATCAGGAACTGGAATCGATCGATGTTCTTCAGTGCGATACCAGTGCCGCGTGCCACTGCACGCAATGGGTCTTCGCTCACGTGCACCGGTAATTTGGTCTTGATGCTGATGCGTTTGTCCAAGCCCCGGAGCAGGGCACCGCCGCCGGCCAGGTAGATGCCCGTCTTGTAAATGTCCGCGCTCAGTTCGGGTGGCGTGGCCTCCAATGCACTGAGGATGGCCTCCTCGATCTTGCTGATGCTCTTGTCCAGGGCCTGTGCTATCTCCACGTAGGTCACGGTGATCTCCTTGGGGATCCCCGTCATCAGGTCACGTCCACGCACCGCATAGTCCGGTGGTGGATCGTCCAGTTCGGTCATGGCAGCACCGACCTCGATCTTGATGGTTTCGGCGGTCCGCTCACCCACCAGGATGTTGTGTTGGCGGCGCATGTATTCCTCGATATCGTTGGTGAACTCGTCACCGGCAACCCGGATGTTCTTGTCGCAAACGATGCCGCCCAAGGCGATCACCGCGATCTCACTGGTACCACCACCGATGTCGATGATCATGTTGCCCATGGGCTCTTCCACGTCGATGCCGATACCGATGGCGGCGGCCATGGGTTCGTGGATCAGGTATACTTCCTTGGCCCCTGCATGCTCACTGCTGTCCTTCACCGCACGCTTTTCCACCTCGGTGATCCCACTGGGAATGCAGATCACCATGCGCAAGTTGGGTGTGAAGAGCTGACGCCCGGGCTTGATCATTCGGATCATGCCCTTGATCATCTCCTCGGCGGCCTTGAAGTCGGCGATGACACCATCGCGCAAGGGCCTGATCGTCTTGATGTTCTCGTGGGTCTTCCCGTGCATCTGCTGGGCCTGCCTGCCTACAGCGATGACCTTGCCGGTGGACCGATCGATGGCCACGATGCTCGGTTCGTCCACCACGACCTTGTCGTTATGGATGATCAGTGTGTTCGCGGTACCGAGGTCGATCGCGATCTCTTGGGTGAAGAAGTTGAACCAGCTCATGGACCGGTGGTCAGTGTTTGAAGTGTCGAGTACCCGTGATGGCCATGGCCAGGCCGTTCGCATTGCAATAGTCGATGCTGTCCTGATCGCGGATGCTGCCACCCGGGTGTACCACAGCGGTAATACCTGCCTTGTGGGCGATCTCCACGCAATCGGGGAAGGGGAAGAAGGCGTCGCTGGCCATCACCGCGCCATGTAGGTCGAATTCGAATTTCCCGGCTTTGGCGATGGCTTGTTGCAAGGCATCCACACGGCTGGTCTGACCTGTACCGCTGGCCAGGAGCTGGTGGTTCTTCGCCAGCACAATGGCGTTGCTCTTGGTGTGCTTCACCAGGATCGATGCGAAGACGAGGTCCGAGCTTTCCTGCGTGGACGGGGCCTTATCCGTCGCGATGTTCAAGCTTGCCTTGTTCGTTGCGATGGTGTCCGCATCCTCGCTCAGTATACCGTTCAGCGCGGTGCGCACCTTCACCTTTGGTCGTTCCGCTTCCTTGCGTCGCAGGATCATGCGGTTCTTCTTCCTCCGCAGGGTGCTCAATGCTTCGGTTTCGTAGCCCGGTGCACAGATGATCTCGAAGAAGAGGCCATCGATCGCTTCCGCCGTGTGCTTATCGATCTCCGCCGTGGTGATCAACACGCCACCGAATGCGCTTACAGGGTCGCCGGCCAAGGCAGCATCCCACGCATCCTTCAACGTCGGACGGACGGCTGCACCACATGCATTGTTGTGCTTCAGAATGGCGAACGGGACCCCGTTGATCGTCGCGAGGTCGTCGATCAGTTCCAGTGCGGCATCGAGGTCCAGCAGGTTGTTGTAGCTGAGCGCTTTGCCGTTCAATTGCTCGAAGAGGTCCTCGAGGTCTCCGTGGAAGCGCCCCTGTTGGTGTGGGTTCTCGCCGTAGCGCAACACATGTGTAGGACCTGCGCTCACCCGTAGGTCGGCTTCGCCACCAGCCATCCAGTTGTGGATCGCACTGTCGTACTGCGAGCTTACCCCGATGGCGACTGCTGCGAAGGCTTTTCGCTGTGACAGTGTTGTAGACCCCTCCTGTTCAGTGAGGATCTTCAACAGCGCGGGATAGTGTGCCATCGCTGGAATGATCACCACATCGTGGTGGTTCTTGGCCGCAGCGCGGATCAGGCTGATGCCACCGATATCGATCTTCTCGATGATGGCCTGTTCACTTCCTCCTGCGGCCACAGTGACCTCGAAAGGATAAAGGTCCACGATCACCAGGTCGATCGGTGGGATCTCGTACTGCTCCAGCTGGGCCACATCGCTATCGAGGTCACGGCGACCGAGAATGCCACCGAAGACCTTCGGGTGCAGTGTTTTCACACGACCACCGAGTATGCTGGGATAGGATGTGAGGTCCTCCACCGGGGTCACCGGGATCCCGAGCTTCTCGATGAATTCCTGTGTTCCTCCCGTGGAATAGAGGTGCACACCCAACTTGTCCAATTCACGAACAAGGGGTTCCAGACCATCCTTGTGGAATACGGACAACAGTGCGCTCTTGATACGTTTTGGCCCGTCCAATGTGGGGTGTAGCGGGTTTTGGCCCACGTTCATGGGGCAAGTTTACGGCCAAATAAGGGCGATCCAAGGGCGTGATCGTGGGCGTTACGCAAAGGTTACCAACAGCCCCACGGGTACATATCACTGCTCAGAACCGGAAGCCCACCCCGAGTTGGATGTTCACCACATCCACGTTGCTCGTGAGCTTTTCATAGGTAACGGTGCCATCGGGTGCGATGGCGATGGAAGAGACGTCCACATAACTGACGCGGCCCGTGTACAGCCGTTCCACACGCAGGTCGGCGAAGAAGTTCTTGCTGATGGTCAGGTTCACACCGGCCGCCCATCCCATGCTGCTCACCACATCACTGGTCTTTTCGTCGGCCGTGTTCTCGTCCGCAGTATGCGCTACCGATCGTGTTGAGAAATGCCGTACGCCGATGAGGAAGTCCCCATAGGGGTGGACCTTTCCGTGGGAAGGGTCGATCCGTAAGAGCCCGAGATGGTCGTATACATTGCTGTTCACTTCCACCTTCAAACCGGTGGTACCACCGAAGATCCCACCGCTGCTCGGGGACTGTTGCTCCTCACCACCCATCCGGGCCCAGCCGAAGTCGTAGCCGAAATGGATGGGCAAGCGACGCATCGGGAACGCGATATTCCCGGAAAGACCGTACAACGTTCTACCCCAAGTGGTATTGAACTCGCCTACCGGAATGCCGACCTGAAGACCACCCGAAAGGGTGCTCAATTGGCGCCCGGGTTCGATCCGGTTGGTCTGGGCCTGCGCTGTGATCAGCAGGGCAAGTAGGATGGAGGTCAAAAGCGCTCGCATGATATAGGGCTACCAAAGTACATGCCGTTCCTTGTCCCACCTATCTTGCCCGCATGGAATTGGGACCCGCATGGGCGGAAGCCGGGCTTGTGGGGCTGTTCTTGGCCAGTTTCCTGGCGGCCACGATCCTGCCCTTCAGTTCCGAGGCGGTACTGGCGGCCATGGCGGTGGGCACATGGTCCGGGGTGGAGTTGTGGTGGGTGGCGTCCGTAGGAAATACCCTTGGCGGGCTGGTCAATTATACGATCGGCCGGTGGGTCCCGGAAGGAGTGGTCATGAGGTGGCTCCGTGTTGATGCCGGAAAGGCTGAACGATGGAGGAACTTCGTTGAACGCTATGGGGCATGGGGTGCACTTGCTTGTTGGTTGCCTGTTATCGGTGATCCGATCGCGATGGCCCTTGGCGTCATTCGGGTACGCTTCGTTCCCTGTGCGTTATTGATGTTCATGGGAAAGGCGGCGCGGTATGGCGTGGTGCTATGGGCTGTTCGGGGTGTCATGGGTCAATAATGGTGAAAGGCTCCCGAAGGAGCCTTTCACACGTACCGAGCGGGAATTGCGATGTACCGAGCTCAGTAGTTCGGACCGATCACAGGCCAACCGTCCAGTTCGCGGTCCAATCGTTACCTGCTTCCACAGCGCCTTTGAAGTTCACGCTGGAGAACCAGCTGTCCACCGTGGAGGGATCCACAGCGCCGGAAGCCTCGGTACCCACGTAGCCACTCAGGGAAACGGCATCGGTCAGGTTGCCGTAGCTCATTTCGGTCTCGATCTGTCCGGCATTGTCCCAGTTCGCGCCGTTGTTGAACACATTGCTGTTCTTCACGAAGAGGGTACCGTCAGCGACATACGCATCACACTCGCTTCCAACACGGACTCCTTTGTCGAAGCCGGTAACCAGGCCGTTCCACAACCGCCCCTTGGTTCCATGACGCAGGCGCATTCCGCTGGCCGCAGAACCATCATTAGCACCAACCAAGGTGAAGTTGCTGATCATCGGGTCGCTGGTCGGGGTCACGTTGTAGTCCGTCTCCCAGTTATCGCACTCGAAGCCATTGTCGCAGGTGGCGGCATCTTGTTGCACCACCCAGAACTGTCCTTTCCCGCGCCATCCGTGCGTCCAATCGAAGCTGTCGTCGCTGTTGCCCGTGGATACGGCCCACTTCAGGTTCACCGTTCCCCCGAAGAATTCGAAACCGTCGTCGCTGCCCTTGTAGGCTTGGAGGTGCTCCAGTACCGTGCCGCTGCCGACACCATTGAAGGAGAATCCGTTCAGTTCGTTGTCGGTACCTAGGATCTTGCCGGCGTACTCCACGCGTACATACTTCATTACGCCGGAATCATCCGCATCGTTCGTGCCGCCGTAGGTGCCACTTCCGCCCTCGCCTTCGGCAGTGCAGTCGTCGGTGCTACAGATGTTGATACGGCCGTAACCATTGATCACGATCCCACCCCAGTCGCCACGGTCCGGATTGCCGGTGACGGTCTTGATGGTGGTGAATACGATCGGGGCGCTGGCCGTGCCCACGGCATTGATCCGTCCACCGCGTTGGATGCTGAGAAAAGGTGTCGTCCCATCATCGGCAGCATAGATCCTGGTGCCTTCCTCGATGGTCAACGTGGCACCGGAGGCAACGAACAGACCGCCTGAGATCAAGTACCGACGGTTTGCAACGAGCGAACGACTGCTGCTCACGTTTCCGTTGAGGACATAATAGGTCTCACCATTGATGGTCTGAGTAGGCTCGCTTTCCGGGGTTGCGAATTCGCAGCAGCAATCCTTGTCCGCATCCGGGTCGTAGTTCGTAGCGCTAGGGTCAGTGCATCCTTCTTTCTTCTTGCAAGAGGTCAAGGGAGCAACAGCGATGGTCAACGCCAAGGTGCCGACCAGAAAATTGATGTTGAAGTGTCGAAGCAGTGTCATCGATCAAGGGTTGTTTCAGATTTCTGCGACAAATGTCCAGCGGTGTTCTTACTGCCTTGTTCGCTGAACTTTATGCTTCCATTAACGAAAGGGACCGCAGTGTTAACACTGCGGTCCCTTTCAT
>JAGQVV010000128.1 GCA_020437805.1 Flavobacteriales bacterium
ATGTCGTGCGCAGCTTCCTGGCCCCGGCCTTTCTTCAACAGGCACCACGCACGCAGGTTCAGAAGGTCCACGGTCCCTTGCACCTGGTCCAGATAGGTATCCACGTCATCAATGACCTCATCACAACGTCCGGCCTTCATTTTGGCGTACACCATGTTCGGAACGACGCCCGGTGGCCGTTCCCCAAGGCGCAGGATGTGTTCAAGGTCCGTGATGGCCTCCTCGTAATGCGCCAGTCGCAGGTGAAGCATCGCCCGGTGATAGATCGGTATCGTCTGCTGTGGAGGTCGCAATGCCACGGAACGATCCAGATCGGCCAGGGCCTCTTCGTAGCGTCCTGCCTTGCTCAGGGTCAGCCCTCGGCTCATGTAAATGTTCCCGGCGTCGGGGCGGTGCTCAAGGATGTCATTCCACACGCTCAAGGCGTCGGTCCAAACGGGAACACGATGGAACGCGACCATCCCGAGCAGCAAGGCATAGGATGCTACGAGGATCGGGATCCCCCTGGTCCTTCCTCCATCCAGGCGAAGCGATACTTCACGCAGTAGCATGACCGCCATGATCGCCCACCCGATGCCTGCCACGTACGTGTAGCGATCGGCCCGTAGTGCGTAGCCGACCGGCAGGGCTTGGAGCACAAGGATGATGTTGAACAGGAAGAACAACAGGGCGAGAATGATGATCCTGGGGGGACGCTTGCGCACCACGTACCAGGTTCCCACGACCGTCAGGATCGCCAATGCGAGGTAGAGCAAGGATGGCTTTCCATCCACCAGGCCGGGATAGCCGTAATGTGCGGAGAGTTCAACCGGTACGAACTGCTGCCCCAGATAGATCGGGAGATTCGCCAGTGCACCGATGATCCGGAGCTTCGTTTGCGTACCGACCTGGTCCATCGCCTTCATCTCCGATTGCGCCATCACTGCGACCACACCCACCGCCAGGGCGATCAGGAACATCGGGACGGTGCCTTTCCAATTGCTCCTCGCTTTCTTCGAAGTGATCGTGAAATGATCGACGAGCAGAAGTGTGGGTGCGATCGCCACGGCCATGGCCTTGCTCAGGCACGCAAGCGCGAAGGCGACCACAGCGAGTGCATACATCCAACCCTTTCGGGTACGGATCCATCCGAGCCAGGTGAGCAGGCAGATCAGGCTGAAGAGAAGCATCAACAGGTCCTTCCTGCCGGAGATCCATGCAACGCTTTCCACACGCATCGGATGCACGGCGAAGAGCAAGGCCGCGAAGGCAGCGAGGCGCTGATCACCTGTCAAAGACCTCAGGAAAAGGAACACCAAGAGGCAGTTGATGCAATGGAGCAGGATATTGGTCCGATGCATGACATGCGGGTCCTTTCCGAAGAGGCGTATCTCCGCAGCATAGCTCAGCATGGTGATGGGATGGTAGTTCCCCATCACGTATTGCGTGAATTGTGCCTTTACCTGCTGCCCGTTGAGTGCGGCCAGTTCCTCGTTCTCCGCGACGTAGCCAGGGTCATCCCATGCCGTGAAGCCGTACGAGCCAGCACGGAAATAGATCGCCAGGACCGCCAGGACCATCAACACCAGGAACGCCTTCGTCACGGCATCCGGGCTTACAGGACGATCTTGACCGTTCCTTTGAACACCGTGGGATATTTCCCGTTGGGCTTTTTGACCTTTTGCCATGTTTCCACGCGGTCGAAGGGGTCACTTGGAGGGCTGCTCTTCAGTAGGGACCCATTGAGGTCCTCTTTGCTTGTTCATCGCCCGGGTCGATCAAAGAATGCCTTTACCAGCTCTATCACATGCTCCTGCCGATCTCCCATCCCCGGATAAAGGGGAAGGCTCAGGGATGTTTCCGCAAGTCGTTCCGTGATCGGGAATCGATCCGGGGTCCAACCCCTGTCCGCAAAGGCTGATTGGGCATGGGGAGGGGTGGGGTAGTGCACCATGGTGGCGCATCCGGCTTCGCCAAGGGATCGGATCAAGGCCGATCGGTGGGTGGTACGCACGACGTAAAGGTGATGCACTGCGCCTGTTGTGAGCTTCGGAACGACCAGGTCACCGACACCGCTCAACTCCGCTCCATACCGTTCCGCCAGGCGTGCGCGATCCGCATTCCAGCGGTCCAGGTGGGGGAGTTTGACGGAGAGGAGTGCGGCATGCAGCTCATCCAGTCTTGAATTGAAACCGCATTCGTCATGGACATTCTTGTGGTAGGCCCCATAATTGCAGAATGCGCGCGCACGCTCAGCGTACTCCATCGAATCCGTCGTGAGTGCTCCGGCATCGCCCAGTGCACCAAGATTCTTCGTCGGGTAGAAGCTCGTCGCGTTCAAGTGTCCCCAGGATCCGGTGCGTTTTCCACCGACCTCCGCACCGTGCGCTTGTGCATTGTCCTCAACCACGAGTATGTGGTGCCTGGCCGCGATGTCCATGATGCGGGCCATTGCACATGGGCGGCCATAGAGATGTACAGGGATGACCGCCTTCGTCCGTGGTGTGATCGCCTCTTCGAACGTCTCGGGATCCAGGTTGAAGCTCTCTTCCTCAGGTTCCACAAGCACGGGATCGGCACCGGCATGCACGACAGCAAGGACGGTGGCCACATAGGTGTTCGCCGGTACGATCACTTCATCGCCGGGGCCGATGCCCAGCGTGCGCAAAGCGATGTGCAACGCATCCAGGCCATTGCCCGTCCCCACGGCGTGGTGGGTACCGCAATAGGCGGCAAAAGCGCTTTCAAAGGCTTCTGTTTCCACTCCGCGAATGAAACAGTTGCTGTTCAATACACGCTCGAACGCGTCCTTCAGCGCCTCGTGCAAGGGCGCATGCATGTGTTCAGGGGAGAAGAACGGCGTGATCAAGGTTCCAATTTGCGAAGCGCACCGTCCACAACGGAGTAGTGACCTCCTTCCTCATCCATCCAACGATCACCATCGCGCTCCAATGGTCGTCCGGCCCGATCCACCCAGCCCACACGCCTTGCCGGTCGGCCTGCCATCAATGCGAATGGCTCGACATCGCGCGTAAGGGTGCATCCGGCGCCTACCAACGCGTATCTGCCCACCCGTATGCCTTCCATGATGATCACCTGCGCCCCGATCGTGCACCCCTCTTCCAATGTGATGATCGGTCTTTCCGTGGCCGGTACCCGTGACCTGGGGTGCCTGTCGTTGACGAAACAGACATATGGACCGATGAAAACGTGGTCCTGAACACGCACGCCACTGCCGATGAACGTGCCGGACTTGATCGTGACGTGGTCACCGATCACCACATCGTCATCGATCCCAACGAATCCATTGATGTTGCAATCATCACCGATCCGAACATCTTTCAGGATAACCACGAACTGCCAGATCCGGGTGTTGGGGCCGACATGTTCGGTTTGCACGATCGCGGTCGGGTGTATCATCGGATCTTGTTGAGTTTGCGGAAGGCCCCCAGGTCATTGATGTAATCCGATCTTTCGAAATCGGTAGAGGCAAGGACCATGAGGACCGCATCCTTGGTGAACCGCAAGGTCCGCCAGCAAAGCTCGGGGAGGTACAACCCCACTCCCGGGTCATCCAGGGTGAAATGGAATGTGCGTCCATCGGATGTCTCTGCTGATATGCTGACCTTGCCGGCCATGGCGACGAGCACCTGTCGTGTTCTTTTGTGCGCGTGGCCACCGCGTTGTACGGAAGTGGGCGTTCGGAATGTCCAGAAGACCCGCTTCACCGCGAACGGTACATTACCATTCGCGGTGGCGACCGCGATGTAACCCTCCTTCGGACTTCCGATGAGCGGCAAATGAGCGAGCTGGGGGATGTCCTGTGCCATGTGCTTCAGTTCCTTTCAGGTGGTGCACCGTTCAAGACCGTGGCACCAGCATCCCGAATGTCCTTCCTACGTGCAAGGAACATGAAGAGTTCACTCGCTGGTCGGTGGTCCTTGGCCGCCTCACCGGAGATGATCCGGACCTGCATCGGCGGATCCTGCTCGAACCAGGCAACGATGTCGTACTCCTCGTGGAGGGTGTTCCAGTATCGCTCCAGAAAGGACTGGTCGGCATTGGGGCCAGGCATCCAACTCCCCAAATGTTGGACCCAGACGACATATTTCGGAGCTGCCTTCGCCACGTCGCTCATGGCCTCTCTTCTCAAGCTATCGGCCATTGGGTGCTCATGGACCAGGTACCCCATGTTGATGAACCGAGTCGGGGAACGCGTTCCGGTGTACACGTATATCTGAGGTTCCGACCCCATCACGAAGACACCGTCATCCTCCTGTCGTTCCGCATTGATCATGTCGGCAACGTACCTGGCCTCGGGGAAAGGGTTCGTGCGGTACACGGTGCGCAGGACGCCTACATGGTCCGGGCGGAAATAGTAGTTCCAATGCCCCGCCAGTATCGGTACCGAGAGCAATACGAGTGTTCTCAGGGCCAGTCCTTGATCCGCCTTTCCGATGAAAGGGATCGATCGGGAGGAGATGACGTATGATGCATGGGCTCCGAAAAGTGCCACGGCCGGGAATGTGAGCAGAAAATAATGGCCGAAGAATCGGAATCCCGGTATGATCGCCATGAAGGCGAATGCTGCGAAGAGGCCGATACCCCAACGCCTCCAACGTGCTGTTCTCCCGAACGGGAGGAGAACCGCTCCGACCCCACCGAGCAGCCATGGAACGGGGTTCTCAAGAAAAAGCTGCGTGAAGGTCCGGCTGAACAACTCCATTGCGACCGAGATCGGTACCACACCGATATAATACCGTGAAGCCTCAATGGTCCAGTACGCCAATTGTTGAAAGCTGCCCTCCCAGGCCATCAATGCAGCGATCGATATGCCTGGTATGGCCATGCCGACCGCGATGACCAAGGACCTTTTGATCCTTTCCTTCCATGTCGGTC
>JAGQVV010000129.1 GCA_020437805.1 Flavobacteriales bacterium
ACAGGAAAAGCAACACCGGAACGAACGAGGCGGGAGCCGACAACGGAACGGTCCACACCAACCCAAAACGACAAGGAAGAACATGTATGTAATCAAGCGCGACGGTCGCCGGGAGGCAGTGAAATTCGACAAGATCACCGCCCGAGTGAAGAAACTCTGCTACGGCTTGCACCCCAGCGTGGACGCCACCCAGGTCACCCTGAAGGTGATCGACGGGATCTACGATGGCGTGACCACCACCGTCCTTGACAACCTCACGGCCGAGGTGGCCGCCACCATGACGGTGAAGCACCCGGACTATGCGCAGCTCGCCAGCCGCATCGCCGTGAGCAACCTGCACAAGAACACCAAGAAGTCCTTCAGCGAATGCATGAACGACCTCTACACCTATTTGGACCCCAAGACCGGTGAACGGGCCGCGCTCTTGGCCGATGATGTCCACGAGATCATCCAGAAGAACTCCGATGTATTGGATAGTGCGATCATCTACGACCGCGACTTCAACTACGACTACTTCGGCTTCAAGACCCTCGAGCGCAGCTACCTCCTTCGCCTGCACGGCCAAGTGGTGGAACGTCCGCAGCACATGCTCATGCGTGTGGCGATCGGCATCCACAAGACCGACCTCGATGCCGCGATCGATACCTACAATTCGTTGAGCGAAGGCTGGTACACGCACGCCACGCCCACGCTCTTCAACGCGGGTACACCGAAGCCGCAAATGAGCAGTTGCTTCCTGTTGCAGTTGAAGGACGACAGCATCAACGGCATCTACGACACCCTGAAGCAGTGTGCGCAGATCAGCCAGAGCGCCGGTGGCATCGGCCTCAGCATCCACAACCTGCGTGCGAAGGGCAGCTACATCAAAGGCACCAATGGCACCAGCAACGGCATCGTACCCATGCTGCGTGTGTTCAATGACACCGCACGATACGTGGACCAAGGCGGTGGCAAGCGCAAAGGCAGTTTCGCCATGTACCTGGAGCCCTGGCATGCCGACGTGTTCGACTTCCTCGAACTGAAGAAGAACCACGGCAAGGAGGAGATGCGCGCCCGCGACCTGTTCTATGCCATGTGGATCCCCGACCTCTTCATGAAGCGCGTGGAGCAAGGCGGACAGTGGACCCTGATGTGCCCCAATGAGTGCCCCGGCCTCTCCGACACCTGGGGTGCCAAGTTCGAAGAGCTGTACGAAAAGTACGAGGCCGAAGGCAAGGGCCGCAGCACCATCAAGGCGCAGGACCTCTGGTTCAAGATCCTCGAAAGCCAGATCGAGACCGGCACACCGTACATCCTCTTCAAGGACGCCGCCAATGGAAAGAGCAACCAGCAGAACCTGGGCACCATCAAGAGCAGCAACCTCTGCACCGAGATCATCGAATACACCAGTCCTGATGAAGTGGCCGTGTGCAACCTCGGCTCCATCGCACTGCCCAAGTTCGTTACCAAAGGCAAGTTCGATCACGACAAGCTCTTCGAGGTCACCTATCAACTGGCCAGGAACCTGAACCGGGTGATCGATCAGAACTACTACCCGATCCCCGAGGCGCGCCGCAGCAACATGCGCCACCGCCCCATCGGCATCGGCGTGCAGGGCCTGGC
>JAGQVV010000130.1 GCA_020437805.1 Flavobacteriales bacterium
TCGGGCCGTAGACGATCGTGGCGCCGGTCTTCTTCGCAAGGTCCAAGTGGCCGCTCACGAAATCGGCATGGAAGTGTGTCTCCAGCACGTACTTGATCCTGGCACCGTGCTGCGCCGCCTTCTCAATGTACGGTGCGGTCTCACGCAAGGGGTCGATGATGACCGCCTCTCCTTCACTTTCGATGTAGTATGCGCCCTGTGCCAGGCAGCCGGTATAGATCTGTTCGATCTTCATGGTGGTAAGGGTCTTGGGCCGATCCCTTGAGGCTCGGCATGCTTCAACGAATTTAGCTCATGGTGGAAAGCTCGCGTCCAATGATGTACACGCCCATCACCAGCACGAACCATCCGAATGCAGGTTTCAGTTTCTCATTCGAAATGCGCTTGCTCATTGCACTCCCGGTGAGGATACCAACTATGGCCAAGGCGGAGAACACGGCCAGAAAGCCCCAATCGATCATTTCCCCACCGGCCAGGTCGCCCGTGAAGCCGATCAAGGATTTTGTAGCGATGATCACCAAGGATGTGCCGACCGCCAGCTTCATGGGAAGCTTGGCCAAGAGCACCAAGGCCGGAATGATCAGGAAGCCTCCGCCGGCACCAACAAGTCCCGTGATCAGGCCCACCAACAGGCCTTCCCCCAGGATCAGGGGATAGTTGAAGGTGACCTCGTCCCCGCTGGAAGGCGCACCACCTTTCGGCTTACGGATCATGCTGTATGCGGCAGCCACCATGAGCAAGGCGAAGAGCACGAGTATGCCGAGCGACCTGGATACATCGACCCCTCCCATGCTGAACAGCGGGTCCGGTAATGCGGGGACCAGGAATGCGCGTGTGGCGAACACCGCCAATATGCTCGGTGGACCGAAGACCAATGCGGTTCGCCAATGGATGTTGCCCAGTCGCATGTGGCTGACGGAACCGATGGCGCTGGTGAGACCCACTATGAACAAGGAATAGGCCGTTGCCGCAACAGCATCCATGTGGAAGAGGTAGACGAGGATGGGTACTGTGAGGATGGACCCACCACCACCGATCAAGCCCAGGGTGAGGCCCATGACGATTGCTCCGATGTAGCCGAGTGTTTCCATTTCAAAGGTTATCGCAGCAGTTCTCCAGGTCGCTTATGACCTTCATGAATTCGGGATGCTTGATGGTCCAATAGCTGTACTTGCCTTCCTTGGCACAAGCGAGCAGACCTTTGTCGCGCAACAGGTTCAGGTGCTGGCTGAGCAGAGCTTGTTCGATCTCCAGCAGGGACTGGAGCTCGGCATTGCACATGCGGCCCTCAATGCCCAAGGCATCCACGATGGCCAAGCGCTGCGGATGGGCTACGGCCCTCAGCAGTTCGCTGGCCCGGTGCAATTTTTCCGCACCGATCCGGGCGCTCAACAACGTTTTGGAAGGGTCTTGCTCCATCGCGGGTACAAATGTATCGTCATATCACTATGTGATAATGTGACAATTGTTCCCGACGAAAACGTATGGCCTACAACGCCTTCAGCAAGTGATCACCGAAGTGCTCCACTTGGTAGCGGCGTATCCCTGGGATGGCAAGGAGTGCATCCCGGTCTCCCGGCAGAGTTCGTGCGATCTCGGCCAACAACTGGTTCGCAGCAACGATGCCGGGCCGCAGCTGGAAACGCTCCGTCAGCACATCCCGCGCTGCCTTGAGCCGTTTCAAGCGGTCCTCGTAATCATCGTCCCGAGGCCAACGTTTGGGCCTTTCCGCTCGGGGCCATTGGTCCTTCGGTACGGCCTGTCCAGCCTTCACTGCCGTCAGTATCTTGCGCCCATAGCGTTCGAGCGATCGTTCATTCACCCCTTTTCGAGCGGCAAGGTCCTTCATTGATGCTGGTGGGTCCGTTGCCAGGGACAGCAGTACATCGTTGCCCAGGACCATGAAGGCCGCTCGGTCCTGACCCTCAGCTACGGCATCACGCCAGGCGTACACTTCCCTGAGGATCGCCAATTGCGCGGGTTTCAGGGCCTTGGCACCTTTCATCCGTAGGAACGGATCTTCCACATTGGCTGGCAGGTTGAACGGGGCATCGGTGAGTAGAGCGAATTCCTCTTCCGCCCAGGTCCAGCGTCCTTTGGCGATCAATTCTTGCTTCAGGATGTCCCGCAAGGCGATCAAGTGGGAGGTGTCGCCAGCGGCATAGTCCAACATGTCCATGGGCAGCGGGCGCTTGCTCCAATCCGCTTTCTGGAATTTCTTATCGATCCGCAGACCTTCATACTTGCCCAGCAGTGAGGCCAATCCGATCTCCGGCTCGTTCACGAGTTCAGCCGCCACCAACGTGTCGAACACGTTCTCGACACGGATCCCATGATGTTTGGCCAGTATCCGTAGGTCGTAATCCGCATCGTGGATGACCACCTCCATTCCCGGCTTGGCCAAGAGGGCGCCCAAGGCCCCAAGGTCAATTATCGCGAGGGGGTCGACCAAGAAGGTCTCCGAGCGTGTGCTTAGCTGAATAAGGCAGACACTCTCCCTATAGCGATGGAAACTGGATGCCTCGGTATCCAATGCGATGACCTCCTCCTTCTCGAGGCTGGCCATGCACCGTTCCAAGGCCACGGAGGTCGTAATGAGTTCGAATTCGGCCACAGTGTCCGGTAACTGGCCCGAACGGGCCTACTTCAGGGGGCGAAAGGTACGGGAACTCAATGGCCGAGATGGCCCGCGAACGGGAGATTTCGGAGGATGCCCCATCCTATGGCCAAAACAGCCCACGACATTACCACCCAATTCCTTGCCGTCAGGGGCTTTACGTACGGGAATGCCAACGAATGGCACCACTGCACACCCAATAAAGGAATGCTTGCCACCAGCAGGCCGTTGTGCCGGAACGCGTCCTCGAGGCGCAGGTGCAAAAGATCATGGACCGCTCGTTGCGAACCACACCCTGGGCAAAGAAGGCCGGTCAACAGGCGGAACGGGCAACTCAGAAAACCGCCGTGTTCCGGGTCATGCAAGTACAGGTGCACCAGATATAGAAGCACACCAGCGCCAGCCAAGCCCACTGCCCATCTGGGCATCAATAGCCGCCTTCCATGTTCTGGAGATCCATTCCGGACTCCATGACCTGTTTCATCATGAAGAAGTACGCGACCGCGCCAACGATGTTCAGGACCAATCCGATGATGAAGGCCAATCGGGTCCATTTCTTGGCATCCGCGCTGGCTTTCATCGCCCCGGCCACATCGCCGCCGTCATATGCGCCATTCACCTTAGCGGCATTGATGATGCCCACGATGCCCAAGGGCAAACAACAGAACAGGGTCACCAAGATGGATTCTACGAGCCAGTTCTTGGGGCGTGCGGTAGTGCTTTCGGTCATGTTCGGGTGGGGTTGCGAATGACATAGATACGGTTCCGCGCCCCAACTTCAAAAGAATGGCCACTTCAGCGGGCTTGACCGACCGAGGACACGGTCAGTTGAAAGCCGCTAGACTGAGCAAGCTACCCGCAACGCCTAGGAACATGAGGCCGATGTATAGTACGAAGAATCCGATCGAGACCCAGAAACCGATCTTGGTCCACTTGCCGGCCTCTGCGCTGGCTCGTCGTGCCCCTTCGATGTCGCCACTATCGAACTTGGTGTTCACGTTCGCGGCATTGATGATGCCAACGATACCGAAGGGAAGGCAACAGAAGATCCTGACGAGTATCGATTCGACCAGCCAGTTCTTGGGTCGTTGTGTCGTGAAGTGGTCCATCTGGAACGTGTTTCCGGGGTTCAAACGTAGCGATCTCCGTGTTCGGCCGTCAGGTCGTTCACGAAACGCTTGATCTGCTGTTCGTCCTGTTTGCGACACACCAGAAGTGCATCCTTGGTGCTTACCACGATGAAGTCCTCCAGGCCTTGGAGCACGAGCAACCGGTCGTCCTGGGCATGCACGACGTTCCTTGCGCAATCGTACAGTTTCACGGCCTTTCCCACTCGTGTATTACCATCGGTGTCATGTGGGAGGTGTTCGTACAGGCTGCCCCAAGTGCCCAGGTCGCTCCAGCCGAACTCGCTTACTACGGTGAAGACGTTGTCCGCCTTTTCCATGATACCGTAGTCGATGCTCACGTTGTCACAACCATCGTAGATGCCTGCGATGAATGCGGCTTCTTTCGGGGTGCCGTAGCTTCCTTCGCCATCTTGGAACCGTGCAGCCATTTCGGGCAGGTATGTTCGAAAAGCCTTCAGGATGCTGTTGGCGGTCCAGATGAAGATGCCAGCGTTCCAAAGAAAGTCACCGCTCTCCAGGAATCGCAGCGCGGTCTCATGGTCCGGCTTTTCAGTGAAGGTCTTCACCTTCTTCACCCGCGGGTGGGCACTTCCCTCCCCTTCCTTGAATTGGATGTAACCATAGCCTGTGTCCGGCCGATTGGGCATTATCCCGAGCGTCACGAGGCAATCGCTCGTGGAAGCCTGCCCCAGGGCCAGCTCCACTGTATCCCGGAACGCGTCCTCCTTCAACACGAGATGATCGCTCGGTGCCACGATCATCCGGGCCTTCGGGTCGCGTGCTGCGATCACATGGGCGGCATAGGCCACACATGGCGCTGTATTCCTTCGCGCGGGTTCAGCCAGGACTTGATGGTCCTTCAGGTTGGGCAGCTGATCCTTGACCAATGCGGCGTACTGTGCATTGGTCACAACAAGGATGTTCTCGGCCGGGCAGATCGTCAGGAATCGATCATAGGTCTGTTGGAGCAAGGTGCGCCCCAATCCCAGGAAATCGAGGAATTGCTTCGGGTAGACGCTGCGGCTCATGGGCCAGAAACGGCTTCCGACGCCGCCGGCCATGATCACGCAATAGGTATGTTCTTTGCTCATGCTTGCTCTTGGGCGCCCTTAGGAGGCCTTGTTCACCACCATGGGTCCGTTCACGTGCACCTCTGCAAGCGGGTCGATGATGTAATTACGGCGGTTGTTGAGGCAATGGCACTTGAAGCGCTTCCGAAGTTGGGGGCCCTTCACGTATACCCGTTCGTTGAACCGGAACACGGCCCGGTCGGGCAGGTCCTCCAGCATTTGGCGTGGGTCCTTATCGTACTTGCCCAACACGCGCATCAAGGCCTTGTCGGAGCAACTGCTCGCGGGCGGATCGGTCAGATGCCGTTCCAAGGCCTGCAGCACGTCCGCTGGCATCACTGAACGGGTCAGGAAGGGCCGCATCAATTTGGCGTATTCGTTCTTCCATGCCCAGCCGTGGGGGTCTGTTGCGCGCCGGTGTTTCATGTAGGCGCTGTGGTGCGCGAACTCGTGGATCAGGGTCACCAGAAAGGCATACTTGTTCAGATCGGAATTCACCGTCACACGGTGGGGCTGGGTCTTGGTGGCGCAGCGGTAATCCCCGAGCTTGGTATGCCGCGGTGGCACAACGCGCACCTGTATCGGGTTACGACGGAGCCAATGTGCTATGACGGGCCAAGCGGCGGCCGGTACATGCTTGCGCAGGCGTTCTGGTTCGAAGGAGGTCGGTAAAGCCACGGTAGTGTAGAGGTAGAAGGGCGAACTGATCGGCGCCCATGGCAAAATTAGGGCTCGCGAGGGCTCGGTGCTACGCCCTCACCGAATTTCCGGCGGGTTCGGCCACCCGGTTCCATTTGGGGCACTTGCAATCCTTGGCTTGCTTGTATTTCGCGGGCTGGCTGGCGCAGGAGGCCAATAGGCATGCCGCCAATAGAAGGCCCAGAGCCCGCCCTGAGGCCGATGGCACCCGGTTGTTGCGCATCATCGCGTGCGAAACTACAACGATCGGCCAGTGCGCCCTGTAATCCAAGGCCTAATTTCGTGCACTTCGGGCCCATGGGGATCATTGCGCACATCGGACGCTATCTGCTGCTGCTGAAGGAGACCTTCAGCAGGCCGGAACGCCTTTCCCTCTATTGGAAAAGGACAGTGGAGGAAATGGACCTATTGGGGGTGAAGAGCGTCGGGATCGTGGCACTCCTGTCCTTCTTCATGGGAGCCGTCATCACCATCCAGACCAAGACCAACATCGACAGCCCATTGATACAGGCATGGGTGGTGGGCTTCGCCACGCGGCAGAGCACGATCCTGGAATTCAGCCCCACCATCATCGCACTGATACTGGCCGGCAAGGTGGGCTCGAACATCGCTGCCGAGATCGGATCGATGCGTGTAAGCGAACAGATCGATGCCCTGGACATCATGGGGGTGAATTCGGCAGGCTACCTGATCCTACCGAAGATCGTGGCCTCCGTGATGATCAACCCCTTCCTGGTGATCATGAGCATGTTCCTGAGCATCAGCGGTGGCTACATCGCAGGAACAGCTACGGGGATCGTGAGTGCCACGGATTATCTGCAAGGGATCCAATCCGGCTTCATTCCGTTCCATGTGACCTACGCGTTGATCAAGACCGTGGTGTTCGCGTTCATCATCGCTACGGTATCGGCCTATCAAGGGTATTACACCAAAGGCGGGACCCGTGAGGTGGGCATCAGCAGCACCAAAGCCGTAGTGTACAGCAATGTGGTGATCCTGATCGCCAACTACGCACTTACACAAATGCTGCTGATATGATCGAGGTCAAGGGCTTGAGCAAGCGTTTCGGCGATCTGCAGGTGCTTTCCGACATCAACGCGGTATTCCGCAAAGGACGGATCAACCAGATCATCGGGAAAAGCGGTTCGGGCAAGAGCGTCTTGGCCAAATGCATCGTTGGTTTGCACAGACCCGACACGGGACAGGTGTTGTATGACGGACGCTCGTTCCATGAGATGGGACCCGAGGAGAAGCGAGAGATCCGTCAACGCATCGGGATGCTCTTCCAAGGATCGGCCTTGTTCGATAGCATGACCGTGCTGCAGAACGTGATGTTCCCGCTCCAGATGTTCGCCCGGATGCCCAGATCCGAGATGGAGGACAAGGCGCGTTCCTGCCTTGAGCGTGTGAACATCCTGAAGAAGGACGACCTTTTTCCTGCGGAGATCAGCGGAGGTATGCAGAAACGTGTGGGTATCGCCCGTGCCATTGCCATGAACCCGGAGTACCTTTTCGTGGATGAGCCCAACAGTGGCCTGGATCCCCAAACGAGCATCCTGATCGATGACCTGATCAAGGAGTTGACCGAAGAGTACAACACGACCACCATAGTGATCACGCACGACATGAATTCGGTCATGGAGGTAGGGGAGAACATCATGTTCATCCATAAGGGCCGACTTTGGTGGAAAGGCACCAAGGATGAGCTTTTGGACAGCGACAACGTGGAACTCAACGAGTTCATCTTCGCTGGTGGCCTGATGCGCCAAGTCCGTAAGGCCATCACCGGAAAGGGATGAGCGGAAATGGAAAAGCCCTCCGAAGAGGGCCTTTCACAGGAACAAAGGAGCTCAACGTACCACTGTGATCCTGTGGCTGGTGAGCTGTGCACCTGAGCGAATGGTGCAGGTATAGATACCCGGCGCCAAGTCACTACCATCGAGCTCGAACATGTCCGGGCCGGCAGGACGTGTCCCGAGATCCACAGTACGGACGGTCTTACCCGTAATATCGGTCACCGAGAACAGTACCGGACCTGGTGCGGGAAGCGTGTAGTCGATGGTAGTGCTGGAACTGAAGGGGTTCGGCCGGTTCCCGATGGACGGTCCGGAGGTGTTGTGTGCGTCCTCTGTCCCGACGGTGCTGGTCAGCAGCATGCGTACCATCGGCGTGCGGGTCAAGTAGAACTCGAAATCCTCGGGAAGGTCCGGATAGTGGATGATGGAGATCTGGGCTTCGCTGCTGCCGCTGTATGCATAGCGCAGACCTTCACTTCCATCGAAAGTACCGGCCATGACGAGGTAGGTCTCGTTGGCGTATACGGGGATCGGATTATCGAACAACATGGTGATGAAGTTCGCGTCCCCGGCACCGTTCAGGTCGGCCTCCGTGACGAAGTGATCGTCGGTCAATTCCATCAGGCTGGGGTGCTGGCCGGCAGAATTGTCCGGGTTGTACAAGGCCCCGTGCACCGCAGCACCCACCGGGGTGCTTTCATGGATGGCCACCTGTATCCCGGTCAACATGTTGTCCTGGACCATCATGAAGTGGTGTCCGACCTCGTACGCGTCGTTCTCGTTGTCGACACCCGGGCCTATCGCGGATTGCGTTGCACCATCATCGTGGCCGTATACATTATCGGAGACCTTGAAGGTGTTGACCACCATGTTGTTCTCCGGCACTTCGTCCGTCTCGGTCTGTTCCACATTGAAGGTCATGGTGTAATCCCCGATAGCCCCACTCGGGGTGAATGTTTCCGCATCGACGCTTCCCTCGCTGGTAGGTGTGAATTGGAAGGATGAGCTGGTGGTGATCAATTCGCTGCCCACCGGCCCTTCCACTTCAACACTAAGCACCACATTGTTCTGGGTGAGATAGCCTTTGTTCTTGAGCACAGCATCGGGGGTCATACTGTTCACTTGCGTCTGCGGGTAGATCGAGTAGGCCATGTTCTCGAATCCCGTGGCCGCGAAGTCGAAAGCGTTACTGCTTGCGCGCAGGATGGCCATGTCATTCGCTGGCAGTTCACGGATCGCGATGTTGTCAACCTGCCAGCCATAATCCCAGGTCCCCACATAGCGAAAGCGGATCATCACATTGGAGGGGTCAGGAGCCACCAATGCCGTAATGTCCACATCCACCAATTCAGGGTTGGGACGCCCGTCGCGCCCGACATTTTCGTTGATTAGCACCTCCTCCCATGAAGCGCCTCCGTCCGTGCTCACCCCGACGAACGTCGTGTCCAGCTGGAATTCCTGGAAGTATTGGTCGAACTCCACCTTCAGGTAGGGTGTGCCTGTATTGCTCAAATCGATCATCGGGCTGATCAACGACGCGTTGGACGATTGGCCGGAGACACCTTCGAAGTCGTCGTCGAGAATGGCCCAACCGCCTTCCGTGTTCAGGGGAGGCACCGGGTACGTGGAGCTTGTTGGGCCGGGTCCCGTATCCGTCCAGTGCCAGTCCACTTGACCGACATCGGTTTGCACGGTCCATCCGTTGAGGTCGGAGTCGAAGGTCTCCGTGTAGAAGGCAACGCCGCGCGCTTGGCCGGCGGTTCCGCGGTATCCGCCGGGGATGACCGTTTCCGCCTTGTTCGTCGGGTGAGGCGGCAATTCGATATGCGCACGTTGGGCTTGGGTGCCGAGTGCGATCAAGAGGCTCAGCAGGGTGTAGGGTCTGAACATCGGGTCAGGGTTGAGGGAAGTGAAGATACGGGCATGATGGATCCCGGGACGAACGGGTGGAAAAGAAATGGGGCGCAAGTTCCCTTGCGCCCCATTGATCTCGTTCGGATGCTCGTCAACGGATCACGGTCATACGCTTGCTCAAGCGCACCTCATCGGCGGTCATGGTGTAGAAATACACACCTTCACCCAACGTGCGGGTATCCAATTGGATCCGGTGTTGACCGGCCGGCATGCTTCCCAGGTTCTGCGCCATCACGAGCTTTCCGCTCATGTCACGTACCTCAAAGCTCACTTTGGCGGCGTCGTCCAGGGAGTAAGCGATGTTCGTTTGGTCGCGGGTCGGGTTCGGCATGTTCTGCCCGAGGCTGGTTCCTGCATTCTCCACGACGTCAGTAAGTCCAACGTTGATATCATCGCCCACGACCATGCGCACCATCGGCGTCTGGGTGGTGTAGAACCAGGTCGGGCCGGTACCATTGTCATAGAAGATGAATGAGGTTTGGGCCGGGCTACTGCCGTTGGAGCTCACGCGTGCATTGCCGAAGCACTGTACCGCAGCCATGTAATCCATCCCTGCGGTCAGTTGCACTGGCGGGTTGAACTCCATGATCACGAAGTTCGAACCGCCCACGGCGTTCACTTGGCCGGGTTCAATGGAATACTCATCCGTGTTCTCGATCACCGGGAAATCGCTCTGGTTCGCATCGAGGAGTTGACCCCTGATCAGCACGCCTTCTTCAGAACCTGTGTTGAATGCGACAGCTATGGCGTACAACATGTCATCGTAGGCGGCATGGAACATATTGCCCAACACGAATTCACTTCCGGAGCCATCGCCATCTTCGAAGATCGAGGTCGCGGTTCCTCCATCTCGTCCGTAATACGAGGGGTGCACCTTGAAACTGCCCATGCCGCTGTTGTCGTCCGGTGTCAGATCGCCATCGGCGCTGATCATGGTGCTCAGGTCGTATGTGCCTTCCTCAGCAGGCGGAGTGAAGCCCGGGTCCACGAAGATGGTCCGGATTTCTCCAGGCGAAAGTGCGTCCACGTTTTGGTCCTGGTCAAGGATCACATCTGTACCGCGCTCCACCTTGAAGTTCGCTGTCAGGTTGGTCAGTTCCACTGAGCCATTGTTCAATACGGTCATGTTCAAACCCATCGGGCGCAGCTGCGAGTATGGGAACACGGTATAGGGCAGCGAATCGTACGTGGCTGCTGCGGCGAGGTCCCAAAAGTTGGTTCCGCTCCCGGTCATACGCACATCCGTCGAGTTCAACTCGATGATCTTGATGTCGTCCACTTGCCAGAAGTAATGGCTGGTACCGGCATCGCTGCTATGGCGGAACCGGATCTTCACATTGCTGGGATCGCCTGAGATCGCTTGGGTGATGTTGAATCTACGGGTCTCGGTGAAGGTCGGGTCCTGGTTGGTGGGCAGACCTTCGTTGGTCAAGATCGCGGTCGGCCAAGTGCTGCCTCCATCGGTGCTAACTTCCAGGAAGAAAGGGGAGTCCCCGCAGCAAAAGCGGGACCGCTGTTGGAACTCGATCTCCACGTACGGTGTTGCGCTGAGGTCGATCGTTGGCGAAACCAAACTTCCTTCCCAACTTGTGAATTCACTGGTAGGCAGCGCCGTGGGGGTGTTGCCTGCCCATGTGCAATTGGCGGAATCAGAGGCGAACTTGGCGAAACCATTGCTGAACGTGGTCGACTGGATCCGCTGGTTCGTCGGGGTATAGGCTCCGCGGGGTGCGTTGGTATTGAACCTCCAGATGTTGCCGTTGGCACCATCCGTGGTCCAAGCTCCGGATGGGTTGTTGCCTGCCAGACCGTTGGCGAAATCCTCGGACCACACGATATCACCACCGTCTCGCGCACCGTCCTCCAGGGGAGGATGGTGCGGCTGCGTGGCGCGAATGGCCTGCGGGAACTGAGCACTCGGCTTGGTCACCCATTGCGAAAAGAGCGTACCCGGCAAGGCCAAGGCCATCAGGAGCACTGGAGCGTAGTTTGTTCTCATTGCGTGGAATTGATGTTCGTGTTGGGAAAGAGCGAAGGTAGTGGAAGTATGACGTTCGTTTTCCGGTCCGGTGCTGCTTTGCGTGCCGAATGATCGGGTTACCGCGCGAAGATCGCGAGGGAACGGTGCATCCTGATCGGTGAACGGTACCGGCCGGTGGTTCACGGGTGATCAGTGCGCTACGATGAACGAACCGTGCGCGTGCCACCGTTCACTGAGGACCGTGACGTGATAAGATCCTGAAGACCAGTTGGATGTGTCCAATCGTAAGGTCCTGTTCCCGCTGGAGCCCGAATTGCGCTTGAGAAGCACTACCCGACCGTCCGCAGCGCACACCTCCACTTGGACCATACCGCTCTCCGGAACGCTGAGGTCCAGCTGGATATGCATGTCAGCGGGCGATGGGTGCATGCTGATCTCGATCTCCGGGAATTGTGGGTCCACGAGCCCGACAGCCACATCGGCCAGATGGAGCCGAACGAAAGGTGCAATGGTCAGGTATGTGAGGTCGAAAGCAAGCCCTTCAAGGAGGACACTTCCTCCCAGCGGGGCCGGACCGCCCAACGCGATCTCCACGTTGCCTTCATCACCTGTTTCCAAATGTTGGATCCCAACGAAGTGATCACCTATGTGGAGTTCCGGCGTCATGCTGAATGGCAGGTACAAGGCCTCACCGTTGTACGTGCGTTCGATGTCCTCTTGTGTGATGCTCCTGCGTGCGGAGGTGTCCACGAATGAGAAATTGGCGTCCATCAGGATCGCGCGTATCTCCTCTCCTTCATTGCTGGAAGTGGCCAAGAGCACGCTGGCACCTTGAGCGGTGGAACCGGCGTTGACGATCTCCATACGATTGGCCAGAACGAAGTTCCCTCTACCTCCAGCACGGTGCTCCACCAGGTCATTGTCCACGCTCATGGCACCGTAACCGGCACTCCAACCTGCTGCCGTGTATTCGATCGTACCGGAAGCATTATTGTCGCTTTCATCATCGTCCGGAACGTCTGAAGGGATCTTCCCCACCACTGTAAGCCGCCCAGCCCCTGTGGGTGTCCACGTGTGGGTGACCTGGACCGTAGCATGTTCGCCGGGCGCGAGGACGCCTGGGCCGGCTGTGCGGAACCCCTCTGCGAAGGCCCCGTTCCATAGAAGGTCTACATCCATCGAATCGACCTCCGCGCTGGAGGTCCCATTGTTCACCACCTCCATGGTCGCCGATAGGCCACCGAACTGTTCGACGGGAAGTTGACGGTAGGGCAGGGTTTGCTCGAACATGTTGAATGCCGGCATCGTGGGGTCACCGAGAAGCACTTTGGAAACGGTCAGATCGTTCGCGAAACGTTCACGAAGGCACATGTCGTCCATTGCGAAGCCCGAGGCCCATCCGCCGCCGTCGCTCCATCGAAAGCGGATCATCACCTCCGGTAGGCCGTCGAACGCGGAGAGGTCCATGCGTATCGTTTGCCATGCACCGGGAAGAGGAATGATCGTATCGAGCAGACTCCACTCGTCATTTCCATTGCGCGCCTCCACAATGGCAGGACCGCCTCCCAGGGTCCCCTCATGGAACGCTCGGAACTCCAGTGCCATACCCACGTGGTCGCTCAGGTCGAACAACGGGGTGGTAAGCTTTACGTCGTTCATACCGCAATTGCACGGGTCCGCCGCGTCGTTGGCTTGCACGAAAGTGTTGCCAATGGGGATATCCGGTACCGGGAAATATCCGTTCGCATTGGCTGCGGTGGCATCAGCGAGCTCCCATGCGGTAACGATCACTCCGGTCGGCTCACCTCCGGGTGTTTGGGCGTCCACGAACGGACCGATATCCCACCCATTGAATTGGTCGATGGTTTCGAAGTCATAGAAGGCGATACAATCGGTGGCGCGCTGAGCGGCCAGGTCGGCCGTGGCGGATAGCAGAGCGATCAGGATGATCGCACGTGTTCGGGATCCAAGCATGGTTCAGACTTCAGCCTCCGCATATGACTCGATCGGCGGACATGTGCAGACCAGATTGCGATCCCCGTAGGCGCTATCGACCCGGTTCACGGTAGGCCAATATTTCCAGTCCCGGTTCACATGCACCGGGAATGCCGCTTTCTCACGCCGGTAGATATGGTTCCACGTGTCCGCACAAACCTCCTCATTGGTGTGCGGAGCCATTTTCAACACGTTGTCCGCTTTGTCGGCGGTGCCATTCACGATCTCGTCGATCTCCTGTCGTATGCCCACCATGGCTTCGACGAAACGGTCCAATTCCACTTTCGCTTCGCTCTCCGTGGGTTCCACCATCAAGGTGCCGGCCACGGGGAAGCTTACGGTAGGTGCGTGGAACCCATAATCCATCAATCGTTTCGCAATGTCCTCCACCTCCACACCAGCGGTCTTCTTGAAGCCACGGCAATCGAGGATCATCTCATGGGCCACCATGCCTTCGTCGCCGGTGTACAGGATAGGATAGTGTGGTTCGAGCTTCGCTCGCAGGTAATTGGCGTTCAGGATCGCGTATTTGGTGCTATCCGTAAGACCAGCGCCCCCCAACATTTTGATGTACCCGTAGCTGATCAGCAAGATAAGTGAGCTTCCCCAAGGTGCGCTGCTCACAGCGGATACAGCCTTTTCCCCACCGGTCTTGATCAAGGGGTGGCCCGGAAGGAAGGGCTTCAGCTTATCATTCACACAGATCGGACCCATGCCCGGGCCTCCACCACCGTGTGGTATCGCGAAGGTCTTGTGCAGGTTCAAGTGACATACATCGGCACCGATCTCCCCGGGGCTGGTGAGGCCGACCTGTGCGTTCATGTTCGCACCGTCCATGTACACCAAGCCGCCGTTCGCATGGATCGTCGAGGTGATCTCCCGAATGGCCCCCTCATACACACCATGCGTGCTCGGGTACGTGACCATCAGGCAGCTCAGTGTCTCCTTGTATTGTTCGGCCTTGGCCTTGAGGTCCTCCACATCCACATGGCCTTCCTCATCGGCCTTCACCACCACTACCTGCATGCCGGCCATGACAGCACTGGCCGGGTTGGTGCCGTGGGCGGAAGATGGGATAAGCGCGATCGTGCGACCGTGGTCCCCGCGCGACTCATGGTAGGCGCGGATCGTCAACAACCCGGCATATTCACCCTGAGCACCGCTGTTCGGTTGCAGGCTAACGCCCGTGAAACCGGTGGCCTTTGCCAATGCATCGCTCAATTCGTGGATCACCGCTTGGTAGCCAGCGGCCTGTTCAACAGGAATGAATGGATGCAGGTTCGCCCATTCAGGCCAGCCCAAGGGAAGCAGGGTACTTGCCGCATTGAGCTTCATGGTGCACGAGCCAAGAGGGATCATACCGTGCACCAGACTGAAATCCTTGTTCTCCAACCGTCGAATATATCGCTGTAGTTCGAGCTCCGTATGGAACGAATTGAACACAGGATGGCTCAGTATCTCCGAGCTGCGGCGCATTTCGGAGGGGATCGAACTTGCAGCCCCGTTGGTGGAAGGGGAGTGTTCCACGCCACATGCTCGGGAGAGCACATCGATGATGTCCTCCACATCATGGGGTCGCACGGTCTCATCCAATGCGATGCTCACATGGTCCCCGGTATATCGGAAGTTGATGCCCTTGGCTTCGGAGGCCTCTCGTACCTTTTCCAAAGAAGTACCGCTCGCCAAGGAGAGCGTCACCGTGTCGAAGAACGTGGGGTTCACCAAGCCGTATCCCAGCTCCTTGGCGGACTTGGCAACTCGCACGGTATGACCATGCACGTTCTCGGCGATGCGCTTGAGGCCATGCGGGCCGTGGTACACGGCATACATTGACGCCATGACCGCCAAAAGGGCCTGCGCGGTGCAGATGTTGCTTGTCGCCTTGTCCCTGCGGATATGCTGTTCACGCGTTTGCAGGGCCATGCGCAAACCGCGGCGGCCACGACGGTCCTGGCTAACGCCAATGATGCGACCAGGAATGATCCGTTTGAACTCGTCCGAGGTGGCGAAGAAACCCGCATGCGGGCCTCCATATCCCATGGGTACACCAAAGCGCTGGCTGTTACCCACACAGACGTCGGCACCCCATTCCCCTGGCGGGGATAGAAGGACCAGTGAAAGGATATCGGCGCACACGGCGACCCTGACCCCGGCGGCCTTCACCTTGCTCACCAGATCACGATGGTCCTCCACGCTTCCTTCGACCGAAGGGTATTGCAAGGCCAGGCCGAAGAAAGTACCGTCGGGTGCGAAATCCTTCACATCACCGACCACCAATTCCACTCCGATGGGTGTGCAGCGCGTGCGCAACACCTCGATGTTCTGCGGGTATAGCCCCTTGTCCACGAAGAAGCGTTTCGCACCGGCCAGTTCCTTGGAACGTGCCGCGTGGAGCATGTGCATCGCTTCTCCCAATCCCGTTGCTTCGTCCAACAACGATGCGTTCGCGATCGGCAGTCCTGTTAGATCGCTCACCATCGTCTGGAAGTTCAACAAGGCTTCCAGTCGGCCTTGGGAGATCTCGGCCTGGTATGGGGTGTAAGCCGTATACCATCCCGGGTTCTCAAAGATGTTCCGTTGAATGGGAGGTGGCAGAACGGTCCCGCTGTAACCCATGCCGATGAAGCTCCGGAACACCTTGTTCTTGGCACCGAGGGTCTTCATGTTCTCCAAATGCTGCCTTTCGGTCAGTGCAGGACCAAGGTCCAGGGCCTTAGGGGATCTGATCCCCTTCGGAATGGTACGCTCGATGAGCTCATCGAGGCTGCCCACACCAATTGCCTTCAACATCTCAGCGGTCTCCGCCGCATTGGGGCCTATGTGGCGTTCTTGGTAACTGATGTAGCGCATGATCGTAACTGTGTTCTCAAAGGCGTGCAAATATACTGGTGGGCCAACGAGCGGGCCGGTCCGGCGTGTACCAGGTCCTGCCATGGTAGGGCTCTGCTCCAAGGTCTATCTTTGGCCGCCCTCCGATGTACCTGCTCGTTCGTGCCCTTCTTCTGTCCGTGGCCTTTGGACCAATTGTCTTCGGGGCATGTGCGCAGGACCGGATCCTATTGATGAACGGGGAGTTGATCCAAGCCAAGGTCATCGGGCAGAGCACATTGGAGGTGCGCTACTTGGAGACCCGCAAGAACGGAACGGTACGCGAGCGTTCCGAACCGACAGAAGGGGTGTTCAGCGTGACCGATAGCTTGGGTAGGGAGCAGGTCTGGTACTTCCATGACACCGTGTTCGGGAACGACCTGACCACGGACCAGATGCGGTGGTTCATCAAAGGAGAGCAGGATGCCAGATCCGGATACAAGCCGTTATGGCCCATGATCGAAGCATTCTCGGTGGGTGCTGGGCTCACGATCGGATTGAACCTGGAAATGAACGCTTTGTTCATACCGCCGGTAACCGCTGGGTTGATGACATTGCCTCGCGTTCATGTCACGAAAGGTTCCATCACGGACCCGTTGATGGAAGGGGACGAATACTACGCCACGGGTTATGCGCGTGTCGGACGTTCCAAACGCGTTATACGGTCCCTGATCGCAGGTTTCGTTGGTGTCGGAGTCGGCTTGGCGGTGCGTCAATTGGTGATCAATCCCAATTTGGACCACGAATAGTCCGCATGGAAGGATCGGCGGGAACGTCCCCGGTACGTGGTCCGTTGGCCTCACTCACTTCCGTCTTCCTCTATGGCCATGGTCTGTTGGCGATCGGTGCAGCCGCACAGCGTTGGTGGTTGGGCGAGTTGGGCATCCCGACCAACTGGAAAGGGATCCTTGCATCCGCAATGATCACGATCGCGGGTTACGGCTACCTGCGTCTGGTAAGGGCCTCGGAACCTGATCCCATTCCTTCGCCCCACATTCATTGGTTCCGGCGCCATCGAGCGTTCATGTGGGGTCTGGTCCTATTGTTCTGCGCTGCAGCGATCGGCCTCTCCCTCGGTCAGCGACTGCTGCTTGGCCCGTGGAGCTTGGCGGTGGTGGTCGTATCGGGTCTTTACTTGCTACCGCTCATCGGTCGTTCCGGCAAAGCGGTCGGCTTGCGCGAAATACCGGGTGTGAAGGCCTTCCTCGTGGCGGCGGCGTGGACCTTCGTGACCTGCGGGCTCGTAGACGCTGATGGTCGGTTCGACCGCGAGCTGGTCGTGTGCCTCGCGATCACGCAGTTTTGCTTCTTTCTTGCCCTGGCGATCGCGTTCGACATCGGTGACCTTCGGTATGACCGGCCAGGATTGAGGACCATTCCCCAATTGCTTGGTATTCGGGGTGCCAAGGTGTTGGCCATTTTGCTCTTGCTGCCATGGCTATGGTACTACTTGGTGTTCGTGATCCTCACCTGTTCGCCGATCGAACAAGGATGGAGAGAACCCGCGGTGGACCTCATTTTCATGTTGCCGCTTCTGGGCATGGTCCTGACAGCGTTCGTGATCGCGTTCGTGAACCCCGGACGACCCAAGTCGTATTTCGCGATCACGCTGGACGGAATGGTGCTTCTGATCCCGCTGCTCGGATGGATCGGTGGCCGGTTGTGACCGCAGCCGCTACTTTTGGTCGCCTACCATGAGCGATCCGAAGAACTCCCTCGACCATGCGCGCTCCCTGGATGCTGCGGATCCCCTGCACGGCTTCCGGGAACGCTTCCATATTCCACAGCACGATGGCAAGGATGCGGTCTATTTCACCGGTAACTCGCTCGGGTTGCAACCCAAAGGTGTCGCAACCATTCTGCAGCAGGAAATGGATGACTGGGCCCACTACGGTGTGGAAGGGCACTTCCGGGCGAAGAACCCGTGGGTGAGCTACCATGAGATCTTCAGCAAGAGCCTTTCGAGGATCGTTGGAGCGAAGCCATCAGAAGTGGTGGCCATGGGTGGGCTCACGTCGAACCTTCACTTGCTCATGGTGTCGTTCTATCGCCCGCATGGAAAGCGCGTGAAGATCCTGTGCGAAGCACGTCCCTTCCCCAGCGATACGTATGCCATGTCTTCCCAGATCGCTTTTCACGGGTACGATCCAGCGGAACACTTGGTGGAGCTTGCGCCACGTGAAGGTGAGCACACACTGCGCAATGAGGACATTCTCGCGAAGATCGAGGAGCTTGGCGATGAGTTGGCATTGGTGCTTTTCGGTGGAGTGAACTTCTACACGGGCCAAGCCTTTGATATGCCTGCGATCACATTCGCTGGGCAAGCCGTCGGCGCGGTGGTCGGCTTCGATCTGGCGCACGCTGCAGGCAATCTGCGCTTGGACCTGCATGCTTGGAACGTGGACTTCGCTTGTTGGTGCAGTTACAAATACATGAACTCAGGCCCGGGTGGCGTGGCCGGGATCTTCGTCCACGAACGGCACCATGCAAAGGGCCTTCCGATGTTCGCCGGGTGGTGGGGGCATGACAAGGAGGATCGTTTCAAAATGGAGCGCACCTTCAAACCGATGCCTACGGCGGAAGCATGGCAGCTGAGCAATGCGCCGGTCTTCGCCATGGCCCCGCACCGCGCCGCACTGGACCTGTTCGATGAAGCGGGCATGGAAGCACTCGTGAAGAAGAGTGCGCAACTCACTGGCTACCTGGAATACGTCATTGACGATCTCTCCGCAACAACAGGAACACGACTCGAGATCATCACCCCACGGGATCCTGCACAGCGCGGATGCCAGTTGAGCGTGGTCCTGCACGGCAAAGGCCGACAGCTTTTTGATGCACTCTCCGCCCGTGGAGTAGTGGCGGACTGGCGCGAACCGAACGTGATCCGCATGGCGCCTGTTCCCTTGTACAACAGTTTCGAGGACGTGTATCGATTCGGTACGATCCTGAAAGAAGTGATCCAATGAAGAACATCACGATCGTTGGTGGAGGCTTGGTCGGAGGCCTGCTCGCCGTGTTCATGGCCAAGCGCGGCCACAAGGTGGACCTGTACGAACGCCGTGCGGATCCGCGCAAGAACGACGTCTATGGCGGGCGCTCCATCAACCTCGTGGTGAGCCATCGTGGTTGGACCGCGTTGAAGGCCGCAGGCGTGGATAAGGCCGTTGAGGAGATCACAGTTCCGGTATTCGCGCGGATGATGCACGATCCGAAAGGGCAGTTGAACCGTGTGCCGTACAGCATTGACAACAAGGCGATCCATTCAGTGAGCCGCGGCGAATTGAACTGCCGCCTGCTTACGGAGGCGAAGAAACTACCCAACGTCACCATGCACTTCGATCACAGGTGCGTGGATGTGAACCTGGACACCGCGACATGCACCTTCCATGATGAGGTCGAAGGAGACAACATCGCCGTACCCGCGGACCTTGTTCTCGGCACGGATGGTGCCTTTAGCGCGGTGAGGCAGGAGATGATGAAGGGGCGTTTCAATTTCAGTCAGGAGTATATCGAGCATGACTACAAGGAGATAGCGTTCCCTCCGAATGCCGACGGCACGCCGCGCATGGACCCGCAGTGCTTGCACATCTGGCCCCGCCGCTACTTCATGATGATGGGATTGGCGAACCTCGATGGGGGCTTTACCGGCACCTTGTTCATGCCGAACAGCGGCGAATTCTCCTTCGGTCGCATCAAGGATGAAAAGGACCTGATGCGCTTCTTCGAGGAGCATTTCGCCGATGCGATCCCGATGCTCCCGGACCTGAAGGAACAGTACTTCAGGAACCACCAGAGCAGTCTGGTGATCGTGCGCTGCAGCCCTTGGGTGCACAAGGACAAGGTGGCTTTGGTGGGCGATTCCGCGCATGCCATCGTGCCCTTCTACGGCGAAGGGATGAACGCTGGCTTCGAGGACTGCAAGGTGCTGAACGACCTGCTGAACGAGCTTGGTGACGACAACTGGGGCACCGTGCTCGATGCTTACAACAAGGCCCGCAAGCCCAACGGGAATGCCATTGCTGACCTGAGCCTGCGCAACTTCGTGGAGATGCGGGACCTGGTCGCTGATCCGCGTTTCATCCTGCGCAAGAAGATCGAAGGCCGGATCCAGCAACGCCATCCTGATAAATGGTTGCCGCTATACAGCCAAGTGAAGTTCAGCGACATCCCCTACGTGGATGCCTGGAACGAGGGCCTGCGCCACGACCGGATCATGGAGGAGGTGTTGGCGATGCCGGGGATCGAGGAGCTTTGGGAAAGTGATGAGGTGGAGCGGAAGGTGTTGGATTTGTTGGGGTGACCAACTGATTTGCTATCCTTCGTGCATACCTTCGTTCATGCGGGTTCCCTTCCTTGTCCCGATCCTCTTCGCTGGGCTTTCATCCTACGCGCAGTTCAATTTCCCTTTCCCTACCCAGAACGCGGTCTGGACCCAGTGGGTCGATCATTGGTCAACTGGCGATTGGCCACCGACCTACTATGGGCGAGACTACTACTCGTACTACATGGTTGGGACCGATACCCTGATCAACGGGTCGGGCTATGCACAGGTATTCGACTACATCGGGAATTACACTGCGGCGATCCGTGACGAAGAAGGTAGGGTGCTTGTGGTCCCGCACGGTCTCTCCGAAGAGTTTCTTCTCTACGACTTCACCATCCCAGCGGGCGTGGATACCACCCTGAGTGTTTGGTTGCTATGGAACATGGAGCAGGTGGAGGTGCAAATGCGGGGTGAAGGCCCGATCGGAGAGGATGGACGGATCGTGATCCAGGGTGAGGGCTATCAATGGATCGAGGGCATCGGTTGTACGGCCGGGCTGTTCATGGAGCCATGGATCAATGTTTCGGGATACGGGTTGGGCTTGCATTGCATGAGCGTCGAGAATGTCAAATACTACCCGACCACAAGTGCGGGCTCGTGTGAGATCACGAATGCAGTATCGGATAGGTCCTCCCACCAGTTGCGTGTGTTCCCGAACCCTGCGAGGGATCTCATGGTGATCCAGTATGATGGCAATTGGAGTGGAACCGCCCGTATCTCCATGTTCGATATGCTGGGCGAGGAAGTGCACGCCGAGGTCGTTGGCCATGGGATCAATGGATGGCAGTTGGACATGCGAACACTGACCTCAGGAGTGTATACGATCCGTTTCGAGGTCGGCCAAGAAATACTGAGCCACCGAGTGATGGTGCATCGCTGATCCACAGCGCGCCGTTCACACTTTCTGAGGAACGAGTGCGAACCGGTAGTGGTACCGACCCGACATTCGGTCCGGTGATGCGTGCGCTGCTGCTATTGATACTGGTCTCCACTAGCCTACCGGGCTGGTCGCAACGATTGATGCAACGGAAGCGCCCGGACATCATACCGCTGGAAGGGCAGGCGAGAAGAGGTGGTTTCTATGTATCACCCGGAGCGACCTTCACGTTGCCGCGTGGGAAGAACTCGGAAGAAGAGGTCCTTCGGAACGAGGACACGGTCTACACATCGACCTACGACCCCGATGGCCGTCTTGGCATCCATCTGGAAGCGGGATACTACTATACCACCCGTGATCCCGTGATCCTGGACTATTGGGATGTCGGCTTGGCCTATAAGAACCTACGTGGGTCCGAAGCCTATGAAAGTGTGCTGGTGCGCGGTGATTCCACCGGTTCGTACGCCGGTGAGGGCACCTTCGCGGAGCGATTCGTCACGTTGCAGGTGAACGCGAACAAATTCATCCAAACACGCGATTATCAATTCGTGCAGTTGAGCCTCGGTGCAAATGCGGACTATCGTATCAGCAATGATATCGCACAAGGTGGACAGCCGATCGTGATCCAACAGGACTTCCCCCCGGACCTGATCGGACAACTGCACTTCAAAGTGGGATATGGCTTCAAGCTCACAGGGAACCTGCTGCTCATCCCTGCGATGGAGACACCGATCTTCAGCATCGTGCCCGAGGATCAAGGCTTGGGTCAACTGCAATGGTTCAGCAGTCGCTACAGGCCGCTGATCCTCAGTGTTCGCTTCATGTTCCTACGGGCCCGGAAAGGATTCAAGTGTCCGCCCCCGATCAAGCACAACGGGCTGGAGAAGCAGTACAAGCAGGACGGCTACCACAACTGAGCCTATCGTAGGAAGGGATTGCTCTTTCGCTCTTGGCCGATGGTCGTATCAGGGCCGTGGCCGCAATACACCTTCACCGCGTCGCCGAGGGGAAGCAATTGCTCGTGGATGCTCCTCAGCAGTGTGTCGGTGTCACCCCCTGGCAGGTCCGTTCGCCCGATGCTGTTCATGAACAGCACGTCGCCACAGATCACGAAGTCCTGCGCCTTGCAGTACAACGCGATGTGCCCGGGGGCATGGCCTGGGACGAAGAGCACCTTCATCTCGTCGTTGCCCAAGCGGATGGTATCCCCTTCCTTGATGAACGACATCGGGTCCGGGGCGACGTCATAGGGTATCCCGTACATGCTCGATGTGCGCTCTCCGCTCTTGAGCGTTGGGATGTCGTCCTTGTGCAATTCGGGTAGCAGGCCATACTGCTTGTGCGTCCAAGCACAACCCAGAATATGGTCGATGTGCGCGTGGGTCAACACAAGACGGACGGGCTCCAATGCGTTCTCGTTCAAGTAGGTTTCCAACTCGTTCTCCTCAGCAGCGTTCCAGCAGCCGGGATCGATGAGGATGGCCTCTTTGCCGTTGTGCACTACGAAGGTGTTCTCTTGAAATGGGTTGAACGTGAACTTTGCGATCCTGAGCATGGCGGGAAAAGCCCGAAATTCGCACCTGTGTGGTCGCTTTCGGGCCACCCAAAGTAGCTATCTTCATCGAGTGCCCTTGCTCCCTCTGCTCCGTCCGATGCGTTCCATCGCTGCCCTGATAGGTTGTCTTGTGGCCCTTTCGGCGAATGCGCAGTTCTACTCGGGGTCGCAGCAGGAATACGGGAAGAATCGGGTACAGTACCAGGAATTCCTATGGCAGCAGTATCGGTTCCAGGACATGGAGGTCTTCTTCTACAAGGAAGGACGCGATCTGGCGCGGTATACCGCACAAGCCGCCGCGCTGCACTTGAAGGACCTAGAAAAGCAGTTCGATTTCGCCTTGGATGAGCGTCTCCAATTCATCGTTTACAATTCGCTCACCGACTTTCGGCAAAGCAATATCGGAATTGACGGCGGCGAAGGAGGGAGCAACATCGGTGGTCTTACCCGCATCGTGGGCACCAAGATATTCGTGTACTACGAGGGTGACCACACGTTGCTCGACCGACAGATCCGTTCAGGTATCGCGCATGTGATCATCGACCAGATGATGTTCGGGGGCAACTGGCGGGATATGCTCAAAAGCTCCACCTTCATGAGCTTGCCGGGCTGGTACACCGATGGGATCATGTCCTACCACTCCCAGCCATGGGATGCTGAGCTCAATAACCGTATCCGTGATGGTGTGCTGAGCGGTAGGTACGACAAGTTCAATCGCCTGGAAGGGGAAGAGGCCAAGTACGCCGGCCACATGATCTGGAAGTACGTCGCGGATGTTTACGGCCCCGGGGTGATCCCGAACATCCTGTACATGACCCGTGTTAGCCGGAACCCCGAAAGCGGATTCCTCTTCGTGTTGGGTGTTTCGTTGAAGACCCTTAGCCAAGAGTGCCTGTCCTATTACAAGGGACGCTTCGCGGAAGAGGATCGGCAACGCAAGGAGATCGCGATGGAACCCCTGCCCATCAAGACCAAACGCACGCGGACGTACAGTGAATTCAAACAGAGCCCGAACGGGCGTTACCTGGCATGGGTGAGCAATGAGCTGGGGCAGTACAAGATCTGGATCTACGAACCCGCAACGAAGAAGCTCCGACGTATCGTGAAAGGGGAGAAGAAGCTGGATCGGATCGTGGATCGCAGTTATCCCATCATCGCATGGCACCCGTCCAGCCAAGCCTTGACATACGCCCTCGAGCGAAAAGGGGAGTTGTTCCTGCGGACCTACACCTTGGATGACAGGAAGACCACGGAGAAACCGGTCTTCATGCTCGACAAGATCCTGAGCATGGACTATAGTGATGACGGTAGGAACATGGTGTTCAGCGCTGTGCGGGAAGGGCGGACCGATCTGTACTACTACCACGTTATCGGGAACCGCCAAGAGCAGCTCACCGATGATCAGTACGATGATCTGGACCCGAGTTTCGTTGACGATGACAGCCGTATCATCTTCAGCAGCGACAGACAAAGCGATACGCTTCGTGGAAACGCCGATGTGGCGCTGGTGAACGGGAGCAAGGACATCTTCCTGTTCGATGTTGCTTCCCGGTCCCCGGTGCTCACACGGCTTACGAACACGCCCGGGGTCAACGAGGTGGAGCCCGCCGGTTTCGATAGCGTGAACTATGTGTTCCTCAGCGATGTCGACGGCATCCGTAACCGTTTCCTGGTGCGGTATGACAGCGCCGTGAGCCACATCGACACAACGGTACATTACCGCTATTTCACGGTGGAGGAACGTCGGACCGACCTGAAGCGATCCATACTTGAACAGGACGTGTACCCGAAGTACGGCAGGTTCACCCAACTCCAGTACAAGGATGGCCGCTATCAATTCTTTTCCGGCAGGACGCATGACCCACGCACGACCGGGGCCACCTCGCTGTCCGGTGAGGAACCCGGTCAGCGGGATGCGGAGAATCCGTCCTCCATGTCCAACGATATGAGCCCGGTGGTAAAGGTGCCTCCACAATTCCCGCGACCCACGGGGAAGGATGCGGTCGATATCAGGAACTATCTGTTCCTGGATGAAATGGCCGGGGCCCCTGAACCCGCTCGAAGGACGCGACCGGACGTGGCCGGTGTTCCACAGAAGGCGGCTGCCAACGATACAACGGTCGTTGCGCCGTTCACCTATCCGGACCAGCGCAATTACAACTTGAATTTCGCGATAGACGGTGTCGTGACCCAGATCGACAACAGTTACAGCAACCAGTTCTACCAGCCATTCACCGGGCCGGGGTCGCTCAATCCCGGTATCAGTGCGTTGACGCGGATGGGGATCATGGACCTCTTCGAGGATCATCGGATCGTAGGAGGATTCCGCTTGGCCTTGAACCTCAACAACAACGATTACCTGCTCGCATACGAGAACCTCAAGCATCGCTTGGACAAACGGATATCGTTCCAGCGCCAAGCCTATCAAGGCTTCAACAACTTCGGTGTGGTGAAGGTCGTGACGCACAACGTCCGCTATCAGGTCAGTTATCCGTTCAATGAGCTCACGAGCTTGCGTGCGTCGGTCATGTACCGGAACGACCGGTATGTGCTGCAGAGCATCGACCCGCTCAGTCTGCGTGCCCCGAACGAGTACGACCATATGGGTGGGGCGAAGCTGGAGTACGTATACGATAGCTCCATGCCTCGTGGGTTGAACCTATGGACCGGTTGGAAGTTGAAGCTTTTCGCGGAGTATTACCAGCAGCCGGAGGATAGGAGCGATATGCAGGTCGTGGGACTGGACCTTCGTCATTCGATGCGGGTCTATCGCGACATCATGTGGGTGGCACGGATGGCGGGCAGCAGCTCGCTGGGCAGCCGGAAGATCGCGTATTTCCTGGGAGGCGTGGACAATTGGCTTTCCGCCAAGGTGGACAACAGCATTCCGATCGACTTTTCGCAGAACTATTTCTACCAATCCATGGCGGTTCCGATGCGCGGATTCTATTACAACGCAAGGAACGGGACCAGTTTCGGGGTCCTGAACACCGAGTTGCGGATCCCGGTCATCAAGACCTTGGTGAACCGACCCATCCGTTCGGATTTCCTGCACAACTTCCAGGTGATCGGCTTCGCCGATATCGGTACCGCTTGGACGGGGACCGATCCCTATTCGGAGGACAACTCCTTCAACCAAGTGGTGATCCAACGGAATCCTTTGACGATCACGCTCGTGAACAAGCGTGAGCCGATCCTCGCCTCATATGGATTCGGGCTGCGCACCCGCCTTCTCGGGTATTTCGTTCGTGCCGATTGGGCTTGGGGTGTGGATGATGGCGTGGTGCTTCCGAGCGTCTTCCACTTCTCCTTGAGCTTGGACATCTAAGCATCGGAACCATGCAGACATTGATCCTCTTGCTTTTGGTCGGATTGGCAGCCGGCGTGCTTAGCGGCTTCGTGGGTGTGGGCGGTGGTATAATCATGGTGCCGGCCCTGGTGCTCTTGCTCGGGTATACCCAGCATCAGGCCCAAGGGACCAGTTTGGCCGTACTGATGTTCCCCGTTGTGTTCCTTGCAGCGCGCAATTATTACCGCGCTGGTGCCATCGACCCAAAAGTGGTCCTGGTGATCGCCCTTGCCTTTGTGGTGGGAGGATATCTTGGGAGCAAATGGTCCCTGGCCCTGCCTACCCTAACGGTCCGAAAGATCTTCGGAGGGATCACCTTGCTCGTGGCCCTCAAGCTCATCTTCGGTAAATGAAGGATACCCTCCGAGAGGCCATCGAAGCCCTGAAGCCGGACCTTGTGAGGTGGCGCAGACACTTGCATCAGTACCCGGAATTGTCCTTCCAGGAGATGGATACGGTGGACTATGTGACAGGGGTCTTACGGGCCGAGGGTATTGAATTCCGCGCTGGTGTGGGGCGGCTCGGTCCCGATTTGCCCGGTACGGGCGCTATCGCATTGGTCCGTGGTTCCCGGAACGGAACCAATGGATGTATCGCCCTACGTGCTGACCTCGATGCGCTTCCCATTTTGGAAACCGGCAAAGAGGCCTATTGCTCGCGCCATGCGGGTGTGATGCACGCTTGTGGGCATGACGCACATACCGCCATGGTCCTGGGTGCGGGTCTGGCCTTGCACCGCTTGCGCGATGAATGGTCCGGAACGGTGATGTTGGTGTTCCAACCGGGAGAAGAGAAAGAGCCCGGTGGGGCGTCGCTCCTGATCAAGGAAGGGGTGTTCAATGACCCGAAGCCTACCGGCATGATCGGTCAGCATGTCACACCTGAATTGCCCGTGGGTAAGCTCGGCTTCCGTTCAGGTCCCTTCATGGCAGCGGCCGATGAACTCTATATCACCGTGAAAGGCAGGGGTGGGCATGCGGGTTCGCCACACCTGTTGGTGGATCCTGTCGTCATTGCCGCTCACTTGTTGACTGCACTTCAACAGGTCGTCAGCCGTCGGAACAAGCCGGGCCGCCCCATGGTGATGTCCTTTGGTAAAGTGATCGCGAACGGTGCAACGAACATCATTCCGGACGAGGTGAGGATCGAAGGGACCCTGAGGACCTTCGATGAACCTTGGCGCGCTGACCTGCACATGCTGTTGCCCGAAATGGCAACCGGTCTGGCGCGGTCGCTCGGCGGAGACGCTGTGTTCGAGATCGTGAAAGGGTCGCCTGCCGTGGTGTGCGATCCCGATCTGACGGAACGGGTGCGCGCGGCGGCCGTGGAATGGGTGGGAGAGGAGAACGTGGAGGATATGGAACTTCGAATGGGTGCCGAGGATTTCGCCTATTACACCCATGTCATGCCAGGAACATTCATACGCTTGGGAACAGGGAATCCTGACAAGGCCGGTACCACTTCCGGCCTGCATCGCCCGGAATTCGACATCGATGAGGATGCCTTGGTGATCGGAGCGGGAATGATGGCCTGGGGAGCGCTTTGCGAACTTCGGACCGGCATCAGCGGACCTGGATATCGTCCACCTCGATGACGGGTTTCCCATTGCGGGAATGCAATGTCAGTTCCACGGTGAGGTCGCTCTTGCCACGTGTGGTGTACAGGTCCATGCTCACATGAAAGGCCCCGGGCCAATTGCGAACGGCCTGCACATTCAGTGCTTTCCAATTCTGTTCGGGTGGCATGGTCAAAGGTGCGCTCAGGTCGGATAACATGTCCTCCATCTCGGCGGCTGTGAGTCGTACACCGTTGCTGGCCTTTTCAAGCTCATCGAAACGCCGCTCCACGAGCAGCTTCATCACGTGTTTCCCGACCAAGCTCAACTCATTCGGTCCCATGGTGCGGAAATTTCAGTGGGCCCATTCGCACATCCGTGTTCGCCCGGGTCAGTTGGCCACTTCACTCATGAACTTCAGTCGGATGAGCCGGAGTTCTTCTTCGCTGTATGCGTTGTCGAATTCCTGCAAGGCGGTTTCGATATCATCCGTCTCGCTCTCACGGAAATAGTCCATGAGCTCGTCCTGCGAGTCCGACTCCAGGACTTCGTTGATATGGTAATTGATGTCCAGCTTCGTCCCGCTGGTCACAATGCTCTCCAATTCGGTGAGCAACGTGTCCATCGTAAGACCTTTGCCCCGGGCGATCGCGTCCAGTGGTAGGCGCTTATCGATGTTCTGGATGATATGCACCTTATTGCCGCTCTTGTTCACCACGGAACGGACCACGACATCTTCCATGCGCTCGATGTTGTGCTCCTCCACATAGGCCGCGATAAGGTCGACAAAGGGCTTTCCATACTTCTGTGCCTTGCCGGGACCGACACCGGAGATCTGGGTGAGTTCGGCAATGGTCCTTGGGTAGCGCATCGTCATTTCCTCCAAGGAAGGCTCTTGGAAGAGCACGTATGGCGGTAATTTCTGCTTCCGGGCGATCTGCTGGCGCAAGTCCCGCAGCATCTTCATCAGTCGTTCGTCCGAGGCTCCGCGCCCTCCACCACCGGCCTCTTCAGCAGCCTCTTCCGCGCCATAGTCACGTTCCTTCACGAAGGTCACCGCCCAAGGCTTCTTTCGGAACTTCTTGCCTTGTTCTGTCAGGCTCAGGTTCCCATAGGTCTCAATGTCCTTGTGGAGGAAACCATGCACAAGCGCTTGGCGGAACAAGGCCATCCAGTGGCGGTCATCCTTGTCCGAGCCCTTGCCATAGATCTTCAGCTTCCCCCCTTTGTAGGTCTTGATCTCCGAGGTCTCGGTACCGGTGAGAAGATCGCAGATGTACTTGGCACGATGACGTTGCTTGCTTTCCACCACCGCATCCAACATCAACAAGAGGTCATCCTTCGCCTCAAAGGATTCCTGCGGGTGGAGACAGTTGTCGCAACTGCCACAGGTATTCCCCTCCATCTCCTCCCCGAAATAATGTAGGAGGTATTTCCGACGGCACATGCTCGTTTCCGCATAGCCCACTGTGTCCTGGAGCAGTTGCTTTCCGATCTCCTGTTCGGCAACGGGTTTGCCCTGCAGGAATTTTTCGAGCTTTTCGATGTCCTTGTAACTGTAGAAGGCCACGCATCGGCCTTCGCCACCATCGCGCCCGCCCCTTCCGGTTTCCTGGTAGTAGCTCTCAAGGCTCTTTGGTATGTCGTGGTGGATCACGAAACGTACGTCCGGCTTGTCGATCCCCATCCCGAATGCAATGGTGGCCACGATCACATCCACCTCTTCCATCAGGAACTTGTCCTGGTGCGAGGCACGCTGATTGGCGTCCATGCCCGCATGGTAGGGTAGAGCCTTGATCCCGTTCACCGAAAGGGTCTCAGCCACCTCTTCCACTTTCTTCCGACTGAGGCAGTATATGATGCCGCTGCGTCCTTCATGCAACTTCACGAAACGAGTGATCTCCCGGTTCACATCACGTTTCGGGCGCACCTCGTAGTACAGGTTCGGCCTGTTGAACGAGGCTTTGAACGTATTGGCATCGGAAATGTCCAGGTTCTTCAGGATGTCCTCCTGGACCTTGTCCGTCGCGGTGGCGGTAAGCGCAATGACGGGCACCCGTTGGATCTCGTCGAAGATCGTGCGCAGGCGTCGGTATTCGGGCCGAAAATCGTGCCCCCATTCACTGATGCAATGGGCTTCGTCTATGGCGAAGAAACTGATGTTGATCTCCGAAAGGAACTCCACGTTCTCCTTCTTGGTCAAGGACTCAGGAGCCACATAGAGGAGTTTCGTTCGGCCCGCGGTGATGTCCTTCTTCACCTGCAACGCCTCGTTCCGGGTGAGCGAACTGTTCAGGAAGTGTGCGATACCATCCTCCGAACTGAAGCTCCGGATGGCGTCCACCTGGTTCTTCATGAGCGCGATGAGCGGGCTCACCACGATCGCGGTGCCCTCCATCATCACGGCGGGCAGTTGGTAGCACAGGCTCTTCCCACCTCCGGTGGGCATGATCACGAAGGTGTCACGGCCGTCCAATACGCTTTGGACGATGTCTTCTTGGTCACCCTTGAACTGACTGAATCCGAAGAACTGTTCGAGAGCCTCCCGGGAGGAAACGGCAACTTTGGTCATAACGGTTCGCGACCTGAGCGTGATCGCACTTTTAAGAACGCCCTAAGGTAGTACAATCGACCTCTACATCGGCGGATCATTCGACCATCTTTTTCGGCGATCCGATCAACCGGCGGATCCGCTCGTGGAACTCGTTGATAACTGGGGTATTTCGTCCTTACAAGCCATCCACCTCGATCTATCTTTGACCGCACGAGGCTCCTGTTTTGGCCAATTCCCAGTCCGGTCCGGAAATGACGTTCCTGGAGCATCTTGAGGAGCTCCGGTGGACCTTGGTGCGTTCCGCCATTGCTGTGGCCGTGGGTATGCTTGCCGCCTTCATCGCCAAGGACCTGGTCTTCGACCACATCATACTCAGCGCCAAGGAACCGACGTTCATCACATACAGGGCCTTCTGTGCATTGGGCCATCGGATAGGCATGGGCGATTCGCTTTGCCCGATGCCGCTTCCTCTTAGCCTGCAGAACATCAATATGAGCGGGCAGTTCTTCACCCACCTCATGGTCTCCTTCGTGGCGGGCTTCATCATGGCCTTCCCCTATGTGCTATGGGAGATATGGCGATTCATAGCACCCGGCCTGCATGGTTCGGAAAAACGTTCGTTGCGCGGTTTGGTGGCCTTCGCCTCGGTCCTGTTCTTCGTTGGGGTCGGTTTCGGGTATTTCATGCTGGCGCCACTGAGCATCCAGTTCTTCGGGACGTATCAGGTCAGCGCTTCCGTGCAGAACACGATCGCGTTGGATAGTTACATCGCCATGGTCACCTCTGTCACGCTATGGACGGGGGTGATCTTTGAACTACCGCTGGTGATCATGTTCCTCACCCGGGCCGGTATCGTGGAGCCGCAGATGCTGCGGACCTACCGGAAGCATGCCTTCGTGGGCCTTTTGATCATCTCCGCGATCCTTACCCCACCTGATGTGGTGAGCCAGCTGATCGTGTGCGGTCCGCTTATGCTCCTATACGAGGCGGGGATCATGATATCGGCCCGGACACTGCGCCGAATGCGAACAGCAAAGGCCGCACAACACGCAGCGGTCAGCGGGTCATGATGTCGCGTTCGGTCAAATACCGTGCGCTGGTCACGCTGGTGTGCCTGATGGGCCTTGGAGGTGGGTTCGCCCAGACCACCCGCATATCTGGCAAGGTCACCGATGCTCGAACAGGGGAGACCCTACCCTTCGTGAACATCGCATTCATCGACAGCCGCATCGGAACGACCACGGATATCGAGGGCGATTATGCCTTCGACACCTACTACGCTACGGACTCCATTCGAGCCTCTTCCATAGGGTACCTAAGCAAGACCGTACCTGTTCGTAGGGACAGAGTTCAAGTGATCGATATCGCCCTTGAACCGAGCCGCGTGGAGCTTGCGGAGGTCATCATCCGGCCACCGGACGAGAATCCGGCATTCGCCATACTCCGGCGTGTTGTCCAGCACAAGGAGACGAACAATCGTGAGAAGCTTTCTGCATACTCCTATGAAGCATACAACAAGATAGAGTTCGACCTGAACAACATCACGGAGGAGTTCACCCAGAAGAAGCTTTTCAAACCCTTCGCATTCATCTTCGAGAACGTGGATAGTACGGATGCCAAACCCTACCTCCCGATATTCATGACCGAGACCCTGTCCGAGGTGTACTATCGACAGAAGCCCAAGACCCGTAAGGAATTCATCCAAGGCACCAAGGTGAGCGGTATCGAGAACGAAAGCGTGTCGCAGTTCATGGGCGACATGTACCAGAACGTGAATATCTACGACAACTTCCTTGTGATCTTCGGAAAGAACTTCGTGAGTCCTATTGCCGATGGCGGTAAGGGGTTCTACGACTATTACCTCACGGACAGTGCTTTCGTGGGCAAGTATTGGTGCTACAAGCTCGAGTTCAAGCCCAAACGCGTTCAGGAGCTCGCCTTCATGGGTGAAATGTGGATCAACGACACGACCTATGCCGTGCGACGGATCGAAGCCGGGATCGCTGAAGGGGCCAACCTGAACTTCGTGGAGGCGTTCAGCGTGCGGCAGGAGTATGATCAGGTGGAGAGCGAGGTGTGGATGCTCACGCGCGATGAACTCGTGGTGGACCTGAACGTGCTGAAGGATACCGGAGAACCGAACAAGAACCCGGTCCAGGGACTGTATGGAAGACGAACGGCCAGCTACAAGGAATTCGTGATCAATGAATTGCTGGATGAAGCATTCTATGTGGGCCCTGAGGAAGTGGTGATGGCCATCGATCCTTTGAGCCTCGGGGCCGATTACTGGGATACGAATCGGCACGTTCCGCTTACCGCCAAGGAGAACACGATCTACCACATGGTGGACACCATGAAGACCATCCCTCGGTTCCGTACCTATATCGACATCGTCAATACGGTCGTGACCGGGTACTATCCCTTGGGCATGGTGGAGCTTGGTCCTTACTTCACCACTTACAGCTGGAACCTGGTGGAGGGGAACCGCTTCCGAATGGGCGCTCGAACGAGCAGTAAGTTCAGCCGCAGGGTGGAATTCGAAGGGTACCTCGCCTATGGTACACTGGACCATGAGTTCAAATACAGCCTCGGTGGCAAGGGCTTCATCACCAAAGACCCACGCTTGATCCTCGGCCTGTATTACAAGAGGGATGTGGAACAGTTGGGTCAGAGCACCAACGCTTTCCGGCAGGACAATATCCTCTCCTCCGCATTCAGGCGAACCCCGAACAACAAGCTGACCATGGTGCGCGAGTACCAGGTGTACTTGGAACGGGAGTGGTTCATGGGCCTGAGCAGTTCGGCCATGTTCCAGGTCCGGGATCTATCGCCGCGCGGATCCTTGAGCTACGTGAGCTTGAACGATGCCGGTGAGCCTGACACCTTGTCGAGCATCTCCACCACGGAGATCGTGCTTGGTGGAAGGTTCATGTACAAGGAGAAGTTCGTGGCCGGTGATTTCACCCGGGTAAGCCTTGGTTCCCGATACCCCTCTTTGGAGGTACAGCTCGGTCAAGGAATGAAAGGCGTGATCGGCGGTGACTATGATTACACCAGGCTTTTGGCACGCATCCAACACCGGGTCCAGCTGGGGCCACTTGGTTTCTTGCGCTATACCGTGAACGGTGGGCAGATCTTCGGGACCTTGCCGTACCCTCTTCTTGCGATCCATGCTGGCAACGAGACCTTCTATTACGATGATATCGCGTTCAACACCATGAACTTCTTCGAGTTCATCAGTGATCGTTTCGCTAGCGTCTTCGTGGAGCAGCATTTCGAGGGGTTGTTCTTCAACCGCGTCCCGCTGTTCCGCCGATTGAAGTGGCGCGAAGTGGTGGGTGCCAAGGTGGTGGTGGGCAGCTTGCAACAGAAGAACCGCGATGCCATGGAACTCCTTCCCTTCATGTTCGACCTGAGTGGAGGACCCTTCGCCGAAGTGAGCTTCGGGGTGGAGAACATCTTCAAGATCCTGGAGGTGGACATGATCCGACGGCTCAATTACCTTGACCATCCGAATGTGCGCGATTGGGCGTTCCGCTTGAAGCTCAACATCACCTTCTGACGCATGCTACGAGCGGAGAACATCATCAAACGATACAAGCGACGGACCGTCGTGGGCGGCGTGAGCGTGCAGGTGGGCCAAGGGGAGATCGTCGGTCTGCTCGGGCCCAACGGTGCGGGCAAGACCACCAGCTTCTACATGATCGTGGGCTTGGTGAAGCCCAACGAGGGCCGGATCTTCTTGGACCAGGAGGACATCACCGATATGGCCATGTACAGGAGGGCCAAGAAAGGGATCGGTTACCTGCCGCAAGAGCCCAGCGTGTTCCGTAAGTTGACCGTGGAGGACAACATCAAGGCGATACTGGAGATCAGCGGAAAGACCAAGCAGCAACAAGCCGCGAAATTGGAAGAGCTCTTGGACGAATTCGGTCTACAGCATGTGCGCACCAACATGGGCGATGTGCTGAGCGGGGGTGAACGACGACGTACCGAGATCGCGCGAGCCCTGGCCACTGACCCCCGGTTCATTCTATTGGACGAACCGTTCGCCGGGGTGGACCCGATCGCCGTGGAGGACATCCAGAGCATTGTTGCCAAGTTGAAGGGGAAGAACATCGGGATCCTGATAACGGACCATAACGTGCAAGAAACCTTGAGCATTACGGACAGGGCCTACCTGCTGTTCGAAGGAAAGATCCTGAAGCAAGGGACCGCAGAGGAACTCGCCGCCGATGAGACGGTCCGTAAGGTGTACCTCGGAAAGAATTTCGAGCTACGCCGTAAGGTCTGATGGCATTCCAGGCTTGATCCTGGATCGCGAAAAGGCATTGGTAAGACCTCTTGTGGATCCGGGAAGGAAAGCGGCCACAGCACGACAGCCTGCTTCCATTTACAGTCCGCAGCCTTGTGTCCGTCCGAACATTCACTCACGAAGAGTTGGGTGGTCCGACCCTTGCCACTCGCCCGTTGGAACTTGTGCCTTGCGCCTTCATCAGGCCTCCTCGACGGAGAAACTGTACTTCTCCATGACCTGATTGGCCAACAGTTTCTTGCAGGCCTCGTCCACCTTCGCTTCCGCGCCCTTCTTGTCCTTCGCTTCCACGAGAAGGGTGATGTGCTTGCCGATACGCACGCCTGTGATCCCGGGCAGGCCCAGGTTCTGCATGCTGCCGCTAACGGCTTTTCCCTGCGGGTCCAACAGGTTGTCGTGGGGCATCACATCAATGGAAGCTCGGAAGTTCTTCATGTCGTCTTTGGAAAGACCTTGCCCCACAGCGGGCTAAGGAGGTACAAAAGTAGGATCATCGGCACAGCGCGGATGCCATAAAGGATGACCAGGACCGACCCGATGCCGATCAAGAGGAATATGACCTCGTTCCCTTTCCACTTGAAGTGCTTGAATTTCAGCGACGGAAGGGGGAGTTCAGAGAGCATCAACGAACTTGTGACCAGTGCTATTATGGGTACGGCACCAGGGAACCAACCGAATGAGAACCAGGATGCTCCTCCTTGCTCCGACCCTGCCAATGCGACATGGGCCAGTACGACGGACACCCAGAACAGACCGTTGGCGGGGGTGGGAAGGCCCAAGAACCCGGAGGTTTGCCTTGTGTCGATGTTGAACTTCGCCAGCCTCCAGGCGGAGGCTATGACAAGTGCGATACATCCGAGGATGAACGCCCATGGCTGCGTTCCTTCCTGGGCGAGGAAATAATGACCGGCTTTGAAAACGGCGAAAGCCGGTGCCACCCCGAACGTTACCATGTCCGCCAGGCTGTCCAATTGAGCACCCAAAGGAGTACCGCCTCCCAAAGCCCGAGCGGCCAATCCATCCAGCACATCGAAGAAGGCGCCAGCGAACACCAGCCAACACGCCGTTGTTAGCTGTCCTTGGGAGGCGAACAATATGGACGAAACGCCACACGCTAGGTTCGCGGTTGTCAGGAGGTCCGGAAGCCGGGGTAGGCGTGCCATGGGTGCGCGCCGAGAACGGGGACCGCTCTCGGCGCGCCGAAGTTGGGTAATTTCGGGGCAATGATCCAGGCCACCCGGAGTTATATGCTGCGTCAAGTAAGAAGTACAAGATGATCATCCACCCTCCAGTGAAGGTTCTGCGCAGCGCTGCGGTCATGTTGGCCTTTGGCCTGTTCAATCCGGTCTCCATGGCGCAGGACGCGCCCAAATACAGCAATGAGTTCCTGGCCGTTGGCGTGGGTGCCCGGGCCTTGGGCATGGGCAATGCGTTCTCCGCCGTGGCCAATGATGTCACCAGCGGCTACTGGAACCCCGCTGGTCTCCTTGGTGTTAAAGGCGATCTCCAGATCGGGGCCATGCACAGCGAATACTTCGCGGGTATCGCCAAGTACGACTACATCGGTCTGGCCAAGCCCATCGATTCGATGAGCACCATCGGTTTCACTTTCATCCGTTTCGGTATCGACAACATCCCGAACACGATCGACCTGATCGACCCTTCAGGGAACATCGACTACGACCGGATAACCTCTTTCAGCTCCGCGGATCATGCATTCATGGTTTCCTATGCCCGCAAAATGAAGGTCCCTGGCCTGCAGGTCGGCGGTAACGTGAAAGTGATCTACCGTCGTGTGGGCGAATTCGGTAAGGCTTGGGGGTTCGGTCTGGATGCCGGGGCCACCTATCAACGCGATCAATGGCGCTTCAGTGCCGTGGCACGTGACGTGACCGGCACATTCAATGCTTGGAGCTACACCTTGGACCAACGGACGCTCGATGTCTTTGCGCAGACCGGTAACGAATTCCCCCAGAATAGCGTGGAAGTGACCCTCCCGCGCTTGATCCTTGGCGTTGCACGTGAGCTCAAGTTCGGAGAGAAATTCGACTTCATCGCATCGATCGATCTGGAGAATACCTTCGATGGCAAACGCAACACCCTGATCAAGTCCAACACCTTCAGCACCGATCCGCGTGTCGGTGTGGAGCTCGGCTACGCAGGCGTGGTGTATGTGCGGGCGGGTTTGAGCAACATGCAGTACGTCACCGACCTGAGCGACGAGCAACAGTTCACGGTGCAGCCGAACATCGGACTTGGTCTCAAGATCAAGAGCGTGTCCTTGGATTATGCCCTTACCGATATCGGCGACAACAGCGTGGCGCTCTACTCCAATCTTTTCTCGCTCAAGTTCGACCTCTTCAAGAAGACATCCTGATGATCCGATCCATACTGTTGGTGCTGGTCCTGGTCCGAGCGATGCTCTCCTTCGGGCAAACGCCCTACGGCAACGAATGGATCGATCATGACCGACAGTACTGGCGCTTCGATGTGTTCACCGATGCCCTGCATCGGATCGACAGTGCGACCTTGGCCGCCGCCGGATTCCCGGTCGGGTCGGTCGACCCAAATGACCTTATGCTGTTCGGCCGGGAGGCGCAAATTCCGCTGTATATCGAAGGTGGTGAGGATGGGGTGTTGAACACCGGCGATTTCATTGAATTCCATGGCCGGAAGAACGATGGATGGATCGACTCGCGGATGTACCAAAGCCCGGACCAACACGCGAACCCCTATTACAGTCAGTTCAACGATACCATCCGTTATTTCCTGACCTGGGACCCGGATGTGGAGGTGGTCAAGGAACGGATCCACCCCTATGTGAACCCGGATCACACCCCATACACGGCACGTACCTGGGTCTGGGGTCGAGGGCTCAGGTCCAATAGGAATGTCTATTGGTTGGGCGATGTGTATCCGGGCCTGAGTGCTACGAACAGCCAAATGATCGCTGGCGAGGGTTGGGGAGGGGCCCAGTTGGAGACCTCCTCGAACACGGTCCAGGCCAATGTGCCTGTTACCACGGAACGGGCCTTTGTCGGTGCCGGGGCGCCCATGGCCGATGTTGAGGTGGTGATCGCCGGGCAACGGAGGACCACCAATACCACCGTGTTGGACCACCATTTGCAGGTCTGGTCCGGGCCCGGAGCTACCGTGTTGCAGTTGGATACCATGTACATGGGGAACAAGGTCATCCGGTCGCGCTTCCAGGTGCCCGCAAGCGATCTTACCACGGGCTTCCTGGCCGTCGTGAAGATCCCGCATGATCTGTACGACTTGGGCATCCACTATGATCCACAGTATGTCGACCGGCAGATCCCGGCCGCGGCGACCGTACGGTACGCGCGCGACCTCTTGAGTATCGGCGCGATACCCGTGGATATCGGGATCCCGACCGAGAACGATACCATTGCGCGATTGCGGATCAGCACCCTTTCAGGGACCCCAGTGCTCTACGCATTCGGCGATACGGCACGACGGATACTCCCGGAGTTCGTCGGTGGTGCATGGGCGGCCTTGGTGCCGACGCATCCCGACAGCGCGAACACGCGTGCGGCGGTCTTCGTCGCGGAAAGTGCGGTCAACGTGGCCTCTCTCGAACCCGTGAGCAGCGATGGTTACTTCACCGATTATAGGGATATGGACCCGGACTCCGCGCTGCTGATCGTGTCCCACCATTCCCTTTGGAACGGTGCACAAGCCTATGCCGATTACCGCTCGTCCGGCAGTCCACGGCCGATGCCTACCGTGCTCGCCGATGTGGATCAGCTCTACGATCAATTCGGTGGCGGGGTGCCCAAGAATTCCCTTGCCATACGGATGTGGTGCAAGTACGTCCTGGAAACATGGACAACCGTTCCACAAGGCCTGTTCCTTATAGGGAAATCGGTCACCACTTCACCGGTCGGGTTCAATCAAGGTACACGGGTGGACGTTGCAGGTTCTTACGCCCGTTGTTTGGTGCCCACCTATGGCTACCCACCGTCGGACCAATGCTTCACCATGGGCCTGTACTTCGACCCCAGGCGCGTTGAGATCCCGGTAGGACGATTGAGCGCGTTCAACGAGCAACAGGTCTTCGACTACCTGGACAAGGTGCAGACCTTCGAAGGGCATGAGCACGCCGCGTGGATGAAGAACATCGTGCACCTGAGCGGAGGATTCACGGAGCAGGAGCAAACAAGTCTGGCGACGTATCTCCGTGCCATGGAACCATACGCCGGCGATACGACGTCATTTGGTGCACAGTACACCAGGTTCCAGAAGCGGAGCTCGGAGATCTTTTCCACCGCGGCGGCGGACTCCGTGCGGCAGCTGATCGAAGGTGGGGTGACACTGATGAACTTCTTCGCGCACGCCTATTCGGAGAGTTTCGACATCACGCTCGACGACCCGGACAACTACGAATGGAGCGGTCGCTACCCCATGGTGATAGGCAACTCCTGCTACATCGGTAACATCCATCGCAACGTGGACCTCGGGACCACCAGTGAGGATTGGGTGATGCGCCCAGAGAGCGGACCGATCGCCTTCATGGCCTCGGTGGACGAAGGCCTCGCGCCTTATTTGGCGACCTATTCAGCGCTCTGGTACGAGAGCTTCGGTACGGCCAATTATGGCAAGGGGATAGGAGCCCACATGCGATACGCGGCCTTCGAGAATTTGGCGACCGCATACAACACAGTGACCCTTTACACCGTGCAGACCTTCACGCTTCAAGGTGATCCGACACTGGTGCTGAACTCTCCGGAGAAACCCGACCTCGAGATCCTGCCGGAGAACATCCTTTTCGAGCCGTCCAGTATCAATGCGGATGTGGACAGCTTTGATGTGAAAGTGATCGTTCGCAACATCGGCCGGATCGTGGACGAACCTGTTGGTGTCCAGCTGGAACGGACCAATTCAGGTTTGCCGGAACCGACGGTATTGACGACCCAGACCACCTTCGGTTTCCAGGATACCGTGGTGTTCCGTCTGGCCACCTTGGCCTTCGAAGGTGGGCAAGGGATCAATCAATTCACGGTGCGCGTGGATCTCGACCCCGATATCATCGAGGAAATGGACGATATCGGCAATAACCAGGCTTCTACCACGCTGTTCATCACATCGGGTGATCTGGTGCCCACGTATCCATACAACTTCGCCGTGGTCCCCGATCCCGCTCCGGAACTGAAGGCCAGCACCGGCGATCCCTTGGCACCGGTGCGTAGTTATATTTTCCAGATCGATACCACGGACCTCTTCAACAGCCCCGTCATGGAGATGGCCGTGGTGAACGCACCGGGTGGTGTGGTGACATGGCAGCCGAGCACCGTGTACAATGTGGACCTTGTGCAGGATAGCGCGGTGTACTTCTGGCGGTGCAGCATCGACAGTGCGGGCAATGGTGGATACAACTGGTACGAGCGTTCATTCCAGTACATCCCGGGTGAGCGGGGTTGGGGACAGGATCACTACTTCCAATTCAAGAACAACGACTACTCGTCCATGGTGTATGATCGTCCCGATCGGGACTTCGAATTCTCCAGTGCGCCGCACGAGATCAGCGCACGGACCCTGGGGGAATCACCATACCAACCTGCAGAATGGCGCTTGGATCTGGTCACGCAGGACTTCAGTGGATGCTCCGGCGATCCGTCATGGCATGTGGCCGTCGTTGATCCGTACACCTTCGAGTCGTGGGGAACACGATGGCTGGATACCAATGTGGACCCACCGGTGATGCTGAACCCGAACAACAATTTCGGCAACCAGAACGATCCGGATATCAATACCTGTGGACGTGCGCGAGTGAAGAAGTACTTCGCCTTCAGGCAGAACTCCACGTCACAGATGAATGGCCTCCGTGGAATGCTTGACGCGATCCCGGATGGTCACCATGTGCTTTTCTATACGTGGTTCTACATGGACCAGGATGGCATGGCCGCATCGGACCCCTTGATCATGCCCGCGCTCGAGGATCTTGGCGTACCATCATTCACCTCCCTGCAGGACAGCGTGCCCTACATCTTCTATGTGCGCAAAGGTTTCCCCGAGACCTTCGTTGACACCATCGGTACCGAAGGGGTGTCGGCCATACAACTCACCGCCACGATCGAGAGCTCCGGTGACAACGGTTTCATCACCACGATGGAGGCCGGTCCGGCACAGCAATGGTTGGGCCTGAGTTGGGAAGTGGACCCGTGGGATGCCAACGATAGCACCGTGATCCAACTGAAAGGCGTCACCATCGCCGGAGAGGAAGTGGACCTCGGGGAATTCCCGTCAACCCAAGGCTCCGTACCCGATCTCTGGAACTATGCCAACGCACAGTTCTACCCGAAGCTCCGCCTGCGAGGCAAGTTCCATGATCCGCTCGATGCGGACCCGAAGCCCGGTCAACTGGATCGATGGCACCTCCTTCATGTACCCGTGCCCGAATGCGCGATCGATCCGCAATTGGGATATCATCAAGGTCTGGACGGCCTGGTGCAAGGCCAGGAAGCATCGATCGCGGTCGCCGTGCATAACATCAGCGAGTTCAATATGGACAGCCTGCTTATGGCAGCTTGGGTCATCGATCGAACCAACACGAAGCGATTGGTCCACTACGAGCGAAAGGCTCCCTTGTTGGCACAGTCCTTCCAACTCGATACCATTCGGTTCAACACCTTGCCCTTCGGCGGCGCCAATTCCCTGATCGTGGAGGCCAATCCCGTGGATACCCTTACCGGATATCACGACCAGCTGGAACAATACCACTTCAACAACATCGCGCAATGGCGTTTCGATGTGACCGAGGATCGGGAGAACCCCTTGTTGGATGTGACCTTCGACGGTATCCACATCCTGGATGGTGACATCGTTTCCGCAAGACCGGAGATCGAGATCTCCTTGAATGATGAGAACACGATCCTGTTGCTGGACTCTCCAGCGGATACCGCGCAGTTCAAGGTCATCCTCCAACGTCCGGGAGCCCCGATCGAGCGTATCTACTTCCGTGATGGTCAAGGGAATGAGAATCTGCAGTTCATACCGGCCGATGGTCCGGAGAACGAAGCGCGGATCTTCTTCAGGCCCCGGTTCACGGTCGATGGCAAGTACCTCCTCACCGTGCAGGCATCGGACCTGAGCGCAAACGCTTCCGGGGACAATGATTACAAGGTGAGCTTCGAGGTGATCAACCGCACTACGATCACAGAGGTGCTCAACTATCCGAACCCCTTCACCACAAGCACGCGCTTTGTGTTCACCCTAACGGGCAGCGCCGTTCCCACCTACATGAAGATCCAGATCATGACGATCACCGGAAAGGTCGTGCGCGAAGTGAAGATGCACGAGCTCGGCCCGCTGCGTGTGGGCAAGAACATGACGGAATATGCATGGGACGGCACAGATGAGTTCGGTGATCGCTTGGCCCGCGGTGTATACCTCTACCGGGTGATCGCGCAAATGAACGGTGAGGACATCGAGTACCGTGCCACCGGGGCATCTGAGTACTTCACCAAGGGGTTCGGTAAGATGTATCTGCTCCGGTAACCTCCCCATCGGGCCGCGTACTTTCGTGACCCGCACATGGTGCCATCCCGTTCCCTCATCCTACTTTGGGCTGCGACCAGCGGCGTGCTTTGGGCGCTTGCGTGGCCGGGGATCGGTGGATTCGCACCATTGGCTTTCGTTGCCTGGTTGCCGTTGCTCCATGCCGAGCGGCTCCATGACCAACGCACTGCAGGGAGACCTCGCGCGTTCGTGCCATACGCGCTGCTCGCTGTGTTCATTTGGAATGCAAGCACCTCCTGGTGGTTCTTCTGTGTCAGCGAACCCATCGGCACACGCCTGATCAGCGGCTTCGCACCCATGGTCGTGAATTCCTCGCTCATGATCATCCCGTGGTGGATGAAGCGCTTGGTGCACCGGGCTGTCGACCCGCGCACTGCGGCTTACGGTTTCATGTTCTTCTGGTTGTCGTTCGAGTACCTGCACCATGATTGGGACCTGCAATGGCCGTGGTTCTCTATCGGCAACGTGTTCGCCGAGGATCCCGCCTGGATCCAGTGGTACGAGTACAGCGGGACCCTTGGCGGTACCGCATGGGTACTGCTCTTCACCTTTTTTGCAGATCACGCTGTATCCTGTTGGACCAGCCGGACAAGGCGTGCTTGGGTCCAAGCGGTCCTCGCCGCCACCACCTTGGCCTTGCCCTTGATGGCATCGGTGCTTCGCTTCCGCACCTACCCTGTGAACGAAGGTCGGACCATCGAAGCGGTGGTCGTGCAGCCATGCGTGGACCCATACACGGAAAAGTTCGGAGGGCTGGATCCCATGATGCAACTCGATGCCATGCTGGCATTGGCGGAAGGGGTGATGACCGATTCCACGGCACTGGTGGTGATGCCGGAAACGGCATTGCAGGAAGGGGCCATGGTGGACTTGAGCGGCCCTGAACCCATATTCCATGGGCTCTGGGAGAACGAATTGGGTTCCTCCCGCAGTGCGCGGCGGCTTGCGGCATTTCAGGGGAAGTATCCAAGTGCAGTCATTCTTGCCGGCATGTCCGCGGAATATTTGTACCCACGGGACTTCGTTCCACCGGTGTCTGCGAGGCCGGTGTTCCGCCTCATGCCCGGGGACGATGAACGACAACGCTGGTACGAGGCATACAACGCTGCGATGTTCTTGCCGTCGAGCGGTCCACTGGAGCATTACAACAAGTCGAAACTGGTCGCCGGAGTGGAGCTCATGCCCTTCGAAGCGGTGCTCGGCCATATCTCCGCACTGTCGGTGGACCTGGGCGGAACTTCCGGAAGCCTCGGAACACAGGAGGAACGAGCGGTGTTGAAGGATAAGACCCATGCGCTGGGATTGATCCCCGCGATTTGCTACGAATCGGTGTTCGGTGAGCACATCGCGGCGCATGTCCGGAACGGAGGCAACCTTATCGCCATCATCACCAACGACGGCTGGTGGGCGGATTCGCCTGGATATCGACAGCACCTTTCCTTCGCTTCCATCCGCGCTATCGAGAGCAGGCGTGATGTGGTGCGTTCGGCGAATACCGGCATCTCCTGTTTCGTGGACCGGACCGGGGTGATCCACCAAGCAACGCCCTGGTGGGTCCCAACAGCGATACGAGGGTCGGTGCATCTGAACAATGAACTGACATTCTACGTGCGCCATGGCGATCAGCTCGGCAGAGTGGCCATCGTGTTCGCTGTGCTTCTCCTTCTGCTGTCCTTGGCCCGTCTTGTGAAGAAGCGATCAGCGCTGTAGGGTGCTCGACGGGTCGCGGTAACTTCGTCCGACCTTGGAAGAGCGTATTCGCATATCGATCCCGGATGCCACCTCGGTGGATTGGGGTTTCCTCCGTGACGAGCCGTATTTCCTGTATCGATTGATCTCCGATCAGGACCGAGCGGTGCTTGGCGTGGGCTGCATAAGGCAGTTGGACGAACCGGTGTTCAATGATCACGGAGCAGTGGAGGACTGGTGCTTCGGTGCCCTTCGATATGAATGGAAGGACGCCTTGGAACCAGCTTTGGGCCGTTCCAAAGAGCAAGTGAGCGAGCCGCATTGCCGCTGGTTCATCCCGCGATTCGTGGTCGAATGGAAAGGAGAAGAAGTGAGCATGCATGTGTTGCACGAGGACTCTGTGGTTGCTCGCGAATGGGCTTCGGGATTCTTCCGCCACGGTGCCAAGGTCCCGGTCGGGCCTGAATTCGAATGGGTGGAGCAATTCGATCGTGGAGGGTATCTGGGAGAAGTGGCGGTGCTCATGCAGCACATCCGCCGGGGAGATATCTATGAGGTGAACTATTGCATTCCGCGCAGGGCCCGATCCAACACCTTCGACCCCTTTGGGGCCTTTGCACGGCTGTTGGAGAGGTCCGCTGCTCCCTATGCCGGGTTCTTCAGATGGAACGATGCGTTCGCCGTGTGCGCGAGCCCTGAACGGTTCATGGCGTTCGAGAAGGACCGCATCCTCGGTCAGCCGATGAAGGGAACACGGCCGCGTTCATTGGACCGACAGGTGGATGAGCGCTTACGAAGGGAATTGGCCGCAGATGAAAAGGAACGTAGCGAGAACGTGATGGCCTTGGATGTGATGCGCCATGACTTTTCCAAGGTGGCAGCGCCCGGTTCGGTGCTTGTCCGGGATCTTTGTGCGGTGGTCTCTTTGCCCAAAGTGCATCAAATGGTCAGTACGGTAAGTGCGAGCTTGCGCAGTGGTCTCACACCGTACGATGCCCTTGCTGCCGCATTTCCCATGGCCAGCATGACCGGTGCGCCGAAGGTGCGGGCCATGCAGCTCATCGAGGCCGCGGAGAAGGGTCCGCGTGGTTTGTTCAGCGGTAGTCTCGGCTTCTTCGCACCGGATGGGACCGGGGATTGGAACGTGGTGATCCGTTCACTTCTTTTCGACGCCGCTACGGGTGGTGCATCGATCCATACCGGGAGTGCGATCACCGCGATGTGCGACCCGGAAATGGAATGGGAGGAATGCCAGTTGAAGGCCCGTTCGGTCATTGATGCCATCGGCCATGCATGATCTTGTCATGGGCACGATCGAGCGCCATGCGCTGGCTCGGTCCGGGGAGGCGCTGTGGGTGGCGGTGAGCGGCGGGGTGGACAGTATGGTGCTCTTGCACGTTCTTCGATCCTTGGGCCACTCCTGTCATGTGGCCCACGTGGATCATGGCCTGCGTGGCGTGGAAAGCGCGGCCGATCGTGCTTTCGTGAGGCAATACTGTGAGCAGGAACGCATCCCTTTCCTGGACCACACGGTCGAAGTGTATTCAAGGGCTCAAGCGGATGGGTTGAGCACGCAAATGGCTGCGAGGGAATTGCGCTATGCATGGTTCCGCGCGTTGGTCGATGGAGGTCCGCATACGCTGTGCTTGGCGCACCATTTGGACGATGCCATTGAGAGCCTGTTCTTGGGACTTCTGCATGGGCTCGGGACCCGGGGATGGAGGAGTATCCCATACAGGAGCGGTCCATTCGTCAGGCCGTTACGTGATGTGGGTCGGGCCGCGATCCTCGAATACGCGCATGCGCATGGAATTCCTTGGCGGGAGGATATCAGCAACAGGGACCCTCGCTACCTGCGGAATCGGATCCGGCATGAACTGCTTCCGATGTTGGAGGAATGGCGACCTGGAGTGGAACGCACACTGGAACGGAATACCGTGCTTCTCTCCGAGATGCAAGGGCTTACGCAACGGACGGTGGAGGAGGCATTGACCCGGGTGACCACCGAAAGTGATGGGTCACAACGGATCCGGTTCGAGGTCATCCTGAAGGATGGAATACCACGATCCCTGCTTCATGAACTCCTTCGCGGTAAGGACTTCCATCCTGACGTGGTCGTGCAGATCGTCGAAGCAATGGAACGCAATAGTGTTGGCGCACGTTTCCTCAGCGGTGCATACCAAGTGCTCGTGGATCGGGAGGAACTGTTCATCGCTCCGCGTGAGATGGATCTCCCGCAGTGGACCATCAGTTCGCCTACTGAAATACCCGTCGGTGCCCCATTAGCGATCGCTTCGGTCAACGCTTCCGATATCGATCCTGAAGCCGGCCAGGACATCGCATGGTTGGACCTCGAACGGCTGACTTTTCCGTTGGTACTGAGGCCATGGAGAAGCGGCGATAGGATCCGTCCCGTGGGAATTGCGGGAACCAAGCTCGTAAGCGATATCCTGATCGACGCCAGAATGCCGCGGATCGTGAAGGATCGTACATACGTGCTCCTGGACCAGGAGCGTGTCATTTGGGTTTGCGGCCATCGGATCGCACGCGATGCGCGTGCGGGCAGCAATGGAACAAATGTGCTCCGCTTCACATGGAACCCGAAGGGCCTTCATTGATCCAGGACCGAGCTGCGAGCATTGGAAGCCGGATACGACGTATCTTCAGATCTCAAAGTCCACCTCCACATGCTCCACACGAACGCCCTGATGATCCCCAAAGAACGGATCCCCTCCTTGCGATTCCCGCGCCAACCGGTGGTGTTGAGTGAACCCGATAGAGCTGTGATCATGAAGAACCTTGCTAAAGCCACCCGACTCGGGAACGCCGAGCATGGGAAATGTCGGATAACCTTTCAGGACGACGAAGGGACCAAGGCGGTTGAAACCACGATCTGGACCTTCGACCCGGAGAATATCGTGCTGAAGTATGGCATGGTCATCCCAGTGGCTAGGGTGCTCAGCGTGGAATTCCCATGATCGCTTAGGATCCCTATTGTCCGTTCAAGCTCCAGCCCGTTCCACGTGGGCTTGGAACTATTTTTGTGCGTCGCGATCGTCATGCTCCAACTGCTCTTCTCCCTCTCATTGGTCCTGTCGACCCACGCCGGCCCGCCCGTCTCGTGGAATTTTTCCTCGCAAGTGGATGATGACGGAACGGTACAGTTGCGCTTGGAGGCTGTCGCCGAAGAAGGGTGGCATATCTACGCGACCGAACTGGAGAATGAGCTCGGGCCGATACCCACAACGGTCCGGTTCAAGCCATCGAAGGACCACGAATTGCTCGGTGCGCTGGTCGAGCCTGTACCGATGGAGGAATTCGACCCGAATTTCGAGATGCAGGTGCGCTACCACTCCGGAAAGCCCGTGTTCACCCAACGGATCAAGCCGTTCACCTCGGGATCCTTCGTGGTGGAAGGGGAAGTGGAATATATGGTGTGCAATGACGTGACCTGCCTGCCGCCGACGGCCGTTCCGTTCCGGATCGGGGTGCCGGCGCAAGCCCCGAAGCCTTAGTGATGAAGAATTTTACTCTCACCCTTTTCGCGGCCTTTTCGTGCATCGCAGCTCTGGCCCAGCCACCCGGTGCGGCGCCGGAGGTGGAGCCGGTATCCTGGTCCATAGAGGTCACAGAGGTCGATGGCGGCTGGTCACTGGCGTTCCATGCGACGATCGAGGAGGGCTGGTCCGTGTACTCTCAGGAGAACTATGGTGATATGGGACCTTGGCCAACATCCGTCGTTGTGGATACGATCCCAGGAGTGGTCGTATCCGGAAAGCTCGAGGAGACCGGGAAGAAGGTGCTCGAAGGAATGGACGAGGTCTTCGGCATGGAGGTCAAGAAGTTCAAGGGTTCGGCCACTTTCACACGCCGGATCTCGACCCTGGACCCTGCACTTCCGATCACAGGATACTTCGAGTACATGACCTGCAACGATGTGATGTGCCTACCACCGAACATGGTGTTCTACAAGGTGGCACTCCCATCGAACGAATTCGAGCTTTCGGGTTTTCCGTTCAAGGACGATGGTCCCTCAGCGATCGCACCACCAGCCCAAGAAGAACCGGTCACTTGGAACCTGACGACCGAGAAGGTCAGTGATGGGAATTGGCGATTCAATTTCACGGCCGATGTTCAGGACGGCTGGTACGTGTACTCCCAAGAGGAATTCGGGATAGGCCCGATGCCGACCACCTTCGAGCTCGACAGCTTGGCACCCGCGAAATTCAATGGTTTGGCAAAAGAGGAGAGCGCGGATATGCACGAAGGCATGGACGATATGTTCGGCATCAAGGTCCGCAAGTTCAAACACCAGGTCACCTTCGTGCAGGATGTCGAGGTGCTCGATTTGACCAGGGACATCAAGGGCGTGGTGAACTTCATGACCTGTGACGATTCCAAGTGCATCTTCGCGGATCCCCTGCCGTTCACGGTGAACTTGGCAACGGGCATGATCTCCATAGGCACCAGGACAGTTGAAGCCAATGGTGACTGCAAGTACAGGTTGACCTCGGTCGACCTTGACGCACCTGTGGTCAGGGCCTCCAATGAGGTGAACGAAGTGCGTGAGAACGCATCGCTCTGGCGCATTTTCTTCCTCGGATTCTTGGGCGGCCTTGTGGCGCTGCTTACTCCTTGTGTGTTCCCCATGATCCCGCTCACGGTCAGTTTCTTCACAAAGGGGAGCGAGGATAAAGGAAGAGGGCTAAGGAATGCGCTGACCTATGGAGCGTTCATCCTCGGCATTTATTTGCTCTTCAGCGTCCCCTTCCATGTGCTGGGTTCGGTTAACGCCGAGATATTCAATGAGATCAGCACGAACCCATGGCTGAACGTAGGGTTCTTCGTCATTTTCCTGGTCTTCGCGGTGTCCTTCTTCGGCTACTTCGAGATCACACTGCCGAGCAGTTGGGTGAACAGTATGGACGCGAAGGCCTCCAAGTTCGGCGGGCTGATCGGTATCTTCTTCATGGCCCTGACCTTGGCCTTGGTGAGCTTCAGTTGCACCGGACCCATTCTTGGGTCCTTGTTGGCCGGAGCGCTCACCGCAGATGGCGGAGCATGGCAGTTGACCGCCGGACTGGGCGGCTTCGGCTTGGCCCTCGCACTTCCCTTCGCGCTTTTCGCATTGTTCCCGAGCTGGCTCAACTCACTGCCACGGAGCGGCAGCTGGCTGAACAGTGTGAAAGTCGTGCTCGGTTTCGCGGAGATCGCGTTGGCCTTCAAGTTCCTGAGCAATGCTGATCTGGTGAAACAATGGTCCATCGTACCCTATGAGTTGTTCATGGTCGTGTGGGTACTTTGCGCATTGGGGGTCGTGCTGTACCTGTTCGGCCTTATTCGCTTCCCGCACGATAGTCCGGTGAAGTCGCGCTCGGTTGTGCGGTGGAGCTTCATCGGCCTCTTCACAGCCGCCACCGTTTACCTTGCCTTCGGACTGCGGGTGGATAGCAAAGCAGGCACCTTCACCCCGATGGCACTGATGAGCGGGCTAGCGCCACCCGTGGGATACAGCTGGGTCCTGCCAAAGAAGGCCGAAGCCTTCCACGATCTGGACGAGGCCCTTGCCCACGCCAAGGAAGTGAACAAGCCCTTGATGATCGACTTCACCGGGTGGGCGTGCGTGAACTGCCGGAAGATGGAAGAGCACGTTTGGCCAGAGCAGGAGGTGAAGCAGCTGATCGAGAACGAGTACATCCTGGTATCGCTGTACGTGGACGACAAGCGCGAACTGCCGAAAGAAGAGCAACACGAATACGTGACCTGCACCGGAAAGGAGAAGTTGATCCGTACCGAAGGCAACAAATGGAGCACTGTACAACTCGAAACCTTCGTGATCAGCAGCCAGCCATACTATGCACTGCTAAGTCCCGATGGCAAACTCCTGACGGATCCCGTTGGCTATACTCCCGACAAGAACGAATATGCCGGGTTCCTGCAGCGTGGGTTGGAAGGCATGCGGCAGCTGGGGCTTCAAGCCAGTAGGTGACCATCCGTACGTCGATGTTCTTCGTCGGTGGTCCACTCGATCGTTTGCTTCATCATCGATATTGTGCCATATTACACGTCTGAGCCCTGACGATATATCCGTCAGGTCGGAAGTGAAATGGTCACTGAAGCGTATCACCTGGACCAAGCGAAAGACACACGGACCTATTGGATACGTGGGCAAAAGGTCATGGCGGCCCATGATCCAGCCGAACGGTACGGCACACCAACGATCCGTTTGAAGGAGGCGGTGAAACCAAACCCCGAGCGATTTCCGGATGACTTCATGTGCAGTTTGACCGAAGGGGAATGGTCCGACCTGACCTCTCAATGTGCGAGGTCAAGTGCTTGGGGTGGACGTTGCCGGCCGACGAATGGGTTCAAGGAAGACGGTGTCCTGATGCTCTCTGGCGTACTCAGCCATGTACTATCCATCGAAGTGAACATCTTGATCATCCGGGTATTCATACGGACGAGCAGGTTGTTGTCGAACGACCATGGGCTCCAGTTGCGCAAGGAAGGCTTGGAACGCAGGCAAGATCAAGGAAGGTCAGCGTTGCAAGAGCATTTCGAAGCCGTGGAACAGCCCATGGAGCGCCCGAATGGCGACCGTCGTTGGATCGGGTGCAAAGGAGGAGACCAGCTTTGAAGCATCTTTGTCAGGATGAGCAATGACCGTATCCTTTCCCACTTCACGCAAGCGGCCGATGTACTGAAGGCCTTCCTCAGTGACCCTGCCAACATCGCCGCTGTTGAACAGTCCGCTGCCTTCATGAGCTATTGCCTGAAGCAAGGTGCCAAAGTCATCAGCTGCGGCAACGGGGGCAGCATGTGTGATGCCATGCATTTCGCGGAGGAGCTCACCGGCCGGTTCCGCGAGGACCGTGATCCGATCGCCGCATTGAGCATCAGCGACCCGAGCCATATCACGTGCGTTGGCAACGACCATGGTTTCGAGCAGGTGTTCGCGCGTTTCGTTCAAGCGCACGGCAGGGAAGGCGATGTCCTGCTGGCCATCAGCACGAGCGGGAACAGCCCGAACGTATTGCGCGCTGCGGAAATGGCCCGGTCCAAGAACATGCACGTGATCGGGCTCACGGGCAAGGATGGGGGTAAACTCGCTGAGCTCTGCACGGTGGAGGTGCGCGTACCACACGATGGGTTCGCGGACCGCGTGCAGGAAGTGCACATCAAGGTGATCCATGCCATGATCGATCATATCGAGCGGGACATGGCACTGCCACGCAGGGTCGAACAGCACTGATCCAAAATGCTCGTAAAGGTCTTCGGTAGCGCCGTTTTCGGCATCGATGCCACGATCGTTACCGCCGAGGTGAACGTGGAGAACGGCGCATTCTTCTTTCTCGTCGGGCTGCCCGATAGCGCTGTGAAGGAGAGCCAACAACGCATGGACGCGGCATTGCGCAACAATGGCCTCTACTTCCCGAGGGGAAAAGGGGTGACGATCAATCTGGCGCCTGCGGATATCCGAAAGGAGGGGACCGCCTACGACCTTCCATTGGCCGTTGGATTACTCGCCGCTACGGATCAAGCTCCGCCGGACATGCTCGCGGACCATCTGGTGATGGGTGAGCTATCCCTTGACGGTGGTGTGCGACCCATCAAAGGTGCGCTGCCGATCGCTTTGGAGGCGAAGAAGAAAGGCTTCAAAGGCATCATTCTACCTGCCGCCAATGCCCGTGAGGCCGGTATCGTGTCCGGACTTGCGGTCTATGGCGTGGAGCACCTGACCGAGGTGGTGGACCTGATGCATGGTCGTTCCTCCATCCAAACCACATTGGTGGATGTGGAGGCCGAGTTCGCCAACAGCAGTCGCACCTATCCCCTCGATATCGCCGATGTAAGAGGGCAGGAGAATATCAAGCGTGCATTCGAGATCGCCGCGGCCGGCGGACACAACGTCATCCTGATCGGCCCACCGGGTGCTGGCAAGACCATGTTGGCCAAGCGCCTTCCCACGATCCTTCCCCCGCTTAACATCGACGAGGCCTTGGAGACCACCAAGATCCACAGCGTCTCGGGCAAGCTGAGGAAGGAGGACAGCCTGCTGAGCGTTCGTCCGTACCGGTCACCACACCACACCATCAGCGATGTCGCATTGGTCGGAGGAGGCTCTTTCCCACAACCGGGAGAGATCAGTTTGGCCCATAACGGCGTACTTTTCTTGGACGAACTGCCCGAGTTCAAGCGGCAGGTGTTGGAGGTCCTGCGGCAGCCGTTGGAGGATCGTGTGGTCACCATCAGCCGGGCCAAGTTCACCGTGGAATACCCCGCCAGTTTCATGCTTGTGGCCGCCATGAACCCTTGCCCTTGCGGCTACTACAATCACCCGGATAAGGATTGTGTTTGTGCACCCGGCGTAGTGCAGAAGTACCTCAACAAGGTGAGTGGTCCGCTATTGGACCGCATTGACATCCACATTGAGGTGACCCCTGTGCCGTTCAGTGAGCTCAGCGCCGAACGATCAAGCGAGAGGAGCGCCGATATGAGGGAGCGAGTGATCAAGGCCAGGCTGGTACAGCAGAACCGGTTTGCGGGCAAGAAGATCCATAGCAATGCACAAATGGGCAGCAAGGAATTGCGCGAGATCTGCCGGATCGATGCCACCGGAAAAGCCCTGCTGGAGAAGGCCATGGATCGATTGGGATTGAGCGCTCGTGCATACGATCGGATCCTTAAGGTGGCCCGCACGATCGCGGATATGGCGGGTAGTCCCGACATTCGAACGGAGCATCTGGCCGAAGCGATCCAGTATCGCAGTTTGGACCGGGAAGGTTGGGCGGGGTAGAGGGGGTGTAACCTTCCAGTGTTTTCTGGCGTACGAAGCACACAACCAATCCTCCCCAGGAACCGTGCGCAACATCCCCATTCCCTTCCGCATCGCTCTCTTCGTGGGTTGCTTCGTTGCTTCAGCGAACGCCCAGGATCCTGCTCTGGCCAAGGTCTTCCTGAGTGACGTGCTTGAACCCACCACCAAGAAGCACGCAGCCTTCTTCCTTATCGGCGAGGGAATGGATGGCGACTCCTTCGTGGGCAGGATCTATACCATGGATGGTAAGCTGAAGGCCGAGGGCCGATATGAGGACGAGGGCCTCACCATCGAGAACGGTCCGTTCATCTATTACTACACCAACGGCCAAGTTGAAAGTAAAGGTGATTATGCCATGGGCCATAAGTCAGGTGTATGGGAGCGCTACGATACCATGGGTGGGTCCCTGGCCGAAAAGGTCTACGACCCTGAAGCTTTGGCCAACATCATATATACGAGGGCCCAAACAATGCCCGAGTTCGAAGGCGGCGAAAAGGCCCTGGTTCGAGTGATCCGAGAGCGCGTGGTCGACCCCAGTGGCAAGAACGTCAAGGGCAAGGTGCTCACCAGTTTCGTAGTGGAGAAGAACGGAGAGCTGACCGATGTGAAGGTCCTTGATGGCAAGAACAAGCCTGTGGATGACCAGGTCGTGGATGTTATCCGCTCCACCTCACCGTGGCAGCCTGGTGCTGACAAGGGCGTACCGGTGCGTGTACAAATGAAGGTGCCTGTCCAGTTCTGATCAACGCTCGCACTTCAGCAAAAAAGGCCCCGGAAAGCGGGGCCTTTTGCATTGGTGTTGCCTCGCATTGGTCAAGCCTCCTTACCGTGGCACTGCTTGTATTTCTTGCCGCTTCCACATGGACATGGGTCGTTCCTCCCTACTTTCTTCTCCACTCGGACCGGGGCCGTGGGCCGGGGTGGAGGTGGAGGCATGGCACCACGACCGGGTGCTGCCTGACCGGCCGTTGGCCGGGGAGCGGATCCGGTACCACGGCCTCCAGCGAATTGTGGAACCTCGGATCGGCTGGTCTGCAGGCGCTGCTGTACCTGTTGACGTGGGGCCTGGGCCTCCTGAACCTGCGGCTGAGCGGAAGGTAGACCGGCCTTGGCGAGGAACCCGATCACTTCGCCATTGATCCGCTCGATCATGTCCTTGAACAAGGTGAAGCTCTCCAACTTGTAGATCAAGAGAGGGTCCTTCTGTTCGATGCTGGCATTCTGCACGCTTCGGCGCAATTCGTCCATCTCGCGCAAGTGCTCCTTCCACTCGTTGTCGATCACGGCTAGCGTGATGTACTTCTCGATGCTCCCGATCAGCTCCAGTCCTTGCGACTTGTACGTTTTCTCAAGGTTCGTCACAACCTGCATGGTCTTCTTGCCATCGGTGATCGGCACCACGATGTTCTCATACTGTTGGCCCTGGTTGAGGAACACGTCGGTGATCACAGGCATGGCCTGGGCGCCGATCTGTTTCCCGTGTCGAACATAGGCGTTGAGGGCCGCCTCATGCACCTGCTCGATGAGCTCTTCTGCTTTCGTCGATTTGAACCCTTCCGGATCCACCGGGCTTTCGGTGCTCAGGCGTCGGAAAAGCTCCAACTGGAATCCGTCGAAATCACCGTCGGCATGATACTCGTTCACAATGGCCGTGGAGACCTCGTAGAACATGTTCAGGACGTCGAGCTTCAAGCGCTCACCGAACAAGGCATGGTGACGGCGTTTGTAGATCACCGTCCGCTGGCTGTTCATCACATCATCGTACTCCAG
>JAGQVV010000131.1 GCA_020437805.1 Flavobacteriales bacterium
GACGAAGACCGAACAGGCCGATCTGTGGCAGGCCATCTTCGGCCGTAATGGAGAAGCGCCGATCCCCGTGATCGCGGCCAGCACGCCTACCGATTGCTTCGATATGGTGTTGGAGGCAGCGCGAATCGCGGTGGAGCATATGACCCCTGTGATCTTCCTGAGCGATGGTTACATCGCGAATGGTGCCGAGCCATGGCGCTTCCCCAAGAGCGCCGACCTGGAACCGATCGTTCCCCCTTTCGCGGACGGGCCGAACGAAGGCGAAAAGTTCCTGCCGTACCTGCGCGATGATCGCGGCGTGCGGCCATGGGCGCTGCCCGGTATGAAAGGGCTTCAGCATCGGATCGGTGGGATCGAAAAAGAGGACCGCACCGGCAACATCAGCTACGACCCGAAGAACCACGAGAAAATGGTGCGGCTACGCGCCGAGAAGGTGGCGAATATCGCGGACCGCTTCAAGCCGATCCGCTTGGACAGTGGTCCGGAAAATGGTGACCTGTTGATCATCGGTTGGGGTTCCACCTATGGTGCCATCCGAACAGCATCGTTGGAATTGCAGCGAGAAGGATACGGGGTGGCCCACGTGCATTTGAGGCATCTGTTCCCGTTCAACAAGGGCCTTCGCGGCTTGCTGAAGCGATACACGAAGGTGCTTGTTCCGGAGATGAATTCCGGTCAGCTCCGCCAATTGCTTCGTGCCGAGTACCTGGTCGATGCCAAGGGCCTCAACAAAGTACAAGGGATGCCTTTCACGAAGGATGAGATCCACGCTGCAGCACTAGAACTCTTGAGCGCATGAGCACGGTGAACGGAACGACCACCGAAAAGGTGAACTACGCCAGTGATCAGGACGTGCGTTGGTGCCCGGGCTGTGGTGACTATTCGATCCTGAAACAAGTGGAAACGATACTCATCGCCCAAGGAAAGGCCAAGGAGGATATCGTCTTCATCAGCGGCATCGGTTGCTCATCGCGCTTCCCGTACTATCTGGACACCTATGGTATGCACGGGATCCATGGTCGTGCGCCGGCCATTGCGAGTGGATTGCGAAGTGTGCGACCTGAGTTGAGCGTGTGGATGATCACCGGTGATGGCGATGCTTTGAGCATCGGTGGCAATCACATCATCCACCTGTTGCGGCGGAATGTGGACCTCAATGTGCTGCTCTTCAACAACGAGATCTACGGGCTTACCAAAGGGCAGTATTCACCGACCAGCCCGGAAGGTGCGATAACGCGCAGCACACCCATGGGCAGTGTGGACCATCCTTTCAATCCGCTTGCTCTTTGCAAAGGGGCCGATGCCTCGTTCATCGCGCGAAGCATGGACCGTGATGTGAAGCATCTGCGTGAAGTGCTCCAACGTGCCGATGATCACCGGGGCACCAGTTTGGTGGAGATCTACCAGAATTGCAACGTGTTCAACGATGGTGCCTTTGAAGTGTTCACGGACAAAGGCTCGAAGGCTGCCCACACGGTCTTCGTGGAGCACGGCAAGCCGCTCGTGTTCGACAATGGAACAAAGGGGATCAAGCTGGACGTAATGACCCCGGTGATCGTGGACCTCACGGTTGGAAGTGTGAACATGGACGACCTGTGGGTGCATGATGAGCGAGATGGGTTCAAGGCCTCCATCCTCGTGCGCCTGTTCGATGACCCGAACAAGGAAGGAGCCATGCCCCGACCGTTCGGGGTGTTCTATGTGAATGACCGCGCCACGCACGAGACCAAGCTCAACGCTCAGGTCGCACTGGCCAAACAGCGGAAAGGGGAAGGTGACCTGGACGCCTTGTTGCGCGGTGACAATACCTGGACGATCGCTTGATGCGGAGGCCTACTGCATGCGCTGGATCCGCAAGGTGAACACGATCGGAAGCTGAACGCGCACGTTCACGAGTTCGCCGTTCAATTTTCCTGGGGCCCAGTTCGGCATTTTCCGGACCACCCGCAGGGCCTCTTGATCGCAAGCCGCATCGAAACCTTGCTCCACGCGGATGTCCCGAATGGTACCGTCCTTCATCACGATGTACGAGACCACCACGCGCCCCTGAACGGCCTTTCGTTCGGCCTCTGCGGGATACCGTAGGTTCTTCATCAGGAAGGCGCCCAGGGCATCATCGCCGCCGGGGAACGCCGGCCTCGGCTCCAGCGCGGCCGTGTTGTGGACCACGTCCGCATCGTCCCATACCATTGGTCGTTGCACACTTTCTGCAGGAACCACGCGCTGCTTGACCTCTACCCGTTGGCCCGAGCGTGCGGTATCCTGGACCACGTCTTCTACGACCTTGATCTCTTTCCTCTCCACCCCAAGGCCTGAGGTCGCCCCAAGTTCACTTGGCGTTCGATCGATCTCGACATCAGGCTCTTCGATCGGCGCCTCCACAGGGACCGGTACTTCCGCGACCTCTACCGAGGGTTGCGGATAACCATGCTCCTCTTCGGTAGGCCACAGGGTGACCAAGGCTATCACGGTCAAAAGGAGGACTCCACCCATCCAGGGTGCCCATTTCCAGAAGCGGTAGGATCGATAGGCCTTGACCACCGCCATGCGCGACCCCACGCGTTCCATCCCGGCCCGCAAGGCCCGCTGTTCCCCTACCTGCCGACGCAGCCCATCCTCAACGGCAATGCGTTGGGACATGACGCTTGCTTCGCTTTGGTCGAGGTCCCCATCCAAGTAGCGCTCGATCAGGTCCATCAGCTCCAGTTCGTTGCGCATGGTCACTGGGCTTGAAGGTTGATGTCGCCAGCATTGGCCGCTAGGGCGCGGAACCGTTTCCGGGCTTCCTCCAGGCACTTGTACTTGCGCGTTTTCGCTGCACCCTCACCGGCGAGCCCGAGGGACCTGGCAATGGCAACGAGCGGTTCTTTCAACAAGTAGAAGCGTTTCAACAGGTCCAGACAAGTTGCACCGAGGGAACTCAGCGCGCGTTCCGCCAGTCCGTTGCGTCCTTCGGTGGCCAACAGTTCATCAAGGTCCGTCGGCTCGTCCGGTGCGGCTTTCAGCTCTTGTGTGAAACGACCGCGACGGCGCAACTCGGACTGCCAGTTGTTGCGGCAAATGGC
>JAGQVV010000132.1 GCA_020437805.1 Flavobacteriales bacterium
AATGGATAGGTTGATCGGTGCTCATGTCATGCGTGTTACTACACCATCCCGCAAGCGGTAGCGTTGACCGCTCTCCGTACAAACCGCTTCTTGTTCCGCATCGAATTCCAGTCGATGTCCGTATTCGCTCATCCAGCCGATCCGCCGAGCTGGGTTGCCCACCACCAAGGCGAAATCAGGGACTTCCTTGGTAACAACCGCACCGGCACCGATGAAGGCATAACGCCCGATATCGTGCCCGCATACGATAGTGGCATTGGCCCCGATGGATGCGCCCTTCTTCACGATCGTGCGAAGGTATTGGTCGCGCCGGGCCACCGCACTTCGTGGATTGATCACGTTGGTGAACACCATGCTCGGCCCGAGGAAGACGTCATCCTCGCATTCCACGCCGGTATAGATGCTCACGTTGTTCTGCACCTTAACGTTGTTGCCCAGCTTAACCTCCGGGCTCACCACCACGTTCTGGCCGATGTTGCAGTCCTTGCCGATGACACACCTCGGCATGATGTGACTGAAATGCCAGATCCGTGTGCCATCTCCAATGGTGCACCCCTCATCGATGACAGCGGTGGGATGTGCGGTATAGGGCATTGCTGGCTTCGAACCGGAGGGAATGTGCACTCGGTCGAGGGGCTGCGAAGGTACCGAAGGCGCGGGGGATGGGAAAAAGGGAGGATCCTACTTCGTCGGACGCAGTTGCGCGCGCATTCCAGCTACAGCTTCGGCGGTGATCGTGGAGTCGAGCAAACCCACACCATGCAAGACCTCTCCGACCCGTTGGATAATGCCCGCGTCCATGGCCCCATCCACGTTCCACTTCACCTCGCCGAACCATGTGGTTGCGTCCTCCAAGCCCATCCCGTAACGCTGCGCGATCATCTCCGGTGCGGACTTCTTCTGCATAAGACCTCGCGCTTGGTCGCGGAACACGCGAAGCAACAGGTCCACCCCGGTCGGATGTTCCGCGAGGAAGGCATCCCGTACCACCACAACGAAGGCCGGCCAACCCGGGTTGAACTCACCCACCCGCCGCAACCGCCCGTCGCGCACCAAGGCGGCGGTCATGTACTTCTCCCAGAGGAACACGGCCGGCTCCTTGCTCCCGAGCCGCTCCACCGCGCCCTTCAGGTCGTTGACGATGATCAGGTCCTTGGGTTCGGGCGCCCAGCCGTTGCGACGAGCATGTACCATCGCCATGAGGTGACTGCCGCTATTCAACCTGCTGACCGCGTATGGCACGCCCTTGAGGTCATCCGAAGCATCGAGCCCCGGCCAGAGGCCCACATGCACACCCCAGGTCAGAGGGGTATCCACCAAAGGCCCGAGGATCCGGACCGGGCTCCCGTTGGCGATATCGCGAACGGCGCCTTCGGTCACCAGAATGGCCATATCCACCTCACCTCCGCGCAGGAGCCGGCACATTTCACCGGTCCCTTGGGGCACTGTTCTCCATTTCACCTCCAAGCCTGCACGAACGAAAGCTCGGCGCTCCAGCCCGAGCATGAACGGTAGATTGAACGGTTCCGGGACACCGGCCAGCCGGATCGGGAGCAGGGTCTTCTCGCTCACTTCCGCGCGTACTTCTCGAAGCTGAAGTGCTCCTTTTCGTTCAGCTCGGCCTTGGACAGCGACTTGAAGTAGGCGTAAGTCCGCTTCATACCCTCCGCCCTATCGACCTTCGGTTGCCACTTGAGCAGCTTTTTGGCCAAGGTGATGTCCGGCTGCCGTTGCATCGGGTCATCCGAAGGCAGAGGCTTGTAAATGAGCTTTTGATCGGTACGGGTGAGCTTGAGGATCTCCTGTGCGAATTGCTTGATGGTGACCTCCTTCGGGTTCCCGATGTTCACCGGACCCGCATAGTCGCTGAGCAACAGGCGGTAGATGCCTTCGATCAGGTCGTCCACGTAGCAGAAGCTGCGTGTCTGATCACCCTTGCCGAAGATGGTGAGATCCTCTCCACGAAGCGCTTGGCCCATGAACGCTGGGACCACACGACCGTCGTTGAGGCGCATGCGGGGTCCGTACGTGTTGAAGATGCGGACCATTCGAGTCTCCAAACCGTGATAGGTGTGATAGGCCATGGTGAGCGCTTCCTGGAAACGCTTGGACTCATCATACATGCTCCGTTTCCCGATCGGGTTGACGTGGCCCCAATACGATTCATCCTGCGGGTGCACCTTGGGGTCGCCGTACACCTCGCTGGTGCTGGCCACAAGGATCCTGGCCTTCTTCACACGCGCCAAACCCAAAAGGTTGTGCGTGCCCAAGGAACCCACCTTCAAGGTCTGGATGGGGATCTTCTCATAGTCGATCGGGGAAGCGGGGGAAGCGAAGTGCAGGATGTATCTCAGATCGCCCGGTACGTGCACGAACTTGGTCACATCGTGGTGGTAGAATTCGAAATCCTCCCGCTTGAAAAGATGCTCGATGTTCTTCAGGCTTCCGGTGATCAGGTTGTCCATGCCGATGACATGGAACCCTTCCTTCAAGAAGCGATCACAGAGGTGCGAGCCGAGGAATCCCGCGGCCCCGGTGATCAACACGCGGTCCTTGTGAACGGGTTTCACCAAGCGCAACTTGGCACGCGGCGCTGGTTTGTTCCTGGCCGCTACAGGCCTACGGGCCTTGATCCTGTCCGTGCTCTTCTTCGCCATGTTATGCGTTCGCTTTCTCGGATACGTTCACCGGGGTACGTCCCACACTGATGTACCGGAACCCGAGTTGCTTCATTTCATCCAGATCGTACAAGTTGCGTCCGTCGAACACGATCTTCTCCTTCAGCGTGCTCTCCACGCGCTTGAAGTCCGGGGTGCGGAAGAGCGCCCATTCCGTTGCGATGATGAGCGCGTCGGCCCCTTGCAGCGCCTCGTACTCGTCCTTCGCGAAGTTCATCTTGTCACCTTTCACCTTCTTCACGTTCTCCATTGCTTCCGGGTCAAAGGCCGTTACCGTGGCGCCAGCAGCCACCAAGGCATCGATCATGTACAAGGCCGGTGCTTCACGGATATCATCGGTATCGGGCTTGAAGGCGAGTCCCCACATGGCGAAATGCTTGCCCTTGATCGAGCTTCCGTAGTGGTTCTTGATCTTATCCGTAAGCGTGGTCTTCTGACGCTCGTTCACGTCCATGACGCTCTTGATGATCTCGAAATCGTAGCCCGCGTCGCCACCGCTCTTGGCCAGGGCTTGCACGTCCTTCGGGAAGCAAGATCCACCATAACCGATCCCGGGGAACAGGAACCGCTTACCGATACGCGTATCCGTCCCCATGCCGATGCGGACCTTGTCCACGTCGGCGCCCACCTTCTCGCAGAAGTTCGCGATCTCGTTCATGAAGGTGATCTTGGTGGCCAAAAAGGCGTTCGCCGCATACTTCGTGAGCTCAGCACTGCGCTCATCCATGAAGATGATCGGATTGCCCTGGCGCACGAATGGCTTGTACAGGTCCTCCATCACCTTACGCGCACGTTCGCTGCTGGTTCCAACGACCACACGATCGGGCTTGAGGAAGTCATCCACGGCGAAGCCTTCGCGCAGGAATTCCGGGTTGCTGACCACATCGAACAAGCGCTCATCGGCGTTCCTGGCGAGGGCAGCATGGACCTTCTCCGCGGTACCTACGGGAACGGTGCTCTTATCCACGATCACCTTGTAATCGGTGATGATCCTTCCCAGGTCGTCGGCCACACCCAACACGTACTTCAGGTCGGCACTACCATCCTCTCCCGGTGGGGTTGGTAATGCCAGGAAGATGATCTGGGCTCCTTTTATCGCACTGGCCAGATCGGTGGTGAAGCTCAACCGCCCTTGCCTGATATTGCGCTCGAACAGGACATCCAAGTGCGGCTCGTAGATCGGCACCTTGCCGTCCTTCATCTTCTGCACTTTGTCCTTGTCGATGTCGACACAGATCACGTGGTTGCCGGTTTCGGCGAAGCATGTGCCGGTCACGAGACCGACGTATCCTGTTCCTACTACTGCGATATTCATGTTGGTATGCGAGATCTTGCGCGGTCGGACAGCGCTACCACTCGTTGGGCGTTTTACTTATGCTTGTTGAAGTAGCTTTTCACGGTGCCGGTGATATGAGCGAGCTGTTCCGGGTCCAGTTCGGTGCTCATCGGCAGGGACAGTACTTCATTGGTCAATTGTTCGGTAACGGGCAGGGACCCTTCGGGGAAGCGATCACTCCTATAAGCGTTCTGCAAGTGGCAAGGCACAGGGTAATAGATCATGGCCGGCACTCCTTGGCCCTCCAAGTGTTTCCTGAGACCGTCCCGATGCCCTCCGGTCACACGCAGGGTGTACTGGTGGAAGACATGCGTGCTGTTGCTGCTGCGCTCCGGCGTAACCACCCCTTCGAGGTCCGCGAACGCTTTGTCGTAGTATGCGGCTGCCGTGTTCCTTGCTTTGTCGTAGGCATCAAGTTCGCGCAGCTTGATACGCAGGATGGCGGCTTGCAAGGAGTCCAAGCGGCTGTTCANNNCCACCACCTCGTGGTAGTAGCGCACATCGCTACCGTGGTTGCACACACGGCGTAGTTTGCCGGCAAGGCCATCATCATTTGTGAAGATCGCACCACCGTCCCCGTAGCAGCCCAGATTCTTGCTGGGAAAGAAGCTCGTGGTGCCGATGTGCCCGATGGTCCCGGCTTTGCGCTTCGAGCCATCCGTGAAGGTGTAGGTACTGCCCACCGCCTGACAATTGTCCTCGATCACGAACAGGTCGTTCTCCTTGGCGATCGCCATCACGGCCTCCATGTCCGCCGTTTGACCAAAGAGGTGCACCGGCACGATCGCCTTGGTGCGCGGGGTGATCTTCCGCTTGATGTCCTCCGGATCGATATTGAAGGTCCCGGGAAGTACATCGGCGAAGACCGGTACGATGCCGAGCAATGCAACCACCTCCACGGTCGCGACGAACGTGAACGACGGTGTGATCACCTCATCCCCTGGCTTCAGGCCCAAGGCCATCATGGCGATCTGCAGCGCATCGGTGCCGTTGGCACAGGCGATCGTATGCTTCACACCCAGGTGGGAGGACAGTTCCTTCTCGAATTCCTTAACCTCCGGCCCATTGATGAAAGCCGCGCTGCCCATCACGTTCAGGACGGCAGCGTCCACTTCGGGCTTGATCTTCTCGTACTGGCCGATCAGGTCGACCATTTGAATGGGTTTCATCGGCGAATGCCTTCCCTTTCCGGAAGGGGGCGCGAAGATACGGAAGCACGGGACCCCATGTTACTCGTCGCGACCACTACGCAGGCAATGTCAGCGAGCGATCCGGCGTTGACAGGCAGTTACCTTCGCATCCCATGGCGTTGTTGCGTGCACTCCTGTTCCTCCCGGTCTTCTGGGTGGCCTTCCCGCTGTTCGGTCAATCCATTCGCGACACCACGATCTCGCTGGTCGCCGTGCAGCTCAGTTATGCCCAGCAATTCCCCGGTGGCGATATGGCGGATCGGTTCGGCACCAACAGCAACATCGGTGTTGGCGCGTTCAACAAATGGGCGAGCGGCTATCTCTTGGGGGCCGAAGGCAGTTTCCTGTTCGGCAACAAGGTGGTGGAGCCGGGGATCCTGCGCAACGTGATCAACAGCGAAGGCCAGATCGTTGATGTGGATGGCGAACAGGCCGATGTGTTCCTGTATGAACGGGGCTGGACCGCATTCGCTGTGGCCGGTAAACTGCTTCCGGTGATCGGCCCGAACCCGAACTCGGGCTTGCTCCTGAAGGTCGGCGGTGGATACATGCGCCACAAGGTCCGTGTCCAGACCCAGAAGAACGTGGTGCCACAGTTGGAGGACGAGTACCTTGAAGGCTACGACCGCCTGTCCGCCGGCCCAGCAGCATTGGCCTATATCGGCTACCAACACTTCGGCAATAAAGGCCGGATCAACTTCCACTTGGGTGTGGAGGTGATGGCGGGTTTCACCAATGCGCTGCGCTCCTTCAACTTCGATACGGAACAGTTCAATACGAACGACCGGGTGGATCTCCTGACGGGCATTCGGGTCGGTTGGTCCCTCCCGATCTATCGCAAGGTGGATACGGGCATCCATTACTACTGATGGGGTTCTTGATCCGAACGGGGACGACCCTCTACCACCTCGGCATATGGCTGGCAGCACCCTTCGTACCCAAGGCCAAGGCTTGGGTGGAAGGTCGGAAGGGGGTCTGGGCACGGCTGCAACGGCGCGCCCCGGAACTGGAGGGATGCCTGTGGATGCACTGCGCAAGCACCGGTGAATTCGAACAAGGCCTTCCTGTCCTTGAGGCCTTGAAGGCGGAGCGACCCGAACTGCCCGTTCTGCTGACTTTCTTCAGCCCGAGCGGGTACAAGGCGTTCAAGGAGCATCCATTGGCCACGCATGTGGACTATTTGCCACCGGATTCACGGAGCAACGCTGAACGCTTCCTTGGCATCGTATCCCCTCGATCCGCTCTCTTCGTGAAGTACGAATTCTGGTACGATCATTTGTTGGCCCTGTCCGCACGTGGTACCCCCACCTATCTCGTGAGCGCGATCTTCCGAAGCTCCCAGCCTTTCTTCAAATGGTACGGCAAGGCCCACAGACGAATGCTACGCGTGTTCTCAAATGTGTTCGTGCAGGATCAGCGATCGAAGGACCTGCTTGTGGGGATCGGCATCGACCGGGTCACGGTCTGTGGCGACACCCGGTTCGATCGCGTGGGTTCCATTGTGACGGAGAATGCGGTCCTCCCGATCGCCGAGGCGTTCCGAAAGACATCGGAACGCCTCCTGTTGGTCGCAGGCAGCACCTGGCCCGCGGACGATAGCTGCCTTTTGACCGGACTACGCGACCTTCCGAATGGACCCCGCATCCTGATCGCACCTCACGAACTCGGTGACGCACAGCTCCGGACGATCGGGGCGCGATTCCCCGGCCCAGTGTCCCGCTGGACCGCCGTGGAAGCCGAATTGAACACGAAGCAGCCCACCTCGGGGTCCGAACCTGTTCCATCCCTTGGTGATCCGTTGCGTGCCAACACCTTGTTGGTGGATCGTATGGGCCTCCTTTCCCGACTGTACAAATACGCGGATATCACCTATGTGGGAGGCGGTTTCGGTAGTGGCATCCACAACGTATTGGAGGCCGCAGCGTGGGGGAAGCCGGTGATCTTCGGACCCGATCATCAGCGCTTTGCCGAGGCCCGTGGGCTTATCGATGCGGGAGGCGGATTCGAGGTGAGGGACGGTGCTGAGCTGAGACGTGTATTGGACGCGCTCACGACCGACACGGGATCGCGTATGCGAGCATCCGAAGCGGCACGCAGCTACGTGGCCGATCGCGTGGGAGCGACGGATCGTGTGGTGCGTGGGATCATCGGCCGGACCTGAGACCGGTCGACAGCATCAACACGAAGTCGCTTGGCCTGCCAGGGAACACGATCCAGTACGGCCGGGAAGTTCAACGCGAATCCGTGGAGAACTCGATCCGAACCGGAAGGAATTTCCCGCTCGTCAACTTCTCGGTACCCAGCGCGATGTATTCATCCGCACCGGTCCGCACCAATTCCCAACCGCTGATGAAATCCTCATCCTTGTCGTTCTTGAGGATCGACTTGACCTTGAATGAACCGGTCCCATCAAAGCTTACGTAGGCCGAATAGGGGTCATCCGCGTGACCCGGCTTGATCTTCTCTCCTGCTTTTCGCCGTTCGGCCATTTTCTCGCTGTCCAAGAGGAACAGGAACAGCCCATTGTCGAATTCTGCAGGGAACACGCGACCAAGAAGCGGGGATTGTGTAACGAACCAGCGACGAAAGGTCGTGGACCATGCCTCCTCCCCTTTGCTGTCCATGTTCCTTGCTTGGACCGGCCCATGGTAGTACTTGGTGACATTCGACTTGGTGTTCATGTCGTAGTAGCTCACCACATAGTACAGTTCGTTCACCAGATAGTACCCTCCATCATCCTTTGGAAGCAAGGCGATCAGGTCGGTGCTTGCCGCCATTCGTTCCATATCCTTGGCCACGAACTTGGAGACCTCCTCCTCTTCCGCTTCACCTTCGGCGTCCAAGCCATCCCCATGGAACGGCAACAGCACGGGGTCAGCGAACTGCATCGTGCCTGCCTCGAAGGTGGCGATGAAATTCCCCAAGGTCTTCAGCCGCTTGTCCGCCGTGTTGCCGTATACCCCGGCGAAAGCGATCCGATCGTCCTGGAGCGGTTGAAGAAGTGCGCTGGACGGGAAGATATCCCGGCCCAGTTCCACCTTGGTCTCGGCGGCGCCTTGGTCGGATACCATGAACAACTTGATCTCGAAGTTGACCTCTTCCTCCACCACATCCTTCGCGCTGAAGTTGTTCTTCACCACGACATAGGCATTACCCTCATTGTCGAGGGCCACGTCGAGCACCTTGCTGCGCTTGGCCTTCTCGCCCACCGGCACGATGTGTTGCCACTTCACCTCCATTCCCTGTCCGACCATGGCGAGCAGGTAGAACGCCTCTCCATTGTCATCGCGGATCTCGGGACTGCGGATCAACATGTGTGTGGAATCACGCGAAACGTGAACGAAAAAGGGCGTACGGATCGGATTGCCGGCCCCTACCACCCCGGGGTTCCGTTCCTTGACCTCCACCGGCCAGCTGAGCAAGGTCTCATAGGGTGCGGGAAGCCTGGTCAAATTCCGCTCCAAGCGCTGATAGTATATCGTGGTACGCTCACCATTGGTGCGCGCGATCATGACCGGGCCACCATCGAAATACACCATGTCCTCGACCATCAACTTGGCGCCATTGGAAAGCTTGTCCACCACTTCCTGACCCCGGATATAGGTCAACTTCTCACGGTCATAAAGGTCCAAGTGCCCCTTCAACGTGCCGAAGGCGCGAAGGTCGAACTGACCACTGCGGAACATCAGGATCGCATTGGGACTACTACGAACGATGCTGTATGGGCGAAGACGCGCATCGGCTTCCTTATCCGTACTGATCTTCACACGAACGCGCGCTCGGTCGGATTGCGCCGAAGCGAATGAAAGGGTCGCCAATGCGAGGCAGGTCAAGTGCAGACGCGGGTTGTAATGCATATGAAGGGGTCAAAGGGGTCGCAAAATAGGTGCCGGTGGCCAATTGGCAAGGGACATGCCAAGTCGATCGGGAGGTCGATCAACGCAGCTTCGGGTTGCCCGAATGTCGTTCCGCATCGCGACGGGTCCTCTTCTCCATGGCCCGCTCCCAAGACTTCTGCAGATCGGTCCCGGTCTGATTGGCCAAGCAGACCAGCACGAACAACACATCGGCCAACTCCTCACCGAGGACCTTCGCCTTGTCACTTTCCTTCTCGCTCTGTTCACCATAGCGGCGCGCCATGATGCGTGCAACCTCCCCCACCTCCTCGGCGAGCATCGCCATGTTCGTGAGCGGGTCGAAGTACCGAACACCAATGGTGCTGATCCAATCATCCACCTCTTCCTGCAAGCCCTTCAAGGAATGTTGTTCACCCATCATTCACGCTGTTGGCTGTCGATCACGATGGTGACCGGACCATCATTCACCAGGGAGACCTGCATATCCGCGCCGAACTCCCCCGTGCCGACTGGCCGACCGACCAATTCGCCGAGCAGCTGTTTGGCCCGCAAATACAAAGGCATCGCCACTTCCGGTCGAGCGGCACGGATGTAGCTGGGGCGATTGCCCTTGGCCGTGCTGGCGTGAAGCGTGAATTGGCTGACGAGCAGTACCTCCCCATGTACCTGGGTGATGTCCAGGTTCATGACACCGTCCTGATCCGGAAAGACCCGCATGCGCGCCAATTTCCCACAGAGCCATTCCAGGTCGACTTCCGTATCGCTTGCTGCGATGCCGAGCAATACCATGAGACCGATACCGATGCGCGCATGCTCGGCCCCTTCGATGGTCACCGACGCCTCCCGGACCCTTTGTACGACAGCCCTCATCTCAATAGCCGTTCTGTTCGATCCAGTCTTCCATCCTCCCGAATTTCTCCGCTTCGGAGCCCTTTCCTAAGATGGCATCCTTGTACGTCCCGTAGGTGGGATTCGGCAGCAGCACGAAATAACGCATCAAGGTATCCGCATGGGCATCGACGAGGTCCTTTCCGTAGTTGACGCTCCGGTCCTTGAAGCGCTCATCGAAGTCACGGAGCTGGTCGCCCACGAGCAGCACGATGCGATGCGTGGCCGCCACTTTCGCGCGCCGTTCGGTCTTGTCGCTCGCGCCATCCATCAATAGCAGGTGGTCCGCATCGGCGAAGGGGAACCCAAGGTCCGACAGGTTCTTCAAGGTGCTGGCACGTTCGCGTACGTCGCGATTCGTGATGTAGAAGACCTCGCACCCTGCTGCCTCTGCATGGTGGAGGAAATCAAGTGCCCCCGGCGATGCTTTCGCGCTGGAACGATCGGTCCATTCCTTCCAACTGGCCTGGTCATACGTGCGACCATCGCGCACGAGGTTCACTTGGTAAGGGCTGTTGTCCAACACGGTCTCGTCGATATCCACGATCACCGCGTAGGGCCCTTTGGAGCGCTGGATGTTCTCGGCCATGCGGATACGGGCCAACTCGTATCCCTGCTGGAACAACCGGTACGCCTCGGCAGAAGAATTCTGCCACAGCGCGGCATCGGCACCTTGCTGTGAGAGCCATGCGGCATGGTCCACGGGTTGCGGTGGATCCGGTACCGGCACTTCCACCACCTGTTGCTTGGGCGCGCAGGATAACAATACCAGGGTCAGAATGATCGGCAGTGATCGGTCCATCGGTCTTTAGCTGTTCAATCGGTACGGTACGGGCTCTCTTCATCCACCCCGTTCAACATGTCAAGGTAACTGGTGTATCGGCTTGCAGCGATCTCCCCTTCTTCCACCGCTTGGCGGACGGCGCAACCCGGCTCGTCCTTGTGGAGGCAGTCATTGAAACGGCATTCGCCCTTTACCGCGAACATTTCCGGGAATTGATCCCCGATGTCCTCCACTTTCAAATCCACCAGCCCGAAGCCTTTGATCCCCGGTGTGTCGATGATGAAGGTCGGTGCTTCGGAAGGACCGAGGTCCAACTCGTACATCTCGGCGTTCGTAGTGGTGTGTTGGCCTTTCTCACTGCTTTCGCTGATCTCGAGGGTGCATAGGTCCAATCCCGGATCGATGGCGTTGATCAGGGTGCTCTTGCCAACGCCGCTGTGGCCGGCCACCAGCGTCACCTTCCCAAGGAGGAGGTCCTTCACCTCCTTCACACCTTTATTCTTCAGAGCCGCGGTCATCAACACATGATAGCCCGCTTCCTGATAGGTATCCACCAGGTCCAGCAGACGTTCGGTCTCCACTTCGTCAAGGTCGTCGATCTTGTTCACCACGATCACCACGGGGACCTCATAGGCTTCTGCCGTGACCAGCATGCGATCGATGAACCCGTAGGAAGTGCGCGGGCGTGCCACGGTGACCATGAGCAGCATCCGATCGAGATTCGCCGCGATCACATGCCGGTGATGGGAAAGGTTGACGCTTCGCCGAACGAGGTAGTTGGTGCGGTCGTTGAGCTCCACGATGGAGCCCACTTGGTCCTCGCTCACCTGCGGCAGGTATTCCACCCGGTCCCCAACAGCCACAGGGTTCGTGCTCTTCCAGCCTTTGATCCGCAAATTGCCCTTTGCCACGCATTGGTGCAGGGACCCATCCTCGCCACGCACGAGGTATCGACTTCCGGTGGAACGCATGACGAGTCCGGTGGGCATGTGACAAAGGTGGAGCGATCGGCCGAATACGCCACCCATCATTCCGATCCGACCGATGCTACAGGTCCGGATGCACTTCATCACCAGCCGCTCTACCTTCGCCCCGATGTCCATCATCGTAGACCACATCACCAAGACCTATGGCGACCAGCATGCGCTGAACGATGTTTCCTTCTCCGTTGGTAGCGGAGAGGTGGTCGGCTTTCTCGGGCCGAATGGTGCCGGGAAAAGCACCATGATGAAGATCTTGACCTGCTTCATTCCACCAACCGGTGGCGCGGCCAGCGTCTGCGGCTTCGACACGTACAGGAACAGCCTCGATGTTCGACGCAATGTGGGATACCTGCCTGAGCACAACCCACTTTACCTGGACCTGTATGTGCACGAGTTCCTTGGATTCGTGGCAGGCCTTCATGGCTTGAAGGGTCGCACAGCGCAGGTGAAGAAGATGATCGAACAGGTGGGCCTGGGGCCCGAACAGCACAAGCGCATCGGCGCCCTCAGCAAGGGATACCGGCAGCGGGTCGGGCTGGCGCAAGCCATGATCCACGACCCGCAAGTGTTGATCCTGGACGAGCCGACCAGTGGATTGGACCCGAACCAGCTCGTGGAAGTGCGCGCTCTGATCAAGCGTATCGGAGAGGAACGGACCGTGATGCTGAGCACGCATATCATGCAAGAGGTCGAGGCGATCTGCGATCGTGTCATCATCATCGACAGAGGCAAAGTGGTGGCCGACGACAAGGCCAAGTCCTTGCGCAGCGGTGCGCAACATCGGGAGGCCTTGGAGGTGGAATTCGACGCGGAGATCGCCGCGAACCACTTGCTCAACATTGCAGGTGTGCTGCAGGCAGAAAAGAAGGACTTGAATGTGTGGATGCTATTGTTCGACCCCGCCATGGACATTCGCCCGGCGGTTTTCCGCTTCGCTGTTGACCACGGCCTTCAGGTGCTCGGTATGCGCAAGAGCGAGCGCGATCTGGAGGAGGTGTTCAAGTCCCTCACCCGTCAAGGGAACTGAAAGCTCCCATGTGACCTGATGCCCGGGTCCGATGACCCGTTCCACCGAAGGTTGATATCCATTGATGGATCCCACATTGTCCATCACATCGGAACTGCTTCCTTTGCAACCCTCAGAACAAACACATGCCCTACCTCTTCACCTCCGAATCCGTTAGCGAAGGCCATCCTGACAAGGTCGCCGATCAGATCAGTGATGCCCTTATCGACCATTTCCTCGCGTTCGACCCGAACAGCAAAGTAGCTTGCGAGACCTTGGTTACCACGGGGCAGGTCGTTCTCGCTGGTGAAGTGAACAGCAACGCCTATCTCGATGTGCAACAGATCGCCCGCGACGTGATCGCCAAGATCGGTTACACCAAGAGCGAGTACATGTTCGAGGCCCACAGCTGCGGCGTACTTAGCGCCATCCACGAACAGAGCCCGGACATCAACCAAGGTGTGGTGAGGAAGAAACCCGAGGAACAAGGTGCTGGTGACCAAGGCATGATGTTCGGCTACGCTACCAACGAGACGGACAATCATATGCCGCTTGCCTTGGACCTGAGCCATTGGCTACTGAAGGAACTCGCGGCCATCCGCCACGAAGGGAAGGTGATGACCTACCTACGCCCCGACGCGAAGAGCCAGGTGACCATCGAGTACGATGACAACAACAGACCGATCCGTATCGACGCGATCGTGGTGAGCACACAGCACGACGACTTCGTGAAACCCAAAGGCCCCGGCAAAGCCGCCAAGGAAGCCGCCGACAAGGCCATGCTGGAAAGGATCAAGAAGGATATCATCGGCATTCTGATCCCTCGGGTGAAAAAGCAACTCAGCAAGCGGGTGCAGGCTCTCTTCGGCAATGACATCACCTACCACATCAACCCCACCGGCACTTTCGTGATCGGTGGACCTCACGGCGATACCGGCCTTACCGGTCGTAAGATCATCGTGGACACATACGGCGGTAAGGGAGCCCACGGTGGAGGTGCCTTCAGTGGCAAGGACCCCAGCAAGGTGGACCGCAGCGCGGCATACGCCACACGTCACATCGCCAAACACCTGGTCGCAGCGGGTGTTTGTGATGAGGCTTTGGTGCAGGTGGCCTATGCCATCGGAGTGGCAAAGCCAATGGGCCTGTACGTGAACACCTACGGTACCGCCAAGGTGAAGATGAGCGACGGTCGGATCGCCCAGGTCATCTCCGGCATGAAGGAATTCGACATGCGTCCATACTTCATCGAACAGCGCTTCCAGTTGCGCACACCGATCTACAGTGAGACGGCGGCCTATGGCCATATGGGTCGGAAATGCAGCGTGGTGACCAAGACATTCAACAACGCTGGCCAGGAAGCCAAGGTCAGGGTGAAGCTCTTCCCTTGGGAGGAATTGAACGCCTTGGCGGAAGTCAAGAAAGCTTTCAAGCTCTGAGCACAGGCTCAGCGGCGATCCAATCAGGACAAACCCCGTAGGGAGAGGCGGTTGCGTCTTTTCAACCGGGGTTTGTCAGTTCAAGGCGAACCACTACATTTGCAGCCCATTTCCCGGATACCCATGTACGCCATCGTTGATATCGCAGGCCAGCAGTTCAAAGTGACCAAGGCCCAGAAGCTGAAAGTGCATCGCCTCGAAGCCGAGGAAGGAAAGCACGTGGAGTTGGACAACGTCCTGCTCGTGAGCGATGGCAAGACCGTCAATGTGGGAACCCCGAAGGTGGAAGGTTTCCGGATCGCGGCCAAAGTTCTTGCGCACAGCAAGGGCGACAAGGTGCTCGTGTTCAAGAAAAAGCGCCGCAAAGGCTACCAGAAATTGAACGGTCACCGTCAACAGATAACCGAGCTTTGGATCGAGGCGATCCTTGGCAAGGGCGAGAAGTTCGACGCCAGCAAGAGCAGCGCACCCGCTCCCAAGGCCATGAAGGAAGCCGCTCCGAAGAAGAAAGCGGCTGCTACGAAAACCGAAGCAGCTCCTAAGAAGGCCGCCCCGAAAAAGGCAGCTGCCAAGAAAGCAGCCCCAAAGAAGGCCGCAGCCAAGAAGGCAGCCCCAAAAAAAGACAAGAAGTAAGCACCGGACGTTCCGGAGCACTAACACCTAGGACCCATGGCTCACAAGAAAGGCGCAGGTAGTACCGACAATGGTCGCGAGTCGCACAGCAAACGACTGGGCATCAAGTTGTTCGGTGGTCAAACCGCCGTTGCCGGCAACATCATCGTGCGTC
>JAGQVV010000133.1 GCA_020437805.1 Flavobacteriales bacterium
GCGCACGCCTGGAAAGTGTGTTTACCTGAAAGGGTAACGGGGGTTCGAATCCCTCTCTCTCCGCCATGCCAAGTCCACGGCGAAGCGGCCGGGTCATTTCCAGCGGGAACGAGCGAAGCTTGCTTCGGCGAGTGGACGGTGGAAATGATCCCAGGCCGGTACGGCCGTGGACTTGGACTGAAGCCCCCTCAAGGGAAAGGCCGACCGCCGGGACGCCGACCCCTCTTTCTCCGTGATCTCGACCGTTCCTTGAATGCCATTGAACGTGAACAATTTGTCACGGAATTGGGATGTTCCTTTGAAGCGGTCACGAATTCCGGTCGGCTGTCTTTACTTTGCGCCGTCTCTAAAGCACTGAGCTGCCACAACTCGAATCAACCCCTACGTTAACGACACTCCAACATGGTACGTAAGTTCTTGTCCCTTTGCATGGCTGGCCTGATGAGCATCAGCCTCTTCACCGCACCGGTCATGGCGCAGGACGCCCCCGCTGCCGCCTCCACTGAAGTGGTCGCCGATGATGCTGAAGGTCAACAGACCTTGAAGGACCGCTTCATCGAGGGTGATCCCACCTACATGTCCCCGGTACTTCTGTGCCTGATCCTGGGTCTGGCCTTCGTGATCGAGCGTATCATCTACCTGAACATGGCGAGCACGAATACGGACAAGCTCCTCACGGAAGTCGAGTCCGCCATGAAGAGTGGCGGCATCAACGGTGCCAAGGAGGTATGCCGCAACACCAAAGGACCTGTTGCCGGGATCTTCTACCAAGGTCTTGACCGTGCCAATGAGGGCGTGGAGATCGCCGAAAAGTCCATCGTTGCGTACGGAGGTGTGGAGGTCGGTCGCTTGGAGCGCGGCCTCTCTTGGATCAGCCTGTTCATCGCCTTGGCCCCCATGTTGGGTTTCATGGGTACTGTGATCGGTATGATCGAGGCCTTCGACCAGATCGCTGCGGCCAACAACATCAGCCCGGCCATCGTGGCCAGCGGTATCAAGATCGCGTTGCTCACCACCGTGTTCGGTCTGATCGCGGCCATCATCCTGCAGATCTTCTACAATTACCTCGTCAGCCGCATCGATAGCATCACCGGTCAAATGGAAGAGGCCTCCATCGGTCTGGTCGATCTGTTGATGAAGGAGAATATCAAGCACTGACCATGGAGCACAAAAGCAATGCCCGGATCGGGCAGATCATTCTTTGGCTGATCGTTGCGCTCGGCGTGGTGCTCTTCATCATGATCATGCTCGGCAATGAGGCCGGCATCGATGGTGGATTGTACCTGACCTACGCGGTACTCGGGATCGGCGTGGTACTTGCGGTCCTTTCCGGGCTCATGTCGCTCTTTACGGGTGGTAATCTGAAGAGCGCATTGATCCCCTTGGTGGCCCTTGCTGCCATGTTCATCGTGTCCTATGTCCTCGCCGACGGTGCCGTGAAACCCACGTGGACCATTTCCGAGTCCACCTCGAAGCTGATCGGTGCCGGGTTGATCATGACCGGGATCGCTGCTGGTGTGGCCGTCGCCGCCGCCATCTACGGTGGTGTCATGAAGCTATTCAAGTAGACCGCGATGCTGAAGAAGCGCAAGACCACAGGTGTTCAGGAGATCAATGCCGGCTCCATGGCCGACATCGCTTTCCTCTTGCTCATTTTCTTCCTGGTGACGACCACCATGGATACCGATGCCGGTATCCTGCGCCTGCTCCCTCCGGTCGTGGAGGATGTCGTGGACCCCGATGTGGTGAAGGAACGGAACGTGTACATCGTGCTCGTGAACGATGCCGACCAATTGCTCGTGGAAGGCCAGCCCATGGACATCAAGGACCTACGAGAAGGGGCGAAGGAGTTCATGACGAACCCGGAGAACAGTGAGGACCTTCCCGAAAAGAAGCGGATCACGGCTTCGGAGTGCAACCAGAAGATCGCTGAATTCAAGGCCGGTGTCGCCAGTGCGACCGATCCCGAGGACAAACAGGCCTATCAGGACCTGGCCGATAAGTGGCAGGACAAGCTGGATGCTGTGCAGCTTCTTGGCGAGTATATGGAGCTGCCGGGTAGCGCTGTGATCTCCCTGCAGACGGGTTCGAAGACCAGTTATGACATGTACGTTCGCGTGCAGAACGAGTTGGAGGCAGGCATCAGTGAACTGCGGAACGAATTGTCCAAGAGCAAGTTCGATCGCCAGTTCGATGAACTCGATGACAAGAACGACGACGACAAGCCGTTGATCAAGGCGGTGCGTCTGGTGATCCCACAACGGATCTCCGAAGCCGAGCCGGTGGAGATCGATAAATAGCCTTAGATCATGTCACGCTTCAAGGATAAAGGAGGCAAGTCCACCCCACCGATCAGCACGGCATCGTTGCCGGACATCATCTTCATGCTCCTGTTCTTCTTCATGGTGACCACCGTGATGCGGGAAACGGACCTGCTGGTGAAGATCACCCTGCCGGAAGCCACGCAGGTGACCAAATTGGAGGACAAGGCCTTGGTGGATTACATCTACATCGGCCCTCCGGTGAGCAAGGCCCTTGGAACGGAACCCGTCATGCAGCTGAACGACCAGTTCGCCAAGCTGGAGGACATCGACCCTTGGGTGAAGCTGAACGAAGAGCGCCGTCAGGAAGTTGAGGTACCACGGATCACCCGTTCGCTCAAGGTGGACAAGGATACCTACATGAAGATCGTTACGGATGTGAAGCAGGAGCTGCGCAAGAGCAACGCCCTGAAGATCAACTATAGCACCTCGCAGGGGCGCTGATCGGCCCCAATGAGCTTGGAAGCCCCGCAAACAGCGGGGTTTCCGTATTTTTGGCCCCGCCCATGGTGAAGATCGGCAACATCGAGCT
>JAGQVV010000134.1:0-4708 GCA_020437805.1 Flavobacteriales bacterium
GCAGCCTGTGCATCACCAAGGGTGCCGACGTGTTCAAGGCCGCGATCGCCGTGGCACCGGTAACGAACTGGCGGTTCTATGACACGATCTATACCGAACGCTATATGGGCCTGCCCAAGGACAACGGCAGCGGGTATGATGACAACAGCCCGATCAACCACGTGGATAAGCTGAAGGGAAACTACCTCCTGATCCACGGTATGGGGGATGACAACGTGCACTACCAGAACGCCGCGGAAATGGTGAACGCCATGGTTAAGGCCAACAAACAGTTCGACCAATTCGCATACCCCGATAAGAACCACGGGATCTACGGCGGCACCACGCGCATGCACCTCTTCGAGCTGATGACGGAATGGCTCGAGGAGAACCTTTAGGGCCTTGGCCCATTGCGCGATCAGCGTTCCACGATCAGCTCCACACGCCGGTTCAACGCACGCCCCTCGTGGGTTGAATTATCGGCCACCGGCATTCGGCTTCCTTCCGAGGCTATGCTGATCCGTTCATCCGGGACACCATATGCGCAAAGCATCGCTGCCAGTGTCCGAGCTCTGGATCGACCAAGCCTTTCGTTCCGCTCCCGACTCCCACTATCATCGGTATGCCCTACGATCCGGACGTGCAGATCGGGATCCGAACGCATCGTGGATGCCAGGTCCGATAGTTCCTGTGGCTTTGGACCAGTGAGCGTATCTCGGTCCGTATCGAAGTGGAACACGAGCCGATCGTACCGGGCCTCGAGGCTCGCCGGGCCGGGCCCCTCTCCCATTTCCTCGGCAGTGCGGGCGAGCGGTGTACAAGGATCCACGAGCCCATCGGCATCAGCGACCTTCCACAGATGGACATTGTCCACGAAATAGTAGGCGAATGGACCGTCGGTCGTGTTCCCCATCCGCATCACGGTGCAAAGGCTATCCGGCTTGAAGTTGCCCAGCAACAATTGGCTTGCGCAGATGGAAGAGTTGAACGTACCACAGAGGGTGATCGGACCTAGGGTATTGTCGATAACGAGACCAGGTGGTGAATGCCATACCACCGGCAGGTCCATGCGCATGCGGTCCCTGCGTGTCGTGAACGTATCGGTGACCGCCAGACCGATCGCATCCGCGGCATAAGCGTATTCGGCATTCCGCTGGATATCGAATCGGAAGCCGTAGGTGGCGCCGGGACGGAGGGTATCGGCCAACGGGATGCGGATGTACTCCCGATTGTCGGTATACGCCGCTGAGTAGGCATAGATACCGGTCCTACCTTCCAACATATCAGGTGTGCCATCCGAAGCATTGCGCCAACTGTCCGGCGCAGGATGCGTGTTGCGATCGAAGCCGGGGTCAGGGATCAGCTCCTCGCCAATGGTTCCTATATGAAGGTCCACACACGCCAAAGCTTGGGTCAAACGCTCGATCCGCGATGGTGCCGTGGTGTCGGGGACGAGGGAGACACCGTCCACGTATGCGTAGGCGGTGCGTGTGATCCATTGCTGCCAGGCGCCATGCATGGGATCAGGGTCCAACCCGGTCGCGGTCTTCCGTTTGGTGGAACGGAGCACATCCTTGTCCACGCGCACCCGGCTGCTGCTGTTGCAAGGCTGGAAGTTGCCGATAAGCACGAAGCGTTCCCCACCCAGCGCGTTGTACACCCCTGTCACGGTCATCCATCCGGTCGTATCATCGATGAAGCGGCCCAGCGGGTTCTCCACCATGGCCCGCTCCCTCAATTGTCCGATGACCTTGTTCGGTGATAGATCATCCGAAGAGAAGATCGCCCCGACCCGGTCGGTGAAGTACCCCGACCGATCGGCCGGACTTACAACGAAGGTCAGCCGGTACCTACGCCCGTTCTCGAGCGGTTCTTGCAGCGGGAACTGCAGATACTCGCGCATTCCGCATTCGTCCGGCATGTCCGAGGTAAGGACCAGTCCGGCATAGGAATCGCCCTCCCAAGCACCTTGATGCCCGCTCCAATTCCCCGGCACGCCGAAAGACGTACTGCATGTGCTGTAGAGGTCCGGATCCCCGGATCCCGACTTCACGTGGCCATCCACCTTCAACCGTTCCATCACGGGACCGGTAGGGCACTTGCGGAACGCTTCAAGCCCACCGTTCACCACCAGCTCTTGCGCGCCAAGGTCGGCCAGCAAGAGCAGGAACAGCATGAACGATCCCAGGCGGCGCGGCATCAAGAGCCTATTGTGATCAGCAACACTTGGAGGCATGAACGTTCAAACTCGCGGTTCTTGTATTCCGGCGCGGAAAGATGGGAATGCTGACCGACGTGCGTACGTCAACCCCTTTTCTATCTTGGCGCACCTTCCTTAACCCCACCCCTACATGGACTTCGCCATTTGGAGCTTGATCGTCGGCTGGGCCTTTGTGCTGCTTTGGGTACCTATGACCCTCTACAGCCAGCGAAAGGTCCACCCCACTGCACTCTTCGTTCTCTTCTTCGCCGAGCTCTGGGAGCGGTTCAGCTTCTATGGCATGCGAGCCTTGTTGGTGCTGTACCTGACCAAGGAACTGTTCGACAAGATGACGGCCGGGGAGGCCGATGCTCGGGCCTATGGGATCTATGGTGCATACAACGCGTTGCTCTACGCAGCCCCGGTGATCGGTGGCATGCTCGCCGACCGGGCCATCGGATTCCGGAAAGCGATCCTCACCGGCGGTGGTTTCATGGCCCTCGGTCAATTCATCCTTGCCATCTCCGCTGCTTCGACCGGCCAACTGCATAGCGAGTCCTTCTTCTTCGTCGGGCTGGCCGCGCTCACGGTGGGCAATGGCCTGTTCAAGCCGAACATCAGCAGTTTCCTCGGCACCTTCTACGATCGCAACGATCCGCGCAAGGACGGTGCGTATACCCTCTTCTACATGGGCATCAACATCGGGGCTTTCCTGGCCCCGCTCACCTGCGGCTATCTGGGCCAGCGTGTGGGCTGGGAATACGGCTTTTTCTCGGCCGGCCTGGGAATGTTGCTGGGAATGGTCGTCTTCTTCCTCAACTTCAAACACCTCGAAGGCAAGGGCCACGCTCCGGAAAGCGGCGACGCGTGGCGCTTCATGGGCATCAAGGCGTTCCCGATGACCATCATCGGTAGCTTGATCATCATCCCGATCTTCAGCTTCCTGATCAACAGCGAGGGCATCACCGATTGGTTGCTTTTCGGTGCCGGGTTCGCGTGCCTCGGTTATCTGCTCTACACAGGGTTCACCGCCGAGGATCGTGCCGAAGGGCAGCGGCTCTTCGTCTTTCTCATCCTCTTCTTCTTCCACATGATCTTCTGGGTCCTCTTCGAGCAGGCCGGTGGATCCATCAACATCCTTACGGACCGGTACGTGAACAGGGCAGGTATCGAGGCTTCCCAGTTCCAATCGGTCAATGCGCTGTTCATCATGTTGCTGGCCCCGGTATTCAATTGGATGTGGGGATGGCTGGCGAAGAACAAGATGGAGCCGCGCACACCGATGAAATTCTTTTATGGCTTGATCCAGATGGCCATCGGCTATTCGATCATCGTATGGGGTGTTAAAGTGGGCATTGCCGATGGCGCCGGTGCCACGGCCATCCCCATGGGCTTCCTGATCGGCATGTACCTCCTCCATACCACCGGCGAACTCTTCCTAAGCCCCGTCGGGCTTTCCGTGGTTACGAAACTGAGCCCGCAACGCGTGGTGGGCTTCGTGATGGGCAGCTGGTTCCTGAGCATCGCCTTCGCCCACAAGGTGGCCGGCAAACTTGGACAGATGATCGCCAGCAGCGCCACCGATGGTTCCGACCCCGTAGCGGAACTCACAGGTTTCATGGACGTGTACCTGCAATGGGGGGTGTATGTGGTGCTGGGCTGCGCTGCATTGTTGCTGGTGCTCACCCCCATGATGAAGAAATGGATGCACGGGATCAATTGACCCCGACCGTTCCTCATCCGCCACGACGTACACGTACCAAGAGATCACCTCACGCCCGATGAGCGTACCTGCCGCCAAACACCCCAAAGGCCTCTACATCCTCTTTTTCACGGAGATGTGGGAACGGTTCGGCTACTACCTCATGCTCGGGATCTTTTCCCTGTACATGCTCGATGGCTGGGAGAGCGGTGGTATGGGTTTCGATGCCCTGAAGAAGAGCGACATCTACGGCACCTACCTCGGCCTCGTCTACCTCACCCCCTTCATCGGAGGCCTGCTGGCGGATCGTGTTCTCGGATTCCGGAAGAGCATCTTGATGGGCGGCCTGCTGATGGCGGCCGGTTATCTCACATTGGCGGTCCACAACGGAACGGCCTTCTACATTGGACTGCTGCTCATCATCCTCGGCAATGGCATGTTCAAGCCGAACATCAGCACCCTGGTGGGCAACCTGTACAACGATGACCGCTACCGGGCCAACAAGGACGCGGGCTACAACATCTTCTACATGGGCATCAACATCGGTGCCTTCGTCTGCAACTTCGTGGCGGCCTACATGCAGATCAAATACGGCTGGGGCTACGCGTTCGCCGCCGCAGGCATCGGCATGCTCATCGGGGTCGGCATATTCATTAGTGGCAACAAGCACATCAAGGAGGCGGATGTGATCAAGCCGCTGCAGCCCGGTGACATGGCCACCAGCCGGATCCTGCTCAGCACCATCGCCCCCATGTTCCTTTTCGGCATCCTGGGCTACCTGATCCCCGGCAACCTGCTGGGGACGGACACCAACGACGCCTTCATCT
>JAGQVV010000134.1:4723-5696 GCA_020437805.1 Flavobacteriales bacterium
TGCATCCCGGTGATCGCCTTCTTCATCCACCTCTACGTGAAGGCCAACGAAGAGGACAAGCGCCCCATCGGCGCGCTGCTGGCGGTATTCGGCTGCCTGGTGATCTTCTGGGCGGTCTTCCACCAGAACGGTGACGCGCTCACGGTATTCGCCAAGGACCATACGGATCGCGAGATGTCACCTGCCATCGCAGCGATCGCGGACCCGATCAACATGGCGGAGACGGTCACCAACGCCGGGCCCGAGACCGATACCCGCAGTGCCTCCTATTTCAGCGACATGGATCCCGCGAACGTACCGGCGGAAGGGGAAAGCATGAAGTTGTACTCCACCCAGCTGTACCAGAGCATCAACCCCGGATGGGTGATCCTGTTGACGCCATTGCTCGTGGCCTTCTGGGCCTTCATGCGCAGCCGGGGCAAGGAACCGACCACGCCCACCAAGATCGCCATCGGCCTCACGATCACGGCGCTCTCGGCATTGGTGATGGTGGGTGCTGTGATGGCCACGAACAACCTCGAGAGCAAGGCGAGCAGCTTGTGGCTCATCGCCTCGTACGGGGTGGTCACCATCGGAGAGCTGTGCCTGAGCCCGATGGGTCTTTCGCTGGTGAGCAAGTTGAGCCCTCCGCGGATCACGGCGTTGATGATGGGCGGCTTCTTCCTCAGCACTTCCGTGGGCAACAAATTGAGCGGCATGCTCAGTGGTCTATGGGAGGGTTTCGAGGACAAGACCCACTTCTTCTTCATGAACTTCGGCCTGGCCATGGCCGCTGCATTGATGCTCTTCTTCCTGCTGCGCTGGTTGAACGCTGTGATGCGGGAGAAGAACATTTATTGAGCACCTTCGATCCATCAACGGTCCAACCATCGATCACATGAGCAGTCCTACCCTACTCGAGATCCGTGACTTCCAAGGGAAGTACCCCAAGCAACTGTGGAGCTTGTTCTTCACGGAAATGTGGGAGCGCTTC
>JAGQVV010000135.1 GCA_020437805.1 Flavobacteriales bacterium
TTGCGCGCTGCGCCGAAGAAACGTTTCGGTTTCTGCAGTGCGTTGGCGTCCACGCCACCGCTAAGGATCTTTCCGCTCGCGGGTTGTACCGTATTGTAGGCGCGTGCCAAACGCGTGATCGAGTCCAGGAGGATGACCACATCGTGCCCGCACTCCACCATGGCCTTGGCCTTTTCCAGCACGATGCCTGCGACCTGCACGTGACGTGAGGCGGGCTCATCGAACGTGCTTGCGATCACTTCGGCGTTCACGCTGCGGGCCATGTCCGTTACCTCCTCGGGCCGTTCATCGATGAGCAGCACGATGAGGTAGGCTTCAGGATGGTTGGCCGCGATGGCGTTCGCGACATCCTTCAGCAGCACCGTCTTACCGGTCTTCGGTTGCGCCACGATCAACCCGCGTTGCCCTTTACCAATGGGAGCGAAGAGGTCCAGCACGCGCATGCTCACGTTCGCATCCTTGGCGCACAGGTTGAATTTCTCGTCCGGGAACAGGGGGGTGAGGAACTTGAATGGAACGCGATCACGCACCCACTCCGGATCACGTCCGTTGATGGTCTCCACCTTGATCAGCGGGAAGAATTTGTCGCCTTCCCTCGGAGGCCGCACATAGCCGTGCACGGTATCTCCCAGCTTCAACCCGAATTGCTTGATCTGTTGTTGGTTCACATACACATCATCCGGCGACGCGAGGTAGTTGTAATCACTGCTGCGCAGGAATCCGTAACCTTCTGGCATCACCTCGAGGACGCCATCCGTTTCCACGAAGGCATCGAAGTTGAAGACCTCCTTTTGTTGGCGGTTGTCCCCGCGCTGTTCCTGGCCTTGGCGCTGATCCCGGTCCTGGCGACGATCACCACGTTGGTCGTTGCGTTGATCGCGGTCGTTCCTGTTCTGGTCGCGCTGTTGGTCCCGCTCACCACGTTGACGATCCTGGCCTCCATGTGGGTCCCTTCCATCCCTATCGCGCCGGTCCCGTCGACCGCGATCTCTCCGGTCATCACCGGAATCCGTCCGTTCTCCACGCCCCGCATCCGATCGCTCGCCTTCACCGTGTCCTTTGCGCTCATGGCGCTGGCGAGGCTCGTTCCTGTTCTCTGATCGCTCGCTGGACCCCTCGGCCTTCACGGCATTCCGATCATCCCGCGCCTCCTTGGGGTAGTTCGGATCGCCTTCGGACGTGGAGGCGTCATCCTCGTCATTGTCATCATCCCCGTTATCATCATCACCATCGTCATCGTCGTCTTCGTCCTCCCCGATGACCAAGGCTTCCGGTTCGGGGTCTTCCACCGGTTCCACTTCATCGGCCGTTGCCAAGGCCGTGATCGCATTTTCGTCCTCCACGAAATGCGGCCCGATGGCTTTGGCCGGTGCCTCCTTACCGTCCTGGTTCTCCAGGATCTTGTTGATGAGGTCCTGTTTCTTCAGCGTATCCGCCTTCTTCAAATTCATCTGGCGGGCGAGCTCCTTCAATTCGGAGAGCTTCATGCCGCTCAGTGCGTTCTGGTCGTACATGTACGGGAGAATGTTGTGTGCGGTGCCTACCGCTGAATGGGTCCTAAGTGGGGGAAAGCCGGATCGGGCTTCGTTGTTGGTTCCTGATGTGAGGACGAACGGAGGGACTCAGGAAATGCGGATCGCCGGATTGACGTGCCCCCCGGTCCCGGTGTGGACGTTGCAATGTTACGGGGATCCGCTGAAAGTGCCAACCCCATTTTCGTTCTTGCTTGTTCTTGAACGTTCAGGTGTGCCATCCCCATAAATTCGCAGCACAATGTGGCAACGAAAGCAAAGCGTGTTCCTGTTGGTGGCGGCCATGCTCGCCTTCGCAACATGGTTGTTCCCGGTCGCGACCTATGAGGTGGGTGAGAGGACGTTCGAGTTCTGGACAACGGGTCTATACGTCGACGGTGGGGCGGAATTCACGGACAGGGCCTTGAAGATCCCCTTCTCGATCATCCTGTCCGTGCTGGGTGCGGCAATGCTCGTGACCATCGCGTTGTACAGGAACAGGCCACGGCAAATGCGCTTCGTGCGTGGCACCTATCTGTTGGTGCTCGGCGTGATCGCGTTCCTGTTCATCACGGACAATAGCATGCAGGCCTACTTGGAAGGGATCGGCGAGGTCGACAGCAATTACGGTCCTTCGTTCTTCATGCCGATGATCATCCTGCCACTGGCCTTCATGGCCGAACGTGCCATTCGGTCGGACGAGGAATTGGTGCGGAGCACCGATCGCCTGCGTTGATCAGCGCTTGGTGACCTGGGCCTTGAACGAAGCGATCGCTTCCCGCGTGAATTCGCTCAGGACCAAGCGCCCACTGATCGCTGCACGTTCGGCGAGGAGCGTGTCCCAGTTCTCGGTACCGCGCCAGAGAACGGCTTTCAGGTCGGCCATGGCCTCCGGGCTGAAAGCCGCAAGCTCCTTCGTGTGAGCATCGATGTGTGCGTCCAAGGCCTCGATGGTAGGGAATGCCTCAGCGTACAATCCGCGTTGCACGCACCAATCCGCTTCACGTCGCTGTGCCGGTGAAGCTGAAAGCAGCCCGAAAACGCCGGGACCTGTCTTCCGTTCCACTGCCGGGCCCACCACGAAGGGACCGATACCGATGGCCAATTCGCTCAGACGTGCACTGGCTTTCTCATGGGCGTAGGCGATATCCACCGCACTCGCCAGTCCCACCCCACCACCCACGGTGTGCGCGTGTATCCTTCCGATCACCAGTACTGGCGCCTTTCGTATCGCGTTGATCACCAACGCGAAACCACTGAAGAACTCCAAGCCTTGTTCGGGGGTCTCAATGGCCAAAAGCTCATCGAAGCTCGCTCCTGCACAAAACGCACGGTCCCCGTCGCTCCGAAGCACGATCACGCGTACATCCTTGTTCCGGCCGGCATTCCCGATCGCTTCGGCCATGGCCCGTAGAATATGTCCGGGCAGGCTGTTGCTCTTGGGGTGATGGAATGTCACCGTGGCGATCCCGTTCACCGTATCGCTCTTCACATATCCGTCCTTCATGGTACTGCTCTTGTTCTTCCTTTGGGCACTAAGTTCGGGTTCTTCGTTCAAGTTGGGTACATTGCTTGGATCACCATGGAACACCGTGTGGTGTGACCATTCGAGGACAATACGTCCAAAGAACAAAATCGACGAACGATGTTGGATCGGATACTCTCTTCATTGAAGGAAAAGGCCACCCCCGAACTCATGAGCCGACTCGGCTTGGATGCTACTCAGGCGAACGGCTCGGTAATGGCCGCCGCTGATAGTGTGAAAGAAGTGGTGGTGGGGGATAACGGATTCGGAATGGACGATGCGCTCAGCCTGTTCAGCAATGCCACGAACAGCAGTGGTGCCGATGGTATGATGGGGAAGATCGGTGAGGTGCTGATGGGAAAGCTTACCGGTAGCGTGGGTCTGGACGCGGGAAAGGCCGGCGGGGTTTCCGCAATGCTGATGCCCATGGTGATGGACCTGGTCTCGAAGTATGTCGGTGGCGACGCCAAGAACCTTCAAGGCTTGATCGGTGGTGGCGGGATCGCCGACGCGGCCAAGGGCATGCTGGGGAACCTCTTCAAGTGATCCCTACCGGGATCGGATAGGGCTACGTGCCATGTAGGGCGCGAAGTTCGAGCCCCTGGTGAAGAACAACCGTTTGCAAGGGGTTATCCTTTTTCGACAAGAACAGGGATAGGGCTTGTCCTGCTTTTCAAGAATGCGATCACGGCCTCATCGGAAGCGTATCGACCATCGATGTCAACGAAATGTCGTGCGAGCAGGTCGTATCGTTTCCCCATCAAGCGCACGAACACATCCATATAGTTGAGACCTGCGAAGACCACCGCCTCGTTTTCGGCGAACTCCGCAATGTGCTCCATGAAGTAGGCAGGATGCTCGGTCCAGTGCATCGTGGGGTCGATGTGATGGCTGATGTGGTATCCGTCGTTCCAGCATCGATGGTTGAACGGGACATTGATGCACGTAATGCTGTTCTTGAAGTGGTGTCCCGGTTCATCGGCATCAACGAAGGTGTGTTGGACCCAATTCCCTGCCATGGCGACCAGCCGAAAGATGAAAAAGGGAATGATGAACACCACAAGCGTAGCGGGGAGGTCCACGAAGGACATGGCCGTGCAGAACAGAATGAAGAGCAGTTCACCGCGGACCACACCGATGAAGAGCCGCTTTCGTTTGCGACGGAAGAGGTACATGGCGAGCGTGACTATGCCGGTGAACAAGAAACGCAAGTAGTAGTGGGCGAACCCGCGCACCGAATCGCGCCGGTAGGACATGGTACTGCTTTCATCATTCTCCAGGTTGTTCTCGGTGTGGTGCATGCCCACATGGTGCGCTCGATAGGTTTCAGGGCTCTGTCCGAAGAACGGTGCGATGAACCATGGAATGATATGATTGAGGGCACCGTACGCATCCCGATACAACGGCCGATGGGTGCTACAGTGCATCATCAGCCCGAAAGGTCCCTTGAACGTGATGTTGTTCAAGTAGAAGTACACCACTGCGATCAGGCCCCAGAGCCAGCCTCGAACGAACGGCATGTACAGCAGGACGGCCAAGGGCAACATGAGCAGGGCCACTTTCAAGGTCAAGTACGGAAAGGGGAGGTCGCGAGGATCCCTCAGGAACCGCAGGAAAAAGCGGTCCCATGCGGTGTGCGCTCGGGTCGGGTCGTACACCGGGTCGGTGATCTTCGGAAGGTCTATCATGTTCGGGGCTTGGAGGCGCAAGCTAACCGCTTTCCAGCCCAAGGGAGGTTCACGCGTTTTCTTGGGGTCCTTCATGGTGATCGGTCTTTTCAGCCGCACCACTTGCGCCAGAACATGTTTAACAGCGACTTTTGCACCTTGGGAGAGGCCTGAATGGCGATGAATAGAGTTGGATGCTGTTCGCTGAACTGAACAAACATGCCCTCCAGCGACCGAACGACACGGCTTTGAAAGCGGTCGACGGGCGGAGCCTGACCTATGGCGGGTTGCTCCCAGTGCTTGGAGGTATATCCACATGGTTGGAGGGCCTTGGGGTGGAAAAAGGTCGGGCGTTGGCGGTTGCCATGTCCAACGGTCCGGAGCTGGCACTTACCCTGCTGGGTGCGTCACGAACCCAGACGGTCACCCCGCTTGACCCGGATCTGGCCCCGTTGGAGCTGCGGGCGATCCTTCAACATGTGGGTGCGACGGCGATCATCACGGACGCGAAACACCAGACCGTCTTGGGAGGTGTGGCCAAAGTGCTTGGAATACCGGTCCATGTACCAGACTTCCTGACTGGCCCCGTCATGGCCGCACCGGAAGGTGTCCAACTGGACCCGGCACCGCTTTCGGACCCATCGGAAGACCACGTGATGCTGCTCCATCGGACCTCCGGCACAACAGGGAGCAGCAAGCGTGTTCCCTTGAGAATGGCGAACATCGCGGCGCAGGCGAGGAATACGGCCGAAAGCCTTGGTCTTGGCCCGGCGGATACCATCCTTCAGGTGATGCCGCTGTTCCATATGCACGGCTTCGGGTGTTTGACCGGAACGCTTTGGAGTGGGGGAACGGTGGTCTGTACACCCGGACATGATGGTGCGCGATACGCGGCTTGGTGCGAGACCTTCAAACCCACTTGGTTCTCAGCCGCACCGGCCATTCTAAGTGATATCGCCCGGGTACATGCCAAACATCCGGAACTGGCCAATAGCGTACCGTTCCGCTTCGTAAGGTCCTTATCGGCGGCGATCCCCAGGGATCTTATCACGACCTTGGAGAAGGTGACCGGCGCGCCATTGGTCGAGCAGTATGGATTGACCGAAGCCCTTTCACCCGTCATCGCCAATCACCCCCCGCCTGGTGAGCGAAGGGTCGGGGCCATCGGACGGCCATACCGTTGCGAAGTGCGGATCGTGGACGATTCGGGTAACGACATGGTCCAAGGAGAATCGGGCGAGGTGTTGTTGCGCGGGCCAGGGGTGTTCCGTGGATATGCGGAGACGAACGAGGTGAACGAAAGATCGTGGTTCGGGGACTGGTTCCGAACGGGCGATCTGGCCCACCTGGACAAGGATGGATTCGTGCACCTCAAGGGTCGCCTCAAGGAGGAGATCAATAGGGGAGGGGAAAAGATAGATCCGCATGAGGTGGAGGCCGCATTGGCAGGGCATCCAGGAGTAGCGGGATCGGCCGCATTCGCCATCCCTCACCCCACCTTGGGAGAGGAAGTGGCCATTGCTTACATACCCGGTCCTTCACACGTCGAAGTGGATGACCTTCGGAGGTGGATGCAGGAGCGGATGGCCTCGCACAAAGTGCCGAAACGCTTCATACCGATGGGATCCTTCCCGCGAACAGCCACGGGCAAACTCAAGCGGACCGAGCTTTCCGCGATGTACATCAACATGGGCACGATGGCCGCCGTTGGCAGCGGTGGAGACCCGGTGGAAGAGACGAACGGCATGGAGGTGATGGTGGGCGACCGTGCCTCCGAGCCTTCGGGTGAAGTGCCGGGAACGTATGTTGAGCGCACCATTGCCATGGTATGGGGCCAGGAGCTGGGCAAGGACCGTGTGCTGTTGGACGACGATTTCTTCCAACTCGGAGGGGACAGTCTTTCAGGCGTGCGTTCGTGCGCACGATTGAGCGAGATGCTCGAGTTCAAGGTGGAACTGGCGCAGCTCTTCAGGTATCCAACACTACGTGAGCTATCAAAAGCGATCTCCGGCGCCGGACAACACCAACACTGGCTGAACTTGGCGCCGATCCGCATGGACGGGTCGCTAACGCCTTTCGTATGCGTGCACGGGGATGAGGGCAATTACAACCTCCCTCGCTTGTTCTCCGATGACAGGCCGTTCATCGGTTTCATGCATCAAGGAGAAGATGGCTTGGGGATGCGATACAAGTCCATCAAGTCGATGGCGCGGCATTATGTCAACGAATTGCTCGATGCGCGCCCGCATGGTCCATACATCCTCTGTGGGTTCAGCGCCGGAGGGGTCGTAGCCTACGAAATGGCCCAACGGCTCAAGGTCATGGGCAAGGAGGTGCCGTTGCTCATCATGTTGGATTCCCGCGGTCCGGCATTCAATTGGTGGTTCCACGCTCCTCGTGCCAAGCTTTCGGGCATGCGTGCCGATCTATGGAAGCCACGGTGCGAACGATACCTGAGGAAAGGACGGGCCATACCCTATGGACTGCGCAATACCTACATCATCTCCACCTATAGGAACGCTGTGGAACGCTTTCGCCCCAAACCATACGCGGGAGAGGTCTTGTTCGTACGCAGCTCGGAACGTGCCGGTGAGCCGGACGGGTGGAACGACATGCTGGCCGGCCAGTTGCAAGTGGAAGTGCTCAAGGGAAAGCATTTGGACATACTGCGCGAGCCGAGGGTTCGTGACCTTGCCCGCTTGTTGGAAGAGAAGCTCGCTGAAAAAGGGCTGTAGGGAATTATCGTGCACTTCGGATCGCGAACTTGTAACGGATAACGGCATAACACTCCCCTGGATCGGAACGGGACTGAGCGTTGGCGTTCGGACCAGGGTGTGATCGATCCTTGGTCCAAGCCGGCCGATCGTCGAACTTCGTGTTATTCCATGTCGGGTCGGTGATGGATGCTGACCTTGAAGCAATGGAGCGAACATGTTGGATTGGGGCAGGATCATTGAACTCGCCTCGCGAGGAAACCATTCACCCGATCGACGGGTGGAGCGGACCGAAGCGGAGTGGAAAGCCGTATTGACCGCGGAGCAGTTCCGAGTGACCCGACAGGCGGGTACGGAACGGGCGCATAGCTCGGAAATGTGTTCTTTGTTCGAGCCCGGGACGTACGCATGTGTTTGCTGCGGGGCGGTGCTCTTCGATGCCGGTTCCAAGTTCGAGAGCGGGACCGGCTGGCCATCGTTCACGCAACCCGCGAAGGAGAATGCCGTCGCGTATGTCAAGGATGTCGGTTTCGGTATGGTACGTATCGAAGCCACTTGCAATACCTGCGATGCGCACCTTGGACATGTCTTCCCGGACGGTCCGGCACCGAGCGGTTTGCGTTACTGCATGAACGCCGTCTCGTTGAGGAAAATTTAGGTGGTCCACGCGTGGTCCGTAACTTCAAAGCAAAGTTCCAAGCCATGAACGACCCCATTGGTTCCAACGACCCTTTAGGACCGGTCTACCAGCAGGATCCAGGAAGCACGAGGCCTGTCAAGGGCGTTGGACGGCTGGGCTCCAAGACCAATTTGGCGCTGCTGGTCGTGATCGCTGCTGTTGTGCTGGTCATACTTGCACTGATCGGTGGTGAGAAGGAGACCGAAGTACCGTCCCAGCCGGCCGCTACCGAAGTACAATAGGCTGAACGTATTGAGCGGCGGTCTACAACCTCGTCCGAGGTCACTCCCACGTGGCTATGATCGAGCGGTGTTCCCCGTAGACCGGGACCTGATAGCCTGATGTGGGCATTGCCTGCCATTGGACCGGTTGTTCCCCCTGCTATTGCCGTAACATGCAGTGGCCGTGAATGTCGTGTGATCACAGGACATTCTTCTTGGTTCGGGTGCCTATCCGGGATAAGGATAGATTCACGCCATGTCCCCCTTACCCCGAGCATTCGCGTACTACGTCGATTCTTTCCGTGGGTTCCGGCGCGAGGTCTGGTTGCTCGCGGCCATCACCTTCATCAACAGGGCGGGCAGCATGGTCATCCCGTTCCTTTCGCTGTACCTCACCGCGAACGAGGGATACACCTTGGAACAGGTCGGCTGGGTGATGAGCTGCTTCGGGCTCGGCTCTGTGTTGGGCTCATGGCTCGGCGGCAAGCTCACGGACACCTTCGGCTACTACGCCGTGCTGGTGACATCGCTCATCAGTGGTGGTGTGGCCTTCATCCTGCTGCAATACATACACGGTCTGGTGCCTTTCTGCATCGGGATCTTCGTGCTCACTGTATTGATGGATGCCTCGCGCCCTGCCATATTCGTTGCACTGCGCAGTTACGCGATACCGGAGAACCGCACGCGCGCCGTCACCTTGATCCGCTTGGCTATCAATTTGGGATTCAGTTTCGGTCCGGCCATCGGTGGTTTCCTGATCGCCACTGCGGGCTACGCCGGTCTTTTCTGGGTGGATGGCCTCACCTGCATCGCCGCCGCGGGGTTGATGCTCGCAACGCTTCCACGCAAGGATCCGGTCGGTAACAACGACACTTCTTCCACCACGCCGGACCGATCACCGTACTCCGATGTTCCCTTCCTGCTCTTTCTCCTGAGCATGGTCTTCATCAGCGTGCCCTTTCTGCAATACTTCAGCACAGTGCCTTTGTTCTACAACGAAGTGCATGGACTCAGCGAACTGTGGATCGGCATCCTTATCGGCTTGAATGGTCTGATGTGCTTCCTGTTCGAAATGCCGCTGATCAAGTACAGCGAGGAAAAGGCCTTTGACCGCTTCAAGGTCATGCGCTTCAGTGTGCTGCTCATTGTGCTCAGCTTCGTGGTGCTCAATGTGTTCCCGGTGATCGCCTTCCTTTGGATCGGTATGGCGTTGATGACCTTCGGCGAGATGCTGAACTTTCCGTTCATGAACCGTTTCGCGTACGATCGCTCGGACCATGGTCCACCCGGAGCTTACATGGCGTTGTTCACCATCTCCTGGAGCGTGGCACACATCTTCGGGCACACGTTGGGTCTGAACCTTATCGCGCACTTCGGCTACACGGCCACGTGGTGGTTCTTCGTGGCCTTCTTGCTGATGGCGGTCGGCTTGCTGTACCTCACCGAGCGTGCGGTGAAAGCAGAGGTCAACGAAGAGGCTTGAAGGTGAGGTGCCGGATCAATCCCGATCCAACGAAAGTTCATAGGTCCGTTCATCGGTAGGCACCCCGCTGTTCACAAGTGCCGTTCCGTTCCATCGCAAATAGTCTCGTGTCGAGATGCGCAGGATACTGTTGTCACTCTCCTCGTTCTCATCGAGGTCCTTGTGATCATTGGTCCATCGGATCACTGTTTCCGGTAAACCTTCCATGTCGGCAGGGAAAATGAATGACGTGTTCGTGCTGAAATCCCCGTCCGGTGAACCCATCAGGTCCGCTACATGGTGGAACTTGTTGTCGCTCCAGAACACCACCACTTCACCGGTGGTGCAACCGCAACCACCAACGCATGGCACGCGCAGAAAGAAGATGTCATCAACGGTTCTCAAGCCGAGGTTGCCACGGTTCATCACTTCATCGAATCCATGGGCGAAGGACCGCACAGCGAACCGGTCGATCTCCTTGCCTTCGCGCAGTGCCACGAGCCGATAGATGAATGCTGAGCCTGACGTGTCGGAATAAGTGACCGCATCGATGCCACCAAGGAATTTCACCGCTGGGTCCGCATGGCTACCGAAGGTGCGCTGTGCGATATGCCCACCCCAGACCCATCCGGTCCTTTTATCGACCGCGACCTTGTACCACGAACTCGTAATGCCATTGATGACCTCCTCCTTGGTGTCGGCCAGTTCGATCGTCACACGGTCGCCAACATTCAACGAACCGATCACGGCTGCATCTTTCGAAGGACCATCGCGCATGGTAACATCCGAACGAAGGATATAGGCCGGGTCAGCTTCTTCCGGGAACAAGTAGTTGCTGCGCGGAGTGTGATGGACCGAGGCTTCGTCTTGCGCGAAGAGGGACGTAGGCAGCATCAGAAGCAAGATCGAAAGTATGCGCATGGAGGACGCTAAGATCGTTGTTCCTATAGGCAGGTCGACGTTCCGGACATCGAAGGGTTCAAGTCGACCTCGATCGCGTCGACGACGATCCTCACCCGATCCGTTGCATCAATTCGCCATCAAGCTGCTCCATCAGCCCAAGGATCCGCTTCTCGAGGCCTTGGTAGATCCGTACCATATAGCCCCTTGTGAATATGTTCATCCGGATCACGCCTTTGAAATAGTGGTCATCCATTAAGGCCAACGGGTCAATAGGGTATCCACTGGTCCAGATCGTATCCAGAACAACTTTGGCGTAGATCTGCGGGCCAACCTCATTCAGTTGCGTGGGCATGTCCCATCCGGATTCGAGCTTCACCAAGTAGTTGTACCGTTCTGAATAGAGCTTGGTGATACTGCGACGAAGGCTATCGTTCCGGATCAGGTCGAACCCGACGCCCTTCAGATTTTCGAAGGCCGATATGTTCGGTACGAGCGCCATGTTGCCGAAGAGGTTTCCGTAATGGACCCGCAATGACTCTTGAAAAGAGGTACGCTCGTCCAAGTGCTTAAGCACGGCAACATTTCCGCGCAATAGCCGTTGGTTCATGTCGATGTTGTATCGGCAGTCCGCAAGGTCGGCCTCCAGGTTCTGGCGCATCTCAGCCAATAGCCCGAGTTCCTTGGCGGTTTCCTTTCGCCCAGCGTTCCAGTTGTTCAGTTGCAGGGCTAGGAAGATCCCGATCACTACGAGGATGATCTCGCCGATGGCATATAGGAGGTAGCGGGAGAAGCGGTTTTCTTGCAGCATGCGTTGGCGGATCGTTCGGTAGGATTTGATCATCTCCTCTTCAAGATGTAGAGCAGCTCGTTGGACTGCGCCTGTAGATCGGAAAGATGTGTGAGGGAGACCCGGTAGTTGTCCCCTTTGGAGAGCACCAACGCATTGAACCGGGTGGCGTGTTCCGAGAGGGAGACCACCTCCCAGATCAGTTCGGCTGCTCTGCTGTCGTGGCGGAGCAAGTTGCCCTCGAATGGGACCGGATAGTGCCGCTCATATTCCAGCAGGCTGTTCCGGTAATTCTCAAGGGTGATGTGCCCGATTCTGAGGGCCCGCTGTTGAGCATTGTGCAGCGCGTTCAGTGCGCGGATCAGCTCTTGGTCGAACAGGCCGATATCCCCTGTTGAGCCCAACACCTGGTATGTATCCATGCGGTATTCCGGTTGCAACCAGATGTAGAAGATGTACTCGGACCGGGCAATTTGACGAATGGTATCCAAGGGGGCATCGGATGCGGCTACCCGGGCACCGATGTCCGCGAGCCTTGCGGAATCGACCCGGATCCCCGCGAGGGCCTCTTCGATCGCGATGCTGTCCGCCACGAGGTCCTCGATCAGGTTCGCTCTGTACTGGCTTACGGTCCGTTGGTCCATCCGGTGTTGGTTCCAGGAGTTGATCTGCACCGCGATCAGGATCCCGACCACCACCAACACGATCTCGCCGATGGCGTATAGCAGATAGCGTGTGAAGCGGTTCTCGGCCAACAGGCGACGACGGATATGGCGGAAGAGCTTGATCATTGCTTTCGGAGATCATCAAGCAGGGCGTTCGTCTTTTCTGATAGCGCAGGAAGAATGACTAACCATATCCGATTGTTGTTCTTCTTGGCAGTCACCAGGGCATTGAAGAGGGCAGCATGCTCAGTCAACGACACCTCTTCACGCATGATATCATCGACTTTCGAGCCGCCTTGAATAAAGCTATGCTCGACCCTAACGGGATATTTTCTTGAGTAGTTGAGATAATGGTCCAATAGGATATCCCACGTGAAGTTCCTTCCATCTTCAGCGACCTCTTGCAGGTTGGCCAGGGCTGAGAGCTCATTGATGATCTCTTGATCGAAAAGTGCGAGATCACCAGTCGAAGTCAGCATTTCATAGGTATCAGTATTGAGGTCCCGTAATCCTCCTACATAATGATTGTATTCGAAACGAGCGATATGATAAAGCGTATCCAATGGGTGTACTGATCGATTGACGCGATCTTCGAATCCAACGATCGATAGGCTGTCTTCCTTCACATAGTGTAAGGCTTCCGTTAGCTGCAGACTATCCTTGGCCAGATCTTCGATCAGGCTCCTTGTGTAGCCCTCGATTCGATGGGTGTTCTTTCGGTTCTCATTCCAATTATTGATCTGCAAGGCGATCAGGATACCGATCACCACCAAGACGATCTCGCCGATGGCATAGAGCAGGTATTTCGAGACTCTATTCTCTTTTATCATGCGTTGGCGGATACTGCGGAAGAATTTGATCATTGGTCGGGTTCATTTCCTCGCACACCACATGGTGTAGCAGTTCAACGCAAGGCTTCAGTGATTGGCGGTCCTTTCCGGGATGAGGGGTCAGAACGTAAGGGTTCGTGTGGTCGTTTCACCCGTCACGACCGTGACCTCGATCGTTTTGGAATGTCCTTGATGTTCGCCAAGTGTCACGATCTTCACTTGGTAGGTCCCGGGGTCCAGCAAGAATGATCTGGGGTTGTTGTTCGGGCTCGTATAGGTCCTGGCTCCATCGATCCGTTCACCCGTAGTCGCATCATGGAAGTTGACGGTTGCATCGATCAACTCCCCATTCGCCGTTCGTACACCGATCAGCGCTGTTCCTGAATCGAAGTTGTGGGAGATCGGAATGGTCATATTTGGTTCGATCATCACGGAGTCCATTTCGAAATAAGTGTCCGGTCCTTTGATCACCAACGCTTGAAAAGTGACCTTGTAGTAGCCTGCAGGTACCTCCATGGTCTTTGAGCGGCCGTACGTGCGTGTGCTTGCCACTTGGTCTCCTGTACTCATGTCGTACAGTTTCACCATGGAGTCCCAACCCTCTCCATTGTTCGTGCTTGATACCTCGGCTGAACCGCCATCGAAACTGACGTCCCTGTGCTGCGGCTCGTTCTCCTTCATGTGGATGGGAAAGCCGGTGCCCGGGATGTCGGTGCCTTCTAACGGGGTGACTCGGACATTGTAGGATCCCGAGGGGAGGTGGACCCATCCCGTATCGCGGTATGTCCGGGAGCCGTCCATGACCTTCTTGGAACCCATTGGCGTTACGTGGATCCAGGCATCTACTGGTTCGCCATTCTTCGATGCGTACACGGAGAAATTATTCGCCGGTTCATCGATCGTGATCGCAGTCGCTTCGCTGAGGCCCTCCTGAAGACCGTTGGCATCGGCCGCGTCGTAGTACTTGCCACCCCCAGCGTTCGCTGCACATTCCAGTTGGGCCGTTTCACCCTCTTCGAGGCCGAATCCCACGATGTGGAGCTTGAAATCAATGCCGTCCAACTTGGCTTTGGCAACGACGTCACAGATATCACCGTCACATGATTCGATACCATCCGTGATCAGGATCACCGTGGCTTTCGTATTGGCTTCTTCGAGGGAGTTCAGCGCCATCGAAGCAGACCTGGCCAGTGGGGTTTTTCCCAAGGCATTCATCTTGCTCACTGCGGACGTGATCTCGCTTTTCGAAACATTCTCCAGGTCAAGGAGGAATTCGATATCGTCGCAATCACCTTTCCTGCGGTGTCCGTACGCCATCAATCCAATATGCTGTCCCTCTGGCAGAGCGCTTACGGATGATGCGAGAACGTCGGAAGCGATCTCTTTCTTGGATCGGCCATCAAGTTGCCCCCACATGGATCCGCTCGCATCATAAATGAAGAGAATGGGAGAAAGTGCTCCTTGGGCAATGGATGGGGTACCCGATCCGATCATGAGGCAAAGTGCAAGGAACGAACGCATCTGGCTGGTTTTGATCCAAGGTAGCCTTTTGGGGATCTCCAAGTGCGGAGTTGGGAACGTGTTGGATCCGGTAATAAGAAAGGGAGGTCGCTAGTCGATCTCCCTTCCTTACCTGGTTGGTGTGGAACTATTCCTTCTATTCTTTTTCTGGCGCGGGAGGCGGATCGATACCCAATTGATGGAATACCGAGAGCCTATCGAAATAGGTGTAGCTCTTTGTCAACTTGCCATCTTCCACGCGTGCATCGTAAAAGAATGGGACCGTATACGGCTTACCGGTAGCGTTGTCCGTGGCAGAGTACTCGGCCCAATAGTGGACCCAATCACCAGCATATTCGTCGCCCTCGGCCACGGTAACGCATTCTGCGAAGATGGTCTTGAGCTTTTGATCCGAACGCGTGGAGTCGTTCTTCTGCCAATTTGCGATCACCTCTTCCACATCCGATGAGTCGGAGGGGAGAAAGGTGTTGTTGGCATAGAAGCCTGGCGCGCATGCGGCGCGGATCGCGTCGGCGTCCGCAGCGATCAGTGCATTGAGGTAATCCTTCACCACAGCGATGTTGGCATCGGCACTTTGCGGTATGGAGGAAAGAGGGTGAACGTGGTGTTCCTCCACAGGAGGGCAGGGAGGAGCGGAGCAAGCCGCGAACATCGTGGTGGCAACGGCAAGCGATATCAAGTTCTTCATGTCGACAAGGTTCTATGGTGGATGAGAATGCGAAAGCTGCACGATCGGAAGGTGCCAGCATCGAATTGGGCTCGGAGTACGAGGCTAAAGCAGGCAACCAACACTTGAATGATGCAGCGCTAAGCTAGACGCTTATTCGAAAGGCGGGGAAAGTCATCGAACACCGATCATTCTTCCATACTATCGCAAGGGATGGGTTCGTATGAAGCATCGATCCTGCTGAACGTGTTGCTCTTTGGTGCTCATATATTGCGCCCATGGCCTTGGAGAAAGCACCTTTTGTCGAGCGCGTTGCCCTTCGGTGGGCGGACCTTGATGTGAATGGTCACGTGCGCCACACGGTGTACTATGATCTTGGTTCACGGCAACGCATGGAAGCATTTGCAGCATGCAAGCTCACGTTGCTCGACATGCAGAAGAATGAGGTTGGCCCTGTGCTCTTTCGCGAGGAATGTCGCTTCTTCAAAGAGGTTCGATTGGAAGATGAGGTCGATATCCATGTCGGGGTCCTAGGTCTGAGCAAGGATTTCCGCAAGTTCCGCTTCCAACATCGATTCCTGCGCAGCGACCATCTCTGTGCAACGATCGAGGTCGACGGGGCATGGATGAGCATGCGTACCCGTCGGATCTTCGTGCCCCCACGGATCGTGGTGGACGCTATGGAAGCCTTACCGAAGGCTGAGGGGTTCTCCTACCTGTAGTGCCGCCACCTGGAAGAGGTATGGGAGGCTAGGATCGGACACCACTCACGACCTCTTCGATCGCGTCCTTCAATCGTTCGCAAGCACGGGCCGCATCACGGTGGAGTTCGGCGCGCGGTGTCAAGGTCGTTTCCCGCAGCGCGTCCACCAACGCAACCAATCCTGAACAACGCGCATCAATGGCGATCCCATGGTCCATCTGCTGTTCGATCTCCGCGATCAGTCCCTCATCCATATGTTCCCTTCGGAACTCCGTCTGCAGCATGACCACGGAACGGCGCAGGCGTTCCAATTCCCTGACCAATGAACGCTCACCCATGGCGGTCAGAGGCGTTCCAGTGTCTCCAGCAGGAATCCCCAGTATTTTTGGACACTACTGATGTATACATGTTCATCCGGGGAATGTGCCCCGCGGATAGTGGGTCCGAAGGAGATCATCTCCATGTCCGGATAGTTGGTGCCCAGGATACCGCATTCCAAGCCTGCGTGACACGCCAGCACATGTGGTTCTTCCTTGAACCGCTCACGGTAGATCGCGCTCATCAACTTCACGATTGCGGAGCCGGGTCGTGGTGTCCATCCGGGGTATGATCCGGTGAACTCCACCTTCGCACCGATCAGTTCGAACACCGCTTTGATCGAGTTGGCCTCGTCCAACTTCTCGCTGTCCACCGAGCTACGCGTCAAACACATCGCCGTGAACGTGCCGTCCTTCAATTCGATTCGGGCGAGGTTATTGCTCGTTTGTACCAGGTCCTCCACATCCGGGCTCATGCGATGTATGCCGTTGGGGCACGCTTGCACGGCGCGTAGGAATCGTGATTGGTCCCTGGTCGTCATCACCTTGTCACTGACATCCGCCTTTGATAGTTCGATCTTCAGCTCGGGATCAGTGGTGCTGTACTCGGAGGTGATGCTGGCTTGAAGCGCTTTCAACGCGTTGGTGAAGGCGGCTTCGCGATCCGCGGGGACAACGAACGTTGCCACGCTCTCGCGCGGGATCGCATTCCGCAAACTGCCTCCTTCGATGCTTGCGATACGCGGACCGAATTCCTCACTGCTGAGCAGGATCCGGTTCATGATCTTGTTCGCATTGCCACGTCCGAGGTGGATCTCCGTGCCAGAGTGCCCGCCGTTCAATCCCTTCACCACCAACTTGTGGCCTACGGTTCCATGTGGTGCGTCTTCGACCGCGTACGTTCCTTTCGCGGTCACATCGATGCCACCTGCACAACCGATGGTGAGTTCATTGTCCTCCTCGGTGTCCAGGTTCAGCAACATCTTGCCGTCGAGCAGTCCACCCTTCAGTTCGAAGGCACCGGTCATGCCGGTCTCCTCATCAATGGTGAAGAGGGCTTCAAGCGGCGGATGCGGAATGTCGGTCGACTTCAACAGCGCCATGATCGTGGCCACCCCGATGCCATTGTCCGCACCGAGCGTGGTGCCTTCGGCCTTCACCATATCGCCCTCGACCTTCATACGGATGCCTTCGCTATCGAAATCGAACACGGTGTCGTTGTTCTTCTGGTGCACCATGTCCAAGTGGCTCTGGAGTACCACGGTCGTGGCCTTCTCCTTGCCCTTGGTCCCGGGCTTCTTGATGATCACATTTCCTGCATGGTCCACATGCGTCGGGAGTCCGAGATCCTCACCGAATCGCTTGATGAAGGCGATCACGCGCTCTTCCTTTTTGCTGGGTCGGGGTACCGCATTGAGATCGGCAAAGTGGTTCCAGAGGGCTTTCGGTTCCAGGGCACGTACGGCTTCGTTCATCATCGTTGCGTTCGGTTGCGCGTGAAGATAGGTCCCCTTTCCGGGGCGTTCCCACAGCGTTGGACATGATCGATGAACGGATCAGTGAACTTCGGGGCGCGGAACGTGTACGGACCACTATGAGATCGATCGCCCACTTGGCGCCCGTATTGGTGCTCGCGACATGCACTCTTGAACCCGGTTCTGCGCAGCAGACGGGTCCTGCCTGTACCAACGTTCCCACAGCGTTCGTGTACCACGTCGATGCCGTTCTCTCCGACAGCACCGATCTCTTTCAGGGAGCCTATCCACCGGCAACACCGCTCACGTGCGAGATCCTTGGAATGCTCCAAGAGGCGCTGGACGATGACAGCGCACGCTATTGCTTCGAACGCTTATCAATGAAGTACTGGAATGTCGATCCACATGCTCGGATCACGCATCGGCATATCGAGCGACACATGAGTTTTCCGCTCGCCATGGCCGTCACTGCGCATTGGAACGAGGATCATCGTATCCTGGCCTTGCGCGAATTGCAAGAGTTTCGACGTACAAGGCCCATGGTGTGTACAACAATGGAAGGGAGCGCCGAACTGGAAGAACAGGACCGAACCGCTGTCCGATACTTGATCAAGGTGGTCGAGACAACACCGATCTTCATCGGTGGCAGCGAGAACTCCACCATCCATGATATGTACATGCGCACGGTGATGGAGACGCTTGACCTCTTCACGGGGCAGGCCCATGGGATCACTGGTGACCGACGAATGCGCGTGGACATGAGTGTGCAGCGTGTGGCGGAAGCGATCGCGGATTGGCGCAACTGGCTTGACGAATGAAGCAGGTCATGGTCATGTTCTTCATGTTCCCGACATTGCTCGCCGCGCAAGATGCAGCGCGTTTTGCACGTGCCATGGAACGCGGACCCACGGCTGTTGACCACTGGATGAAGCATGCCTTGATGACCCACAAGCGCGGTGGTCAGGTCGACAACGGTTCCACCACCTATACCGTGCATTACCACACGTACGACACGTTGGTGACCTTCCTTCGGCAGCAGCCCGGAGTGTTGGGTGCGGGATGGGACAAGTGCATCGTCAAGCTCGCTTCTTGGCCGGGTCATTCGAGCCTTGGTGTACGATTCGTTTCGAATGGCATAGCCTATGAACGATGCTATTACTTGCAGGAAGGTCGACCGGGTACTATTGAACTGTTCGGATGGAGGGCACACGTGCGCAAGTCCCGGGAACTTCTCAAGTTCCTCGGTGCGCGGGAATGTCCCGGTTTTGTGGAGGAGCAACGGCGGTATTGCGAAGAGTAGAAGGACTGACATCACGTAGTGGTCCATCCGGCAAGAAGACCTTACTTCGCCGCATGTGCATGTCCAACACATTCGGCCCCATTCGATGGCTGGTACTATGCGCTATGAGCGCGGTCGCATCCATGGCAAGTGCCCAGCTCTTACCGGCCTACAAGCTGTTCAATGCAAAAGGCAAGCAGGTATCGCACAAGGAATTCCTGCGCACCGTGGCCGATGCCGATGTGATCTTCTTCGGCGAACAGCACAATAACCCGATCGCGCACTGGTTGCAACTGGTGGTCGCGCGCGATCTTGCAGCTCGCGGACCGCTGGTGATGGGTGCGGAAATGATCGAGGCGGACGATCAGGCGACCTTGGACAAGTACCTGCGCGGTGAGATCGATCAAGCGGCCTTCGATACGCTCGCACGACTGTGGAAGAACCACGCCACGGACTACGCGGCTTTGGTGGATCTGGCCAAGGAGAAGGGCTTGCCGTTCGTCGCTACGAATGTGCCACGCCGGTATGCGCGGGCCGTTGGCCGGGGCGGATTCGAAGCGCTGGATACCGTGCCGCGGTCCGAGCGGGAGTGGATCGCGCCCTTGCCCATCGCCTTCGACCCGACCTTGCCCGGATACGTGAAGATGCTCACCATGATGGGCGACCACG
>JAGQVV010000136.1 GCA_020437805.1 Flavobacteriales bacterium
GGGAGCTTGGAGCTGAGCCAATAGCTGTATTGCCCGAAACCGGCCCCTGCATCGTAGATGTCCAATGCCCGATCACGCTTGTCCGCCGCCCATTCGCGCAGTTCCCGTTGGATGTGCCATGCGCGCAGCAGGAGCAGGTCCAGCAGGCCATAGAACAACTTCCTCAGGAAGGGTGTGCGGTTGAAGACCACGCCCAACCGGCGCTTCACCGGATCGTACTGCATGGTCTATCCCTTCAACAATTTGTCGACGGCCTCCGCGCGGTCCAGCGAATCATCCACATAGAACAACAGCTCGGGTACCACACGCATCTGTTTACCGACACGAACACCCAGGAGGCCGCGTATGCGCGAGGAATGGTCCTTGATGCGGTGGAGTACAGCGGCTTTGTCCTTCACCGGGAAAAGGCTTACGTACACCTTGGCCGCACCGAGGTCTGCGCTCACGCGCACTGCCGTCACCGTGATCAACCCACCCGGCAAGAGGGTCCTTCCTTCGGTCTGGAGGATCTCGGCGAGCTCCCGCTGCATCAGGCTGTTCACCTTGTTCTGTCGTACACTGTCCATGGGGCAACGAAAGTACGGAGCGCCTGACCATGGGTGTTCCAAGGCCGGTTCCACGGCGTATGTCCTGGTCGCAGGGCAGGATCTTCGCCCCGAAGCGCTTCCTGCCCGGTAACTTCGCGCCCCGGAACGCATGCGCAACTTCTTCCGCATCCTTCGCTTCGGCGACCCGTACCGCCACTATGCCGTGTTGAACGTAGTGTTCAACCTCTTGGCCACGCTGTTCCATTTGGCCTCGCTCCTGCTGTTCATCCCTTTTCTACGCCTGCTGTTGGGCCAGGTGAAGTTGGTGCATGCAAGACCCACCGAACTATGGACCCGAGATGGGCTCGAGGGGACCTTCAACTGGGGCCTCACGCAGCTGATCGAGAGCCGCGGGCCCATGGGGGCCTTGCTGGTGATCAGCATCTCCATCGTGGTGATCTTCCTCTTCAAGAACTTCTTCCGCTACCTCGCGCTGGTGGCGATCTGCAACTTCCGGAACCGGGTGGTGCGCGACATCCGCGGGAAGGTGTACGACAAGATGTTGGAGTTGCCGCTGCGCTACCACAACACCGAGCGGAAGGGCGACCTCCTGGCCCTGATCACGAACGACATGCACGTGATGGAGTACTCGGTGATGTTCTACATCGAGATGGTGTTCCGCGAACCGATCGCGATCCTGTTGTTCCTCGGCACCATGCTCACCCTTTCCCCGCAGCTCACGGTGATCTCCCTGGTGCTGCTTCCCGTCAGCGGGTTGTTGATCGCACGCATCAGCAAGAGCCTCAAGAGACGAAGCACGCGGGTGCAGGAGAAGAGCGCCGATCTGCTGGCACGTGTGGAGGAGACACTGACCGGCATTCGCGTGATCAAGGCCTTCAACGGGGAGGCCGATATGAAACGCCGATTCGAACGGGAGAATGAAATGCTCACGCGCTCCAGCATCGCCATGTTGAACCGCCAGGATATCGCATCGCCCCTGAGCGAGACCATGGGGGCGGCGGTGATGGCAGCGATCGCCTACCTCGGCGGGTACTATGTGCTTGGCGAGAACGCTACGCTCACCGGCGATAGCTTTTTGGGCTTCATCATCATCTTCTCACAATTATTGGCCCCGATCAAGGGTTTCTCGCAAGGATATTCCGCGATCCTGCGGGGTTCGGCGAGCGGTCAACGCCTGTTCGATCTGCTCGCTGTGGAGAATACCGTGAAGGAAAGCTCCGATGCACTACCGTTCACGGACTTCACGGACAAGGTGGAGTTCCGCAAGGTGACGTTCGCGTACGACAGCACGCCGGTGCTGCATTCCATCGACCTCGTCATCCCGAAAGGGAAGAGCGTGGCCTTGGTGGGTACCAGCGGAAGCGGAAAGACCACCATGGCCGGACTGTTGCCACGCTTCTTCGATGTCACCGACGGTGAGGTACTCATCGATGGCAAGGACCTGCGCGACCTGCGGATCAATGACCTTCGGGCCTTGATGGGGATCGTAACGCAGGATAGCGTTCTCTTCAATGATACCGTGGCGAACAACATCGCCTTCGGTGCGCCGGGAACTTCGATGGCCGATATCGAACGTGCCGCCAGGATCGCCAACGCGCACGAATTCATCCTGCAATTGGAGAACGGCTACCAAACGAACATCGGTGATGGCGGGAACCGGTTGAGCGGTGGACAAAAGCAGCGCCTGAGCATCGCCCGTGCCGTGCTGAAGAACCCGCCGATCCTGATCCTCGACGAGGCCACAAGCGCCTTGGACACCGAGAGCGAACGCTTGGTCCAGGACGCGCTGTACAAGATGCTCGAAGGTCGGACCAGCCTAGTGATCGCGCACCGCTTGAGCACCATCCAGCACTGCGATGAGATCTGCGTGATGCAGCAAGGCCACATCATCGAACGCGGCACGCACCAGGAATTGTTCGAGGCGAACGGCCAGTACCGAAAACTCTGCGATATGCAAGCCTTCGCTTAGGGCGGTGTGACGTCGCCAGCGGATATCATTGAACGCCACTGTGGATACCAACCGCATTTTCGGCCTTGATCTTATGCGCGCAACGGCCATTCTGCTCGTGGTGCGCTCGCATGCCGATGATCTGTTGGAACCGTTCTGGTCCGCTGATACGGGTGTGCCTGACATTGATGGGGTGGACCTCTTCTTCGTCCTGAGCGGTTTCTTGATCGGTGGCATCCTGTTGCGGGTCATGGAGGCGGTGCATATCCCTTGGCATAGGCGTTTGCTCGACTTCTGGCAACGCAGATGGTTGCGCACCTTGCCCAACTACTTCCTGTTCCTCGGGATCAACGTCGTCCTTGTTCACGAGGACCTTATTCCCGGTGTGCTCAACACGAACACGTTGGCCTACATCGTCTTCCTCCAGAATTTCATCGTACCGGTCGACCTGTTCTTCTGGGAGTCATGGTCCCTGGCCGTGGAAGAGTGGTTCTACGTATTGCTTCCACTGGTATTGTTCACGTGCGCAACGGCGCGTATCGGAGCGAAGTGGTCGTTCATCCTGGCCATCGGGTCGATGGTCCTTGTTCCCGCGATCCTCCGTTCCCAAGCCATGGATGCGATAGGGACGCCGATCGAGCTCGACCGGTCGATCCGCAGGGTGGTGGTGATGCGCATGGATACGATCGGCTTCGGGGTATTAGCAGCATGGGTGGGCCATTACTTCCCGGCGCTGTGGCGAAAACGTCAAGCGGAACTCCTGGTGCTCGGCGCCATCGGCTTCGTCACAGCGACCTTGCTGCGCGGTCCGGACGGTCTGGTGTACATGGGAACCTGGTATTTCACCCTGAGCGCCATTTCGATGACGCTTTGGTTGCCCGTTCTTTCATCGTGGGTCAGGACCGGACGCTGGGGGGGTCCCATCGGCTTCCTGAGCCGTATTTCATATGCACTCTACTTGGTGCACCTGCCTGTACGCTATCTGATCGAAGGGGCCATTCCCGATGCTTCGCCATCCGGGACAGTCCTGGTGTACGTTGGCTACTGGGCGATCTGCATCCTCCTGTCGGCCGCTATCCACCACTTCTTCGAACGTCGTTTCATGGGCATGCGGAACGGGATCTCGCGAAGGATCTTGGACCCAAGGGCGCTCACTCCTTCTTCTTGAACAAACGCTCGAAGATGTTCTCCTTCTTCGGCTCGTCCTTTTCCCGTTCACCTTCCTTCCCGGGGTCGTCCCGCCCAAAGACATCCTGGATCAGTTGCTCCAAGGCGCTGGCCTCATGATGCGGGTCGCAGTTCAGGTCCGGTGCATCCTCTCCAAGGTCGTTGAAGGCGCGTGAGTAGCGCTTTCGGAGCTCCGGCGCTTGCTCGATATCCTTCCAAACTTTGCCTGCTATGGGCAGTGCGAGTTGACCACCGGTACCTGTGGCGCTGCTGAAGTGGATGTCATTCTCAAAGGCGCCCACCCACGTGCCGATCACGAGTTCCGGGTTGTAGGAAATGAACCACGCATCGCCGAAGTCCTGCGAGGTACCGGTCTTGCCCGCCAACGGAATGGTAACGCCGTAACGCGAACGGATCGATGCGCCGGTGCCCTGGTCCACAGCGCGTTGAAGCATGGCGGTGATGGTGGCGGCACTGGCTTCGGTGATGGCTTGTTGGCCTTTCGGAGCCTTCGCCTTGTGGATCACCTTGCCTTGCGCGTCGGTGATACTGAGGATGAGTTGCGGCTTCACCACCTTGCCGCGCATGGCGAACGCGCCATAGGCCGGTACGATCTCGCGCAAGGCGATGTCGGTGGCGCCAAGTGCCATGGCCGGACTGTCCGCATCGCGCGTGGGAAGTCCCATGGCTTTCATGGTCGTGCGGACGGTATCGGTCCCGGTACGGAAGTAGAGGTCCACGGTCGGACGGTTCATGCTCTTCATCAAGGCGTACCACATCGCCACTTGGCCACCGACCGTGTCGCGATCGAAGTTGTCCGGCGACCAATCCTCGAACTCGGCATAGGTCTTCTTGTCATTATCGAGGTAGGTGCAAGGCCCCAGCCCGCGCTCCAAGGCTGCTGCGTATACCACGGGTTTGATGGTGCTGGCGATCGGTCGTCGCGCATTCACCAGATCGTACGGCAGGTAGCGGTGGTCATTGCCACCGACCCATGCACGCACCGCACCGGTGGCCGGTTCCATCATGAACACAGCGCCGTTCAGAAGGCGGTGGTAATGCCACAGACTATCGCGGTGGGAGAGCGTATCCAAGCGACGGGCCTTATGGTCGTATACCTCCATCACATGGCTTGCGTTGATCTTCCAGGCCTTGTCGCCTTTACGCCCCATCTTCTTCTCCCATGTGCTGCGCGTTCTGGTGGAGCGCAGTTCGCGGTCCAGTTTCGGTTGCATCACAGCAAGGTGCTCGTGCACGGCCTGGTTCGCCATACGCTGCAGGTCGGCATCCAAGGTGGTGGTGATCCGTAAACCGTCCTTTCGGATGTCGTACGGTTCTCCGTCCGGTCCTGCGATGCCTTTCAGGATCGCCCGTGCCTCTTCCGCTACTTGGTGCACGAAATAGCCGTACAGGTCAAACGCATCGCCTCCGGTATAGTTCAAAGCGATGGGCATTTCGCGGAGGCTATCCACCTGGGCCCGTGTGAGGTGCGCGGCCTTGTGCATTTGTTCCAGGACCTGATCCCGGCGACCTTTGGAAGCCTCCGGATGCAAGCGCGGGTTATAGGTGGTGTTCGCCTTCAGCATACCCACGAGCACGGCGCTTTCCTGTACGTTCAATCGTCTCGTGGGCTTGCCGAAGAAGCGTTGTGCGGCCGCTTCGATGCCGTAGGTGTTCTCGCCAAAGGGCACCGAGTTGAAGTAGAGCACGAGCACGTCCTCCTTGCTGAGGATGCGTTCCAAGCGTTGCGCCACGAGGGCCTCCTTCATCTTGGTGACAGGGATCGTTAGCATGCCGTGCCGTTCCCGTCCGAAGAGGTTCTTGATGATCTGCTGCGAGATCGTGCTGCCTCCGCCGCCGCTCTTGTCGCGACCGAGGAGCGTGCGGAAGAACACGCGAACATAACTGCGACCGTCCACGCCTTGGTGGGTGAAGAAACGCGCATCCTCGGTGGAGACGAGCGCATCGATCAAGTGGCGAGGCAGGTCCTCGTACTTCACGTTGGTGCGGTCCTCAGCGAAGAGCTTGCCGATCAGTTCACCGTCGCGATCAAGGACGAGCGTGGCCTGCTCATGGCGGATCGATGCAAGGTCCTCTTCCGAAGGCAGTTCGCCGAAGAACCCGGACCGCACACTTTGCATGAGCGCGAAGAAGGCCACCAGCGCCGCGATGCCGGTGACCAATAGTAGCTTCAGCCACGATACACCACCACCGCCCTTCCTGCTCTTCTTTGCCTTGCGCTTCGCCATGATCACGGAACGCGGAAATACGCGTTAGCGTTGCCGAGGAACGAATTCCACATGCCTTACAAGGTCCCGTCTTCCCCGGCGTCGGGTTCGTCGTAACTGTCCTTGAACAAGAGGTCGCTCTCGTAGGGATAGCGCGCCACGTGCAGCGCCTTCACCCGTTCGTACAGCAACTTCCTCAGGCCGTCGATGTTGATCCGTTCAGCGGCACTGATGAAGATGCATTCCTCGCCGTTCATGCGTGCCATCCACGTCTCCTTCAACTCCTCCAAGGTATATTGTTCCACACGCTTGGGTGTGAGGTCGTCCGGATGGTGCGGTGCTGGCCGGTAGGCGTCGATCTTGTTGAAGACCACGATCACCGGTTTGTCGCCCGCACCGATCTCGTTCAAGGTCTGGCGCACCGTTTCATACTGCTCTTCAAAGTTGTGGTGGCTGATGTCCACCACGTGCAGCAGCAGGTCGGCCTCGCGTGTTTCGTCCAGGGTGCTCTTGAAGCTTTCGATCAGTTGCGTGGGCAGCTTGCGGATGAATCCCACCGTGTCGCTCATCAGGAAGGGCAGGTTGCCCAGCACGATCTTCCGCACCGTCGTATCCAGTGTGGCAAATAGCTTGTTCTCGGCGAAGACCTCACTCTTGCTCAACAGCGTCATCAAGGTGCTCTTGCCGACGTTCGTGTAGCCCACCACCGCCACACGCACCAGCTTGCCTCGGTTGCCGCGCTGCGTGGCCATCTGCCGGTCGATCTGCTTCAACTGTGTTCTCAGCAAGGAAATGCGGTCGCGGACCAAACGACGGTCGGTCTCGATCTCCTTTTCACCCGCACCACCACGCGTTCCGGTACCGCCCCGCTGACGTTCCAAGTGGGTCCATAGCTTGGTCAGGCGCGGCAACATGTATTCGTGTTGGGCCAGTTCCACTTGGGTCTTGGCATGTGCAGTGCGGGCCCTTCGTGCAAAGATGTCCAGGATCAAGCGCGGGCGATCAAGCACCGGTTTGCCCAATTCCTTCTCCAAGTTCCGCTGTTGGGCGGGTGTAAGCTCATCATCGAAGATCACCGAGTCGGCGCCATGCTCTTCCATCCAGGCCTTCACTTCGGCGAGCTTGCCGCTGCCCACATAGGTGCGCCCATCGGGTTTGTTCAAGCGCTGGGTGAAACGTTTCAAGCTTTTGATATCCGCGGTCGTGGCCAGGAATTCCAGTTCGTCCAGGTATTCCCTCACCTGGTCACTGTCCTGCCGATCATGGATCAGGCCGATGAGCACCGCGGTCTCAGCCTTGCCCGAGAGTTCCAGTGGGTCGATCATTTCGAGGTCCCCAGACTTCGCACGTGTTCCACCACGGCATCGATCTCCTTTGCGGAGAGCACGTTCTTGTACGGCATCATGGCATTGCGCCCGTCGGTCACCACCGCGAGCATTTCGGCCTTCGTCAGCGTGGAGGCCGTTAGGTCCTTCGCTCCGTTAAGGCCGAGCTTGCCATCGCGCCCGTGGCACAGCGCGCAGTTGGTGTTGTAGACCTGTGCGCCGGGTTTGCGTTCGGCATCCAAGGCCATGCCATCGCCCGCAGTACTTCCGCCACAGGCCAATAACAGCATGCCCATCAGAAAAGGTATCGTACGTACCGCGTTCATAGCCATCCTCGTCCATGCCCCACCTCGGTGCCGGGCCAAGGAATGGCCCAAAGGATGAGCGCGAGCGCGATGAGGTAGAACACCGCCACCCGAAGTTGCTTGCTTCGCTCCACTTTCGCTCGTTTGGAGAGCATGCGCCCAAGGGTCACCAAAAGGATCGCGATGACCATGGTGCCAAGGTGTTCCATCTTCCAGAAACGACCGATCGTTCCGCGCATATGCTCGTACGTTTCGTAGTTCATGGCGTACAGGATGAGCCCGAGCACCAGTTGCACGTGGCAAAGGACCATGGCCACGATCGCCAAGGTCCGTTCACCGTTCAGGATGGGGTGTTGGCCGATGAACCCACGCAAGTGCATGAGCCCCGCACCGGCCACGGTGATCAACACGGCATAGCGCAGAAGGCTGTGTAGGAAGAGCAGGAAGGAAGTGTCCATGATGGCGCAGGGATTCGTCCGGAGCGGCCCAAAAATACGGTCGGCCGGGCGGATGGCGGCTTAGGGAGGGGTTAAATTCGCCCCGCCTCCATGCGCGCGCTTTCAATACTCGCCTTCGCCCTTGTGTTCCCACGCCTGTGTTCGGCGCAAAGCACACCCCCTCCGGAGCATGTTCTCAACGCGGCAAGAACGCCGTTGGCCTTCGTGCATGCCACGCTTCACGTGGATGCGCATACCGTGTTGCTCGATGCCACGCTCCTGGTACAGGGCGGAAAAGTGATTGCCATGGGGGGCAATGAGGTGAAGGTGCCGGTGCACGCCGTGGTGCAAGATCTCAAGGGCCTCCACATCTGGCCCGCCTTGATCGACCCGTACAGTGACATCGGGCTGCCCGCGGACAAGCGCGAGGACAGGGAAGCTGCAATGGAAGGTGCGCGGAATTGGAACGGCGCCCTGCGTGCAGACGCCAATGCTTTCGAATTGCTGCGCGCCGATGCGAACAAGGCCAAGGAATTGCGGGAGTTGGGCTTCGCCACGGTGATCACGCACCGCATGGACGGTATTGCAAGGGGCACATCCGCAGCACTTGCCCTGGACGACGAACCGTTGCCGAAGGCCGTGTTGGAACCCGTTGTGGCCGCACATTTCAGTTTCAACAAGGGCAGTTCGCCGGATACCTACCCCGGTTCACAGATGGGGGCCATCGCACTGATCCGACAGTCTTTCATGGATGCCGCGCATTACAACGACGCCATGGTACCGGAACAACGGGATGCTGTGCTCTTGGCCCTTGGACCACAATTGCGTGGACGGATCGTGTGCGAAGCGACCGATCGCAACGAGCTGCTCCGCTGGTCCAGTATCCTCGAGGAGTTCCGTTTGCCGGGTATCGTGAAAGGGGCGGGTGATGAATATGCCCGGATCGATGCTGTGCGTGCTACCGGCCTGCCAGTGCTCGTGCCGGTGGACTTTCCCGAAGCCTACGATGTGGAGGACCCCTATGATGCCATGGAGGTCAGCATGGCTCGCCTGAAACATTGGGAGCTGGCGCCACACAACGCGGCAATGCTCGACTCGGCGATGGTACCGTTCGCGTTCACCGCCTACGGAAGAAAGGACGTGAAGGGCCTATGGAAGGATATCCGGCGCATGGTGAAGTGTGGACTCGACAGTTCACGGGCCATCGAGGCCTTCACGGTGGGTGCGGCACGCCTGTTCGGATTGGATGACCGTATGGGAACCTTACAGGTCGGCATGCGCGCAGATCTGCTCGTGACATCACACCACCTCCTAGACGACAAGAACACGATCCACGAAACATGGGTCGGGGGCAAGCGCTTCGTGCACAGTGAAACCAGCCCTGGCAAGTTGGACGGCCGCTACGACCTGAACCTCGGCGATGCGATCTGGGTGCTCGATGTGACAAGCGGCAAGGATGCGCCAGAGGCCAAAGTGCGTAAGGCCAATGAGGCGGATAGCCTGCGTGTGAAGGCCAACTTGCTGCGAGATGGCAGCATCGTCTCGCTCTCTTTCGCACCCCGAGATAGGCCGGAGCAGCAGGTCCGGTTGAGCGGAACGATCCATCGCGACGGAGGGCTATGGGATGGGCAGGGACAACGCCCCGGTGGGGACTGGTTCGCGTGGAGCGCGATCCGCATGGCAGAGAGGTCCGCTGCGGCAAGGACCGATAGCACGAAGAAAGAACAGCCTTGCGTCAAAGGGCCGGTCACATACCCGCTTGTTGGGTATGGTTGGATCGTACCGCCCACCGCCGGCACCGTGATCCTGAGCCACGCCACCGTGTGGACCAACGGGCCTGAAGGCATTCTGCGCAACGTTGACGTGTGCATCCATGAAGGGAAGATCAAAGCCGTTGGGCCGGAGCTCAGTGTGGCCACGCTCTTCCCCGGTAAGCATGCACCGCAGGTCACGGAGATCAACGCCACGGGCAAGCACATCACGTGCGGGATCGTGGATGAGCATTCGCACATCGCGATCTCCAAAGGGGTGAACGAAGGCACACAGGCCATTACCGCTGAAGTGCGGATCGGCGATGTGGTCAACCCCGACGATATCAACATCTACCGCGATCTGGCCGGTGGGGTCACTACTGCGCAACTGTTGCATGGTTCCGCGAACCCGATCGGTGGCCAAAGTGCCTTGATCAAGATGCGCTGGGGCCGAACAGCGAACGATATGCTGATCGATGCTGCTCCGAAACACATCAAGTTCGCATTGGGCGAGAACGTGAAGCAGAGCAATTGGGGGATACGATCGAAGCGCTTTCCGCAATCGCGAATGGGCGTGGAACAGGTATACTACGATGCCTTCCACCGCGCGAAACGCTACGCCGCTGAAGTGGCACTGTGGAAGAACGCCAAGCCGAAGGACCGGGGTCCTGCGCCACGCCGCGACCTTGAGTTGGAGGCTTTGGTGGAGATCCTGACCGGCGATCGCAACATCACCTGCCACAGTTACGTGCAGGGCGAGATCGACATGCTCATGCATGTGGCCGACAGCATGGGCTTCAGGGTGAACACCTTCACCCACATCCTCGAAGGCTACAAGATGGCCGACAAGATGAAAGCACACGGCGTGAGCGCGAGCACCTTCAGTGACTGGTGGGCGCACAAGTTCGAGGGTTACGATGCGATACCTTACAATGCTGCGTTGCTGCACGATGCCGGCGTGCTCACCGGACTGAACAGCGATGATGCCGAGATGGGCCGCCGGCTGAACCAGGAAGCGGCGAAGACCGTGAAGTACGGCGGTGTGTCCGAGGAGGACGCATGGAAGATGGTGACCTTGAACCCCGCGCGGATGCTGAAGCTCGACGACCGCATCGGCAGCATCGAATTGGGCAAGGATGCCGATGTCGTGGTGTGGAGCGATAACCCACTGGACATCGACAGCAAAGTGGAGCGCACGTATGTGGACGGTGTGCTTTATTACGACGCCGAGCAGGATCGTGCACAGCGCGCTTGGATCGCTGCGGAGCGCGATCGTATCGTACGGGCCATGTTGGCGGCGAAGGCGGAGGGCACGCCCACGAAGAAAGCGGTCCGTGACGAACAGCACCTCTGGCATTGCGATGACCTGTTGGAGGACGAACACCACGCGCCATGAGGGCACATAGGCACATATCCCGGCCGATGCGCGTAATGTGGATGCTTCCGCTGCTGTTCCTTGTGATGGACCTCGGCGCGCAGCAGATCGTTCCGGCCAAGCCGCAAGCGCGTTCGGTGCTGATCACGAACGGCACCGTGCACGTGGGTGATGGTCGTGTGATCGATGAAGGTGCCGTTGGGTTCCGCGACGGGCGCATCGATTACGTCGGTTACGACTACGGCGTGAAGACCGTGTACGACACCATCATCGATGTACGTGGGGAGCATGTGTATCCCGGGTTCATCGCTCCGGATGCGCGCCTCGGCTTGGAGGAGATCGAAGCACTGCGGTCCTCAGTGGACCATCGCGATGTGGGTGATCTGGAACCGGAACTGCGGACGCTAACGGCCTACAAGGCCGACTCGCGTCTGATCCCTACCACGCGAACCAACGGGATCCTCATCGCGCAAGTGGCACCGCAAGGAATTGCGATCAGCGGGACCAGTTCGATCATGCAGCTGGATGCTTGGGACTGGGAAGGTGCCGCGATCCGTGAGGACGATGCCGTTCACATGACCTGGCCCAAGGCCTACGAGCGATCGGGTTGGTGGGCCGAGCCCGGCGAGACCGATCCGGAGAAGAAGGACGAACGCACTGCACGCATCCAGGAGATCACCGCGTTCTTCCGCAAAGCGAAGGCATACGCCAACGTACCGGTACCCGTGGACATCGACCTCCGTTTGGAGGCCATGCGCGGCGTATTCAGCGGAAAGAAGGCCCTTTTCGTGACCGCCAATGCGACCCGCGAGATCATCGAAGCCGTGCAGTTCGCCAAGGCCGAAGGTGTGAAGCGTTTGGTGATCGTAGGTGGCTATGATGCCTGGCGCTTGGCCGACCTGCTGCGTGAGAACAAGGTGGATGTGGTGCTGCGCCGCTTGCACAGCTTGCCGCTCCGGCCCGAGGATGATGTTGATCTGCCCTACCGTCTTCCGGCCTTGCTGAAAGCGCGTGGAGTGCGCTTCTGTTTGAGCTACTCCGGCGACCACGAGAATGCGGGCCTGCGCAACTTGCCCTTCGTGGCCGGGACGGCAGCGGCCTATGGTCTTTCCAAGGAGGAGGCCTTGCAGGCGATCACCTTGGATGCTGCGGCGATCTTGGGGATCGACGATCGTTGTGGAAGTCTAGAGCATGGAAAGGATGCGACGTTGATCGTATCAGCGGGTGATGTGTTGGACATGCGCACCAACGCGATCAGGCATGCATTCATCCATGGGCGCATGATCACCTTGGACGATCACCACCAACAGCTCTACCGCATGTACCGGGATCGTTCGGTGCGCTGATCGGCCATGAGCGTCCTTCGACCGGCATCATTATCGTTGGCGGCACTTGGCACCACTCTCGTGCTCTGGTGGAACGTGAGCATCCACAAGACCCCGTTGCCGGGTACTACACAGGAACGTGAACAAGTGGAGGCACTCCTTCAGGACCTCGGACCACGGGTCCACGGAGGGCTTCCTTCCCGCATGCAAGCGCTGTTCCCGGAAGGTGCCGCTTTCAGCTATGCGCTCTACGGTCTGGTGAATTGCAATATCGCAGCGTGGGATATCACTAGGCGGGAGCACGTGCTCGAAGAAGCGCAGTGGAGCGCTGATCGACTGAGCAGCGACGAAGTGCGCGGTGGGTTCCCGGCCTTGCTTCCTCCCGGCCATGGCATCTTCCACGCCGGATGGTCCGCATTGTTGAAGGGCCGCATCCTTGAAGCATTCGGTCCCACTTCGTTTGACAGTTCATCCATAGCGCGTTTCGAATTCCAGTGCGATACGATCGCCGCGACCTTTCGTCATTCACGCAGCTTGTTCCCGGAATCATACAACGGCATGGCCTGGCCTGCGGATGGTGCGGTGGCCATGGCGGCCTTGGCCGTGCATGATCGCATCCTGGAACCGCGTTACCAAGCCGACATCCAAGCGTGGGTGCAGCGTTCGCGCGCGGCACTTTCCGAAGTCGGTGGGCTACCGCATGCTTGGGACCCGACCACCAACACCGTGCAACGTCCGTCGCGCGGCAGTTCCATGGCGCTGATGTGCGTGGTCCTCGTTGACGTGGACAGCAGCTTCGCACAAGAACAGTTCGATGTCTTCCGACAGCACTTCTTCGCGGAGCGCTTCGGTGTTCCGATCATCAGGGAATACCCGAACGGTCACTCGGGCGCAGGCGATGTGGATTCCGGGCCCGTCATCCTTGGTGCCGGTCCGGTCGCGATGATCGTCGGGGCCGGTGCCTGCAGGGTGCACGGTGATGCATTCCACGACCACGAGATGAGCTCCACGACCGATGGCTTCGGCTTTCCTTTGGGAGGTGACGAACGGCGGTACCTCTTCGGCGTCATGCCCATCGCGGACCTGTTCATCGCATGGTGCAGGTCCATGCCTGCAAAGCAGGTCTACTCGCACACGCCACCGCGCTTTCTGCGCTTCCACCTTTGGTCCACCTTGTTGGTCGCGTTGATCTGGTCGCCTTGGATCGTGCAAAGGATCCGCATCAGGCCGGGAAGGGCATAAAGGAAGCTCAGTACCCCAGCTTTCCTCGCACCCGATCCAGTACGCCGCGTGCCACCTCCATGGCCTTGTTCGCACCGATCGCCAATTGCGCATCGAGCTCTCCCTTGTCCGCCATCAGCGCGGTGTAGGTGTCGCGCTCGGTCCTGAAATCTTCCAGCAGGGTGGCCAGCAATTCCTTCTTTGCATGGCCATAACCGTAACCGCCCTTCAGGTAGTTGGCACGCATCGACTCGACGGCATCGGCTGTGGCCACCAAGCGGTAAAGGGCGAAGACATGGCAGGTATCGGGGTTCTTCGGCTCTTCCAGTGGAGTGCTATCCGTGACGATGCCCATCACCTGTTGCTTCAATTCCTTTTCCGGCGCGAAGAGCGAGAGGATGTTGTTCCGGCTCTTGCTCATCTTCTCGCCATCCGTGCCGGGCACGATCATCACATTGCTATCCGTCCTGGCCTCGGGCACCACGAAGGTCTCGCCCATGTGGTGGTTGAAACGCTCGGCAACATCGCGTGTGATCTCCAAATGCTGCAGCTGGTCCTTGCCCACTGGTACATGGTCCGCATCGTACAGCAGGATATCGGCCGCCATCAACATGGGGTAGGAGAAGAGACCCGCGTTCACATCCTCCAAGCGATCGGACTTGTCCTTGAAGCTGTGCGCCAAGGTCAGGCGGGAATAGGGGAAGAAGCAGCTGAGGTACCAGGTGAGCTCGGCGGTCAAGGGCACGTCGCTTTGCCGATAGAACACTGTGCGTTGCGGGTCGAGGCCACAGGCTAGCCATGCGGCTGCCACGCCGTAGGTGCTCTCGCGCATCAACTCCGCGTTCTTCACTTGGGTCAATGAATGCAGGTCGGCGATGAACAGGAAGGACTCGTTCTTCGGGTCGGCGCTCATGGCGATCGCCGGACGGATCGCTCCAAGCACATTGCCCAAATGGGGAATGCCGGTGGATTGGATGCCGGTGAGGATACGCGCCATGGGACGGGGTTGGAGGGCCTTCGGATAGGTTGGCGAAGATAACCGCTCCATGTGGCACGCCAGCGCCCGTTACCTTCGCGGGCCGCTGTCCCGAGGGCTAGCGTAGGACCTTCGACCGTGTCGACCACTTCCCCACAACGCCGCAGGGTGCAGGACGGTGAAAGCCGCCGCAACCCCGTGTTCAAATGGCTCTTCCTGCCGTTGCGTTGGGTGTACAAGGTGTACTTCGCGCTGGTCTTCTTCGGATCGCTCGTGCTGCTCTACCTGCCATTCCGCGTACTCCTGCACAAGCCGAAGCGTTACGAACGGGCCTTCCGGCTGAAGCGGGCCTGGGCTTTCTTCCTGCATTGGGCCAGTGGTGTGCCCCTGAAGGTGGAACGCATGGCCGCATTGCCGCCTGCACCGTACATCATCTGTTGCAACCATAGCAGCTACGTGGATATCATCCAGATGTACAACGTGATCCCGGAGTATTTCCTCTTCATCGGCAAGTACGAGTTGCTGCGTTGGCCATTGTTCAACATCTTCTTCAAGGACATGAACATCGCCGTGAACCGGGGTAGTCACGTTGAGGCGGCTAAAGCATTTCGGCGCGCTGCAAATGCGCTGGACAAAGGAACTAGTCTCGCGATCTTCCCGGAAGGCACCATTCCACCATTCACGCCGCGTATGAAGCCCTTCAAGGATGGTGCGTTCAAGCTCGCCATCGAAAAGCAAGTGCCGATCGTTCCGGTCACTTTCCTTGACCACTGGCGCCTGTTCGGTGAACCCATGGAATTGACGAGCCGCGCACGGCCGGGCTTGGCACGCGCCGTGGTACACGCACCGATCCCGACCACCGGCATGAGCGAAGCGGATCTGGTAGCTTTGCGCGACCGTGTTTATCAGGTGATCGAAGGTCCGCTGTTGCAGGACCAATGAGATCGACCGAACCGCGGAGAACGCCATGAAGATCGACGAGAGCACGCTGGACAGGATCGCTGAATTGGCCCGCTTGGACGTGAGCGACCCCGCAACACGCGCCAGCTTGCTTGGCGATATGCAGCGCGTGTTCGATTTTGTCGAGAAGCTGAACGAGGTGGATACGAAAGGCGTGGAGCCCTTGATCTTCATGACCGAGGAGATGGACGTGCTGCGGGAGGATGTGGCCTCCATCGAGATCACCAAGCAAGAAGCCCTGAAGAACGCGCCCGTGAAGGACAGCGACTACTTCAAGGTGCCGCGCGTAGTGGACAAGGGATAACGGGCACCCTCAGGGAACTTTTCTGATCCATCCGCCGTATTACGGCCCCGTTGGTGCCATCTTCACGGCATCACGATATTCGTACCCATATCCACCACTTGATGAAAGCTTGGATCTCTCGTTTTCCTGTACTGACGCTCGCCATTTGTGTCCTGGGCATCCAGTTCGCCATTATTCTGATCGCTGGTGCCATGATACCTGAGGGCTCCCACCTTCATGATATCCCGGATGCGCATATGTTGTTCCGCTTCAGGGTATTCACACCGCTTGTCTTTGCAGTCGGGATCACCTGGTACCTCGAAGGGGGGGCGGGTCTTCGGAAACTATTCGCAGCGTACCGGATCTGGCGCGTGCCCGGTAAGTGGTACGCCTTTTCACTCACTTGGAAACTACTCTTCTGCTGGCTCGCATGGGCCGTTGCGGACCTGCTGGGTATCCTGCCTTGGCCGGGCTTCTTTTTGGAGTACCTCTTCGATGACAACGCAGCGCACCTAAAGGTCATGATGTGGTCCATGCCCTTCGTGCTCGGTCTGGCGCTGGTCGAGGAGACCACTTGGATGAAGTACTGCGTCACCCGTTTGCAGGAGAACCATTCCGCATTGTTCTCCACGGTGCTGACCGGATTGATCTGGGGCCTTTGGTACCTCCCCATGTTGCTCCTTGGGGAGGGTGTTCCCGATGGTGTGGCCTGGTGGATCTTCATCGCGAACATGGTGGCCTTGGCTGTGATCTTGGGATGGGTGTACAACATGACCCACAGTGGCCTCATCCTCTTGATCATGCAGGTGATCAGCAACGTCGCCTTCTTCATTTTGCCCGCGCTGCCGATCACACACGATGGCGACTCGAGCTACGTGAAGGCCTTCGTGGTGGTGGAACTGAGCATGGCTGTATTCATCGTGCTGCGCTATGGCGCGAAGGATATGGGCACTATTCCGCGTGCGAAATGGAGCGACCCGATCCCGGATCCATCACAGCCCATACACTCTCAAGTGATCGATGTAAGCAATTGATATTGTTCCGTCCCACGCCATTTCGTGGTTGGCTCTCCACATTCAGAAAGGCCAATGGCTCTAATATGACACCTCCATGATGAACAGCGCGGAACGGAACACCTTGCATCTGATGCCGGGAGTTGAGCGGTGGCAACATCCCGCTTGGATGACATTTCTGAACAAGGTGCTTTATAAAGCGCGCATGCCATTCGCTTTAACACATCGATTCGACTACCGGAACGACATGATGAGCTTGGAGCAGATCGCCAATTTCGACCTGCTCATCACCGACCTGCTGGAGCGCAAGGTGGAAGGGGCCTTCGTGGAACTCGGCTGCTATACCGGAAATACCACGGCGGTGTTCGGCAAGCTCCTCAGTCTACTGGATCCCGCGCGCGAGTTCCATGTTTTCGATCGCTTTGATATCGAACTCGGAAAGGAACGCGGCATTCGGGCCACATTCGAGGAGCGCATGCGCCGGAACGCCCTGCCCATGCCTGTCATCCATGAAGGTGACCTGATGGAACTTGTGCCCGCGCAGATCCCTGGCCATATCGCCTTTGCGCACATCGATCTGGGTACAGGAGGAAGTCCCGAGAACCACAGCAAGCTGATGACCCATGCGCTCCAAGCGCTATACCCGCGCATGGCCAAGGAAGGGATCATTGTGCTGATGGACTATCACGTGTCCGGGCGCACCGTGCTCGGCAAAGATGTGAATCCCGGCGTGCGCAAGGCGGTGGATGCGTTCTTGGACGACAAGCCCGAGAAACCGATACTACTCTTGGCCGGTCCATGCTCCCACGCCTTCCTGCGTAAGCTTTAAGTACCGCGTTCCTACACAAGGACTTCCCCGTAGTATTGCGCGTTCCATGACAGCGTTGCTCCACCGACTTCTAGCCCTTTCGACCCTAGTGGTCCTCTTCATCCTCCAAGCGAAAGCGCAGACCACCCACACGATCCGTGGACTGGATTTCTATTACCTCCCGGATACCTTGTGGATGCAACCCGGTGACAGTGTTCACTTCCAGACGGCGGGGATCCATGATATGGTGCAGACCGATTCCGCATACTGGGCCATCGGTCAAGCGATCGGCAATGGTGGCTTCCATACAACGATCGGGGCCGATACCACATTCGTGATCGATACCGCTGGCACCTATTATTTCGTTTGCTCTCCACATGGCATCGTCGGCATGCGTGGCGTGCTGATCGTGGACGGAACGTTAGGGCTCGAGCATGTTGCAAATGGCCACGATCGTTTGAGGCTCTATCCCGTTCCCGCCACGGACCACCTGTACGTGTTGGTCAATGATGCGGCCATCGCATCGATCATGGACATCCACGGGCGCTCTGTGGGTGCATTCCTGAGCATGGACATCGGGTGGAACCGGATCGATATCTCCCGTTTGGATCCCGGGCAATACGTTGTCCTGCTTCGAAGATCCAACGGTACGCAGGTCACGGGCCGCTTCAGCGTTCTGGCGCGAAAATGAGAAAGGCCGCCCTTTCGAGCGGCCTTCCATGAATATCCGATCGTATTAACGCTCGATCATCAAGCGGCCGTATGTGCGATGGCCGTTGGCGAAGGCGATCTGGACCGTGTACGCACCCCTGGGCAGCGCATCCACTTGCATCACATGGCGGGGTCCGCTCAAACGCTCGGTGCTCACCAAACGCCCCGTAGCATCCATCACGATGACCTCAGCACTTCCAGCGCTTGGGCCATCATAGCTCAACAACACCTCGCTATTGGCCGGGTTCGGTGCGATACGAAGTGCATCGGCCTTCACGTTCTCGGTGATCCCGACCGGTCCGGTGGTCACTTGCATCACCTTCTCCGTTGTAGCGTTGACATACCAGATCGAACCGTCGGGTGCAATGGTCACGCCCATGATCCCCGGTTCGCCGGTGCTGATCCGGTCCAGTTCCGTGGCGGGCATCGAGCTGATGTCGTAGATGATGATGTCGCCAGTGGCATGGTCCGTGATCAACATACGGTCGTCCATCACCTTGATGCCGGCAGGCTCCACTAATCCGGTGGTCACCACATCCTCCATCGTGAAGTTCACCATGTAACGGTATTCCACGTAGGTCTCGAAAGGCCCGAAGCTCGGTGTGCCGCCCAAGGTGCCGCTGTTGATGTCCATGCGGAACACCTTATCAAGACCGTGGTTCACCACATACAGCCAACCGCTTTCCTTGTCCAGGTCGCAATGGCTCACGATGTGGTCGGCGGGGTCGCGTTGGATGTTCATCCCCGCAAAACGACGGATCCGCGCATCGCTGTGGTCATCCGCTCCCGGGCCATGGTCATGCGCGAAATCGTAGCGCACCACATCGTCGTTGTATCCATCGACGACCCAGTACACGTTGTCCACTTCGTGGGCGATCCCCTGACTGTTCGGGCTGGTGTGCAGCATGTCGATGTGGCTGCCGTTGCCACCCGAAGGTTGCGCGTAGATCAACGTATCGCTGTTCCAGAGGGCCGGGCCGGTGAAGGGCGGCGCACCGTTGTGGTTCGCATCGAACACCCCGGGGCTTGTGGCGAATACCTCGGTCTCCCCGAAGGCGATCCCGGTGGTCAGGCTCATGAAGTGCCATGCGTTGCCATCCCGGCGCCACAAGGCGTCTTGCTGCGGTGTGCCGGCATTGTACAAGGTTACGGTACTACTCCCAGTACCTTCTGTGTCCTTGTTCGCCACCCATAACTGCCGTTTGTTCAGGTCAGGGTAGAAGTCCAGGTCGCGGGGAATGTTGATCCCGTCCCCGGCATCGGCAATGGTGGTGAGCACCGGTGTCGCATTGATGTACTCGTCGATCCGGTTCGGTGTCGGGTTCCAAATGGACACCGCTTTGCTCGCACTGTTGTTCTCCGTGTTCGGGTCCGGATTGCCGTTGATGTCGCTGGATACCACCTCCACGTCGAAATAGCCGGCCGTGCTGGAGGTCCATGTGATGGGATGTTCCACCTTCACGCTCTCGAAGGGCGCGATGTTCAGTCCGGGTACTTCCACATCCACCGGAGCGCCGCCTTCCACGGAATACGAGAGCTGCAGGGTGGTCACGGTCATGCTGCCGAGGTTCTTCACCATGGCGCTGATCGTCAAGGGCTCATCCACCACGGTGCCGAACGCGCTCACGTTCATCACCTCCACATCATAGGGTTCGGGTGATTCCGCCGTGAATGTCCACGTCGCGCTTCCTCCTACGCCGGTGTACTGCGCGATCGCTTGGCCGTTCACCAACACGGTGAACACGCCACCACCATCCGCGTAGTCATCGGCCCAGAACAGGTCGTATTGGGCACCGTCCGTCAAACACCACGGTCCGGCATTGATCGTTTGGTTGTTCCCGTATCCGCCAGGTGTCTGGTTCTGATCACCTGCGCCGTTGCAACCCACAGCAGGGTTGCCGCCTGTGGCAATGCTACCGGCCCCACCGCAAGGCGTACCGGTGGGCTGCAAGGACCAGAAGGTCTCATAGCCCCATTGGTCCGTTTGGATCTGCAAAGTGACCTCTACCTCCCCGGCATCGCACTGGGCTTGAAGGTCGAATGGGATCGCCCAAAGGGCGACAAGGGCCGTGGCCGCGTATCGTATCAGCATGGTCTGGTTTTCTGTGGATGGATCGCGAACTTAAGCCCCATGGTCCAGGATGCCATGTTAGCTTCATGGACCTTCTTGGAGGCTCAACACGGAATTGGCCTGTCCAAAACATCTTCTACAACTGAATGATCCACATCACCCAACTCCTGTTCATCGTGCCTGGCAAGGAAGACACCTTCCATCAGTTCGAGGACATCGCCATCCCGCTCATGGCGGAATACGGAGGTCGATTGCTCTACCGCTTCCGGCCCGGACCCGAAGCCGTGATCGGGTCAATGGAGGAACGGCCCTATGAGGTCCACATCATCACATTCAGCAGTGAAGCGGACTTGGACGCCTTCCTCAAGGATGAACGCCGTCAGAGCATCATGCACCTGAAAGAAGCATCCATCCGGAAGTCGGTCTTGATCAAGGGGGCCGTGGTGGGATGAAAACAGCCTCGGTATTGCAAGGTCGGGCCAAGCATGGATAACTTCGGGTCATGGCCGGTACACCACGAACACTCACCATCCGCAACATGGTCTGCGATCGCTGTAAGGCAGCGGTGCAACGCATTCTCGCTGCGCATGGTCTTGCGTGGGATCGCTTGGAACTCGGGGAAGTTGAGCTGAAGCGCGCACTTGGGAAGGAAGCGTTGCAGGACCTCGAGCAGGACCTGGAGAAGGAGGGCTTCGGCTTGGTGCTGGACCGCGACGCCCAACTGATCGCCCAGACCAAGGCCGCCATCGTCAAGGAAGTGCATCACGGCGAAGGCAAGCGTGTGGAACTGGCCAAGCTCGTGCAGGCCGCCACGAACAAGGAGATCTCCTCGGTGAGCAAGCTCTTCAGCGAGGTGGAAGGCATCACGCTGGAACACTACTACCTCTTGCAACGCCTTGAAAGAGTGAAGGAGTTGATCCGCTATGGGGAATTGACCTTCAGCGAGATCGCCTTCGCCACGGGATTCAGCAGCGCGGCGCACTTGAGTGCGCAGTTCAAAAAGCTCACGGGAATGACGCCGACCGCTTTTCGCGGCACTCATGACCCCCGAAAGGCCTTGGATAAACTAAGCGGTCCTTTGATGACGTTTTCCCGAAAGGCTTAGCCGACAAGGGTTTTGGGCACATGCAATAAACAAAATGAGCCACTGGAACGGATTTTTGTCAATAAGTAGGTGAACTAAAGCGGTGTTCCCAAGGACGGAAATTCACCCAGGTGAACGGGCCGATCCGTGCCGAGGTGTGTGTTTGCACGTTCGTCATCAGGTCGTCCACGTAGTTTTCCCAGTTGGGCCATATGGACTTCTTTGGCAACGGTTCCGGGCTGATGAGCAGGTAGGCTCGCAGTTGGCTCAGCCAACACGCGTATCCTTCGGTATGATGGATCCGAAGCTTCTTGCTCCCCTTTGGCAGCGGAGGCAAAGGCTCGCTCGTTTCGGCCTGTTCGCGATGCACGTGAATGATGATGCGTAGGCCGCGAAAATGCCGGTTCAAGAGCTCCACGAAGGACTTGAGATCCTTTGGCTTCCGATAGGCGGACCACCTTGCGGACGCGCTTTCGAGCTGATCGGCAAGTGCTGCACCGAACGGGCCGTCCATGCTGAGGTGGAACGGGACACGGTAAGGGACGAACCGATCGCGTGCGCGACTTTCCACGCTCCTTTCACCGATCGCGAAAGCGCGTGTGTGCCGATCAAGATGTACGCCCAGCAACAGGTGTTGATGTGCCGTGTTGGCAGGCTGCACGGAGCCAAACATGGCATCCGGCTCGACCGGGTCTCCGTATCCGGATCGCTGTAAAAGTCTGATATGACGGCTTACCACCGATCGGGACACACCTGCCTTATGGGCGATCCACGTCTGGGTCCACCTTGGCTTCGGTTGGTATATATAGGTCACCAATAGGTGCAGCAGGTCCGAGCGCTTCTGCTTGGTCAAGGTGGATGGGCGGCCTTGGCGGGGCATGTCCTCCAAGCCGAGCAGCCCTTCATTTCTGAAACGTTCGCGCCATTTCGCCACGGTGGCACGACCCAGGCCGGTCTGTTCCATGATCGCATCCAAGGTGGCCCCGGCCAAGCTCATCAGGATCACTTGGGCACGCACACTAAGCACAGGTCGGCTCGCCTGCGATGAGGCCCAGGCCTGAAGCTTCATCAGTTCCTCATCGTTGATCTCGAAGGCGCGTGAAGGGCGTGCCATGGGTCGCTTTTGAATTAGTACATGAATATACGTCCATCGGGTATTCTCTGTCGTTTTATTCGGATCCAGAGGTCCGTCAATTTGTTCCGCAAGAGCATGAAGCACCGAGCGCCACAGAACGATACGAGCGAGCCGACCACTGCTATCGGCGGCGCTGGCACGCTTGCATCGCCCGTTGTGCAGAACGTTACGCTCGGGCAAGCGATCGCTTCGATCTCTGTTGCGATCGCTATCGTGATCAATACGCTTGCAACACGCACGTATGCGATCGCTTCAAACGCTGGATCGAACGCACTACGCGCACAACGGCATGCAACAGCGGCCCACTCGTTCATTCCACGCTCCAGTGCATACGCGGCAGCGATCGTTACGCTCCAAGAAGAGCCCGGTGCATGTGCAATGCGCGTTGGATCGTTCCGGCACCTCGGGCAAGCAAACGTTGCAATGGTGACCGTATCCTATTGTGCGCGGCCCCCACCGGCATGCCGGTACCCAAGCGGACAAGCATACCGGGCACGTGGTCCTCCGGTGCGCGCTGCACGCCATCGCATTTTGAAAAAAGTGACCAACGTTCGATCTACACTATCACCAACAACCGCCATCATGGCAACATTAGCTAAGAACATAAGAGGCCTTAACGCTGCCCAAGTGGTCAGCAAGGTGCGTTTCATCGAAGAACGCATGAAGAACAATCCGGCCTATCCGGAACCCACACCCACGCTCGGCGATATCGCTGCGGCACGCGAAGCACTGGAAGCGGCGATCACGGCCGCCAAGGACGGGGGTCGCACGGCAACGGCGATCCGCCGCGCACGGCAACGCGAACTGATCCTGCTGCTGAACCAGCTGGGCGGCTACGTTTCGTCCATTGCGGAAGGTAACGCACTGGCCATCCTGAGCAGTGGCTTCGAGGTGAAGCGCACCGGCAGCCCTACCGGTGAGCTGGAACCCACCCGCGACCTGCGGGCCATGATCAGCGCCTTCAAGGGGCGCGTGGACCTGCGCTGGGATCCGGCGAAGGATGCGATCGCCTATCACATCCACGTCAGCCGGAACGAGCCCACGGATGATACCAGCTGGGAGCTGGCCGGGGTGAGTACCAGGGCCAGCTTCAAGGTCACGGGCCTGGAGTCGGCCAAGACCTACTGGTTCCGCGTAGCGGCGATCGGTACCACAGGCATGGGACCCCTCGGTGAGGTGGCCCACAGCCTGGTGCGCTAAGCGCAGTTGGGGCCAGGGCCGTTCGTGCGGCACCCGGCCCCGGTACTGTGCTGCCCACACCCAACGAGGAATGGCGGCCCTGCGAAAGTAGGGCCGCCGTTGTTTTTGTGGCCTACGCCGACCCTGATCGCCTTCAAGATCCGCCCCAGCACATCACCAACCGCTCCGATCCCCCATCTTCGTTCCCATGTCCACTATCGGCCCGCAGGGCATTCAAGCATTCATTACCAAATGGGAGGCAAGCGGTGCCGCCGAACGCGCCAATGCACAGCTCTTCATTGCGGAACTGTGTGATGTGATCGGCGTGGAGCACCCGCAGCCGAAAACACCCGATGAGCATGCCAACGCATACGTCTTCGAGAAGACCATTCCGAGTGTAACGGATACCATCAACTTCATCGACTGCTACAAGCGCGGACACTTCGTACTGGAAACGAAGCAAGGGGCTGACCGCAGCACGAGCAACGCACTCAGCCAGCAAGGGCAAGAGCAGGAAGCGAAGCGCAAGACCGGCCACGGCATACGCGGCACGAAAGGCTGGGACACCGCCATGCTGAAAGCCCGCGAGCAGGCCCAACGTTATGCCCGCGCCTTGCCCAAGGAAGAGATCGCCGATGGCCGTCCGCCGTTCATTCTGGTGGTGGATGTGGGCCACAGCATCGCGCTGTACACCGATTGGAGCCGCATGGGCGGCGAGTACATCCCGTACCCCGACCCGGCCACCTACCGTATACCGCTAAAGGACCTCCTGCGCAGCGAGGTGCGCGAACTGCTCCACGCTGTATGGACGGACCCGCTTACGCTGGACCCCGGCCGGCGCAGTGCCAAGGTGACGCGTGCCATCGCCGACCGCCTGGCGAAACTGGCGCGTTCACTGGAGGGGAAGCACCCGCCGGAGCACGTCGC